>DATEFT010000234.1:0-8781 GCA_035280505.1 Blastocatellia bacterium | reverse complement strand
CGCGACGCGTTTTCCCGACATAGATGACCTTACCGGGATGGTTGCCGTCCGCGTCGGGCGGCAGACTTGTATCGGGATTATTGTGATCCCTGACTTCGTAGATCTCATATTCATAGGTCGTCGGATCGGCGAACTTGCTATCTTCACTCCTGCCGCTCGCTCCGGTGCCATTGTGAACGAGAACGCCGAATAAGCCAACGAAGTAGTTATTTTGCCGATCGACCTCAAAGTTGTAAGTATCTTCCTCGGCGGCGTAAGTGGCGACCTCGGTGACGGTGGCTGATTCGCCCTCCACGAGTCTCAAGGACATCCCGGCCTTCAGCTTTACCGCCGGCCTCCAGGCGGATTCGCCTTCCACCCAGTAAGGATGACTGAGGGTCGAGGCCAACCGGCCGTAATCGGTATTCACTACCACGATGTGCTGAGTCCAATTTTTATAGATCGCCGTGATCCGGCTGAGCACCACGCTTCGTGACTCGAAATCATAAGCCAGGACGGGCTCATCTTTAACGAGGCTCTCGATCGCCCGATCTCCCGCGGGGGTCTTGACCAGGGTGCCGGCGGGAAAGCAAGGAACAGAGTTCGGATCATGCGGATCGTAAGCCGCCCACCGTTCATATTCGGGCGTTCCTTCTCCCGGCAAGGTCCTGGTCCCGGTGGGCTCCAGCGGAGGAGTCGGATGCCTCAACCTTCCGGTCTCAGGATGGAGCCGGTCTCCCGCCCGGTAGCGTTCTCTCAGTCGGTCCGGATCTCTGCTGAGGTCCGAATTCGGATAGCGGGCCTGATAAGCCGCGATGAATTCGTCTTCGGTTAAATCGACATCATCCCATGCTTTCGGTCGGGTTCTCGCCGGAGTTCCTTCCTCGTTCGTGCCCTTCTGAGGTTTCTCCGGTTCCTCCGATCCTTGACCCTGGTTGCCGCACCCCCGTTGTTCATCTCCTCTGACATCGACCTGTTTCAGCGGATTGCCGGTATAGGCATACAGGTTTAAAGATCTTTCAACGCCCAACGGGTCCGGTTGCAGATAACGTCCCAGTTCCGGGCTATAGTAACGGAAGCGATTGTAATGGAGCCCCGTTTCGGAGTCGAAGTAATGCCCCGGAAATCGCAGGTGCAACTCCACCGTGCGATTGCCGGGAAGATGAGCCGCGCCATAGGGGTCGAGCCGGGCTTGCCAGACCACCTTTCCCTCATCATCTTCAACCCAGGCCGGCGATCCCAGATGATCGGAAAAGATCGCGTATCGTCTCCCGGAGGCCGGGTCTGATTCCAGGCTTTCATACTCGACGAAGAGGATTGGGGTGACGGCGAAGGCATCGGCGTATACGTAGATTCTGACTCTGCCGTCCTCTTGAATCTCCGCCGCCAGGCGATCGGTATCCCAATAGAATTCGTTCCGGCGCGGCCCGAAGGTCTTGCTGGTTCGACGCCCCAGCGGGTCGTAGGTCGCGCGCCATTCGCCGGTCGGCATTTCGCAGCGAGTCAGCAGCTCGCGCGAGTCATAATGATAACGAACCGTTACACCATCGCCGCGCCGGGCGGCCAGGCTATCGCGCTCGTTGTATTCAAACTCCTCACCATTGGCGGTCCGCAGCCGATTTCCGGTGGATAGCGAGACCCCGTCCAGACCGGGCTGTTTCAGCAGATTGCCGGCTTCGTCGTAGACGAACGCCTCCTGCTTTCCGTGGAGATGCCTGGACTTGAGGCGATGGGCGGCATCGTACTCATAACGGATCGGACCGTTGAGATTGTCCCGGACCTGCAGCAGATCGCCTTCGCCGGAGTAAGAGTAGGCGCGGGTCCAGAAAGCTTCGAATCCATATCTCCGGGTGAGTGATTTGAAGAGGCACCGTCCGGCGGAGTCGTATTGCGCCAGTTCCGCCGATCCATTCGACATGCGGCGCACGATCGCCCCATCATCCGAGAACCTGAGCGAATGCTCCCTGCCGGTCGGGTCGGTGATCACCAGACGGCGGTGTTCAAAACGGTAACCGATCTTGAATCGGTTCAGCACCGTGGTGCCGGCGAGGCGGCGAAATCCGCTGAACCGGTGTCTGACACCCAACCCGTCCCGCTCATCGCGGATTCGGTTGCCGAACCCGTCATAATCGAACTCGACTTTGAAATCGTCGGTGGCGACGCTCCGGTAGTAACCGCGCTCGTCGTAGTCGAAGTAGTGATTTTCGCCGGAGGCCAGGCGGCGCACGGTCTTCAAATTATGGGGGCCGATCTCGAATCTCAACAACTGTTTCCGGTGCCCATCCAGCTTGGCCACCAGGTTATCGGCATCGTCGTATCGATACTCTTCCTTGAGCAGGCCCTGGCGGCGTACCTGCACGAGGCGGTCTTTCAGATCGTAGACATATTCGTTCGTCGTTCCGCCGGGGTCGGTGACCGAGGCCGTCTGCACATTCCCGGTATAAGTGTAGAAGATGGCGTGGCCGAGCGGATCGATTTTGCGGCTGCGCAAATTACTGGAGACGTGTTCGTAGGTGTAGGTGGAGCCGTCGTGGTCATGAAAGCGTTGAGTGTTGCCGCCCGCGTCGTAGACCCAGCGGCGCGGCTGACCGGTCTCTCCCGTCTCCTTGATCAAGCAGCCGGTCAGGTCGTAGATCTTGCCTCTCTCTTCTTCACCGCGTCCGGGCGTCGCCGGGATGGAGAGTAGCTGGCGGGCATGATCGCGAAATTCGTACCGGAGCGATTCGTCCGTCTCAAGCGACTCTGTTCTCAGCCAGGACGACAGGTCGCCGTATTCCCATTCAATCGGTCCGGCGGGCACGCGATGGACTTGCTGATCGGGGCGTAACGGCCCATCGGGATCGGATGAGAAATGACCGAGCGAAGACCGTTTGCCGAGCAGGTTTCCCGCCGGACCGTAAATCCACTGCACCACGTCGCCATTCGGATCGATCTCTTCGGTGACGCGCCCATTGAGGTCCCGGTTGAAGGTTCGAACGCCGCCGTAGGGATCGATGATCCTGGTGACCGTCTCGTGCTCGTCGTAGAAATAGGTCCACTGACCCTCGTCGGCTCTGGTCACGATGGTGACGCGCTCTTCGGTCAGGTAACGCAGTTTGACTTCAAAGAGGCCGTCTTCGCCGCGCGACCCGACACAGCGGCCCCGAGCATCATACTCAAAATGGAAAGTGTAGCCGCGCCGGTCGGTGCGCGAGATCAGGCGGTGATTCCGGTCGTACTTGAAGCTGAATGAATTGTGATAGGTATCCGTGCCTCGGATCAGGTTACCCTCGGCATCATAACGGAGAGACATCAACACTCGCCCGGCCGGCCATCTGGCGTCGATCAAAGCCAGGCTCAGGATCCGGCCCTTCGCATCGTTCTCGACGCGGATCGGTCGCCCTTGCGAATCCCGGATGCTCTCCAACTGCCCGCCCGGTCCGTACCCGAACGTGATCGACGCCTGGCCCCGCCGCAAGGCCTTCACGGGCGTGGAGACTTGAGCGTCTCGAAATTCGAACTCCATGGCCGGGCCGGAGGGATCGAAGATTCGGTAGCGTTGCGCGTCGATCCGCTGCAACACGAAACCGCCCGCCGCGCACTGCCGGCCGTCGTCGAGCAGCGGAGGGAAACTGATCGCCGCGCCCAACGGCCCCAGATAACGCAGGCCGTCGAGATCGAACTGCAGGCGCCGGTCATATTCGTGCGTGTGGCCCCAGCCGAGCGCGAACATCCGATCGTTCTTGGAGCTGTCGTAATGCCGTCGCCAGGTGAAAGGGAGCGGGCCCGGCAACTGGAACTCGAAGTTGACATCGACGTTGGCTCCGGTGACCACATCGACCGGGTCGCCCACCAGCCGTTCGGCCAGTTCGGGATGGTGCTGGCATCGGTTCATATTCCGCCCCCTGTTTGACAGGCTTTACATCCTGCTCCATGGCGCTCCGGCTTCGTCGGCTTGGCTTTGTAACGTTTGAGCCGTTTGAGCAGCAGGTCGATCGGATTCGGAATATTGACCATCGGAAAACCGCCGATCAGCACGTTGGGGTGACCGATGACGAGAGCGCCGATCGACGGCGGGACCCCGGGATCGGTGCCCATCGCTCGCGCGATCACCATGGCCGCGATATCGGCCGCCATCTGGGCGGCTCCCATGGCCGCCGACAGGATCAGCGCGTTCTGCATCGCCTGATCGTCCTCCACGGCCGCTTCCGCGGCGTCAGCCGCCACTCCGAGCGCCCCGGCCGCCAGGCCCGCGACCTCCAGCGCGACCTCCGCCTTTCCGGCGAGGGCTCCCACGCGGGCCATGGCCTGACCCGCGAACTTGGCCCGGGGGCTCGTGGCCGGCGCGCAGGCCATGCAGATATCGCCCATCCGCGCCGCTCGCGAACCGCCGATGAAGACGTTCGATGAACCGGTCTTGATCTCGAACCAGGCGGCGAACCCGCCGCAGGTCGGCGCCCAGCCGATGTCGCCGGCGCGGGCCGCCGGCAGGTAGTTGATCAGCACCTGAACGCACGTCCCCAACAGCACGGGGCCCAGACTGGGCAGCGGAACCGGCGGAGCGGGCGGCACCAGGCTCGGCGGATGCAGGTGGGCGTGCGGGAATCCCACGTAGAGGCAGGTCAGGGTGGCCGCCGGCATGCTCGGCCACAACGCGGCCAGCGGCGCGGTCAGGTTGGCGAACCCGACATTGAGCATGTCCTGTCCCATGCCGATCGCGTTTATCGCCGCTCCCACGCTCTGCTGGGTGGCTCGCACGATTCGCGCGCTCTTCTCGGCGTCGGTCGGCGGGACCGGCGGATCTCCGGTCGCCTTACCGATGTCGCTCCAGGCGTTGCCCGCGTCGCTGAACGACTTCACCATATTTCCGAGCACGCCCGGCTGCCCGGCCTCTCCGCCGGAACCGAACATCGCGGACCAGGTGTTCCCCGCGCGATCCCAGCCCGAGGTGCGGTCGCCGGTGACGCCGCTCGCCTTCTGGTCGACGGCCAATGAGAGGTTCTCAAACCACGACATCTCTTCAGTCTCCTGCCCGTCCCAGCGGGACCAGTCGGGCTTCCGTCTCCCGATGTTTCTCCACCTGCCGGGTCTCCCGATAGATCTGCGACAGACGCTTCAACAGGCTGCGGCGCAACTCCTCTTCGTTCAACTCCTCGGCGATCATCGCTCCCCGCTGCCAGGTCTCGATCGCCTCCGCATGTTTCCCCTGCATCGATTGGGAGACGCCTTCGTTCTCCAGCGAGCGAATCTTGACCTGGGCATTGCGCGCCAGCGTCGCCAGCTTCTCGGCCGAATCGTAGTAGCCTGCCGCCTCCGCCCAGCGCCGCTGCTCGAAACGCAGGTTGGCCAGGTTCAAGACGATGTTGAGCCAGATCGGAATGGGCGGATCTTTCCCGGCGCTCGCCGGGACCAGGGCGATCTCGAAACATCTCCCGGCCTCTTCGTCATCCCCCAGTTCCCGGTGCACCTCGCCGATCCCGTTGAGAGCGAGCGCGGTCATCGGATGATTGCCGATCGCCTCGTGATATTTGAGCAGGAGCCGATACTTCTCCGCCGCCGGTTGGTATCGCCGGTGCGAGTAGTCCATTCCGGCCATGACCAGCAGCCCGTTCATCCGTTCGGCGAGCGGGAGGTTCTCATCCGCGGCCTCTTCGGCCAGGCTCCGTTCGACCGCTTCGCCGCTCAGGTCCGGCTCGTACCACTGCCAGCGCGGCAGCTTGCCGACGGCGCCCTTGAATCTCCAGTCGGAGAGATCGTCGCGAACGATCACCCGCAGATGATGGCACCAGGGAAACGGGAACTCGTGTTTCATGACCTCCATCATCAGGGCGGCGAACGCGCCGGGACGGCGGAGATTGAACGGGAAGTAGACCCAGACCACGGCTCCGCCGTTGGGCACCGGCAGCAACCGCCGGGAGAAGGCCATCAGTTCACGGAGCCGCCGTTCGGGCGCCGTCTCTTCGGAGAGGATCGGATCCGGAATCGCCGGCCAGGGGGGCATCCCTTCCTGCTGCATGCTCAACCGCACCGCTTCGTGCCGGACGGAGAAATCGTTCACGACGGCCGAGGCGTATTGAACCGGGTCCTCGAAGTCGTGCCGGAAGATCCAGAACCACTCGGAGACCGCGGCCTCTTCGAGTCCTTCGATGATCTTGATCACGGGCATCGTATTGGCCGAGGCGCAGCCGACCGCCAGCGCCACATGCTCGCTCTGGTTTACGAAGCCCTGAATCCGTGTGCTGATGGTCGCCAACAGCCTGCGCATCGCCGCCTCTAGTTGATCTTGATCAAGGCCCCCGAGATTTCGTGCATGCCGACCGCCGAGGTATTGATGGCCGCGCCGGAGGTCTCGACTTTCGAGCGATTGAAAACGGTGTTCTGGTTGCCGACGCCGGTCTTCACCTCGGTGTCGGCGCTGATGTTGATCTTGACGCCGGAGAGCGTGATGGTCCCGTCCGCTTTCAGGATCAAGAGGCTCTCGCCGCATTGCAGCACGATCTCGGTCTGGGCTCCGATCGAGATCTGGCCGGTCAGCGCCTGGGTCAGGATGTTGCCGACCACGACCGTCTGCTGGTTGGCGTCGTACCATTCGTTGACGTCCTGTTTGACGTGATGCAGGTGGGTTCCGGCCATGACGTCCATCACCGACGGGCCTTCCGTGACCAGAATGGTGGTCGCTCCCTTGATGATCTCGGTATGGGTGCCGTTGACCATGATGGTCCGGTTTTTGAGAACCGTGTGGGTCTGGTTGCCCCCGACGGTCTCCGAATCGTCCTGATCGATCATGTCCGTGCGGTTGTTATGGACGGTCGTGGTCTGATCGTGCTCGACCGTGGTGTTCATGTCGAACTGGCCGTGAATCGTCACCTGCTCCTGGCCGGCCGTGTCGTCCATCGACAATTCGTTGTAGCCCGCGCCCTTGTGCGTGTTCGACTTGATTCCGCTGACGGTCATCGAACCGGGCAGGCTGAAGGGCGGCATCTGTCTGGCGTTATAGACGCGGCCCGTGATGATCGGCTGATCGGGGTTGCCTTCGAGGAACTCCACGATCACCTCCTGGCCGATCCGCGGAATCGAGATCGCGCCCCACCCCTTGCCGGCCCAGGGGTGCGAGACGCGAATCCAGCAGGAGCTGTTTTCGTTGTGGGCGCCCTCGCGGTCCCAGTGAAATTGCACTTTGACTCTTCCGTACTGGTCCGGGTAGATCTCTTCGCCGGCCGGCCCGACGACGACGGCGGTCTGAGTGCCGTGGATGATCGGGACGGGCGTCAGCCGCGGCGGGCGGAACGGCGTCGCATGCGGAATGCACTGAAAGCGATTGGTGTACGTGAACTCCGCGGCCGCGCCCTCGTTCGAGCTTCGATAGTTCGCCCCCTGATCCGCCGTGTGATGGACCGAGGTCAACACATAGCTCTGATTGAAATCGCGCCGGTAATGATCGAGCAGATCGAACCGAGATCCGGGCGTGAAGCCCCGACAGGTGCTCGACCCGTTGGTGACGATCTGAAACGTCTGCTCCTCCTCCATGCGGATCCCGACCAACCGCTCGCCGTCGCCCTTCTCGAGATACTCGCCGGGGTAATCGTAGATCTCCATGCCCCGCTCGTCCGTTCCGGTCACCGTCGAGGCGAGATTGAAGCCGGGCTTCTCGAAGTTGTAGTCGGTGAGCGTGTACTGGCCCGGTTGCACCTCCTGGCTCTGGCGCCACTCGGTGATCGCCTGGATTCCCGGTTCGAGACCGATCACTGAGGAGTAACTGACCTGCGGGTTCAAGGGCGAGGGTTTGAATTCGTTGGACCGATTGGCGAAGACCAGCGTATGGGCTTCGGCCGTGTGCTCGAAGTAGTAGAAGATGCCTTCCTCTTCCATGAGGCGCGAAACGAAATTGAAATCGGTCTCGCGGTATTGCACGCAATATTCGCGCGGCTCGAAATTGCCGTAGAGCCGGTTGGAGAAGTCGGAGAAGCCATGATCCTTGAAGATCTTGGTGATGATCTCGGGCACCGTCAGGTGTTGGAAGATCCGGCAATTGCTCGAACGGGTCAGCATCCAGAGCCAGGGGACCATCGTCGCCTGATAGTCGGAGAAGACCGTCGGCGTCTGCCCGTTCTCCAGCGGAGACGATCCGCACTGCGTGAAAGCGCAGATGATCCCGTTGATGAATCGGATCGAGCCGTCGGGCAGGTCGATCGAGACCGTCACCCATTGGCCGATGATCTCATCGAACTGGATGTTGTGATCCTCCGAATGCAGTTGAAGATCGAACCGGAAGAGTTGCGAGACCCCTTCCTGGCCCTGCAGACTGCGCAGCAACAGCACGTCTGTTCCAAGCGGCGTGAAGATCTTAAGATGCCGATGGTCCTGGGTATATCCCGACACTTAGCCCTCCTCAAAGAAGTCTAGAGAAGTCTAGAAACGTCTAGAGTCCAATTTGAATGGATCCTCCCTTCAGGTCTGGCTGAGGGAGAAGGTCTCTCTTGTCGCTTTCACTTACTTAAGGCCGGAACCGAGATCGAAAAGGTCAATCGCTGTTTGATTATTTTTGAAGAGCCTGGAAAAAGGTCGGATTTTGACTTTGCTGTCAGGGGGGCGACCTGCGAGGCTCGGGCGGCGGGCACGAAACTCGCGAAACCGGCGACCAGCACCAGCAGGCCGGCGAGCAGCGGGCTTTCGGAGAGGAGCCGCCGGATCAACCGGCCGCGCGACGCGCCGAGCGCCATCCGGACGGCCATCTCCCGTTCCCTGGCGCTCGCCCGCGCCACTGATCCGTTATTATTTGGGGATTACTTGGAAGTAACAGTTGGCGAGTTCTTCGTAATCGTT
>DATEFT010000233.1:0-7199 GCA_035280505.1 Blastocatellia bacterium | reverse complement strand
CATAAAACGTCCTCATCCCGTGACCTACTTTTAAGGAGACCGCAAAATGAAGAGACCGATGTTGTCCATTTTACTACCGGGCTCGCTGCTGGGACTGATCCTGAGCGCCTGTTCGTTGAGCGCCCTCGCGCAAGGGCAGGAGCCATCCGCCAAGAATCTGTACTTGGCGCATGCCCGCGACGCGAGGCAGGGCCGTCCCGGCGTCAGGATCACCGTCGAATTGAAGCGCGACGGAGTCTCGCGCAAGGTGCCGTTGAACCATCCCTTCCGCGCCGGCGACCGGGTCAAGTTCCATTTCGAGACCAACTTCAAGGCCTACGTCCGAATCATCAACGTCGGCTCGACCGGAGCGCTGCAGCTTCTCTATCCGTATCGGGGAGCGGCGGAACTGGTCTCCAAGACGAAGGACTATGCGATCCCGCAGGGCGACCTCTGGTTGGAGTTCGATCGTAATCCGGGCAGGGAGCAGTTGACCTTCGTCTTCTCGTCGCTGCCGCTGCAGACCGAGCCGCGGGCCGACCGCACGGCACAGCGTCCCGCGCCGGAGAGCGAGCAGCAACTGGCCGAGTTGAATTCGCGTTCGCTCGAGAACGGCAAGGACTTCAGCCTGGTGCCGGGCATCCGGGAAGACGCCAGCTATGCGTATGGCGTCGCGGCGGCCCAGACGATGCGCAAACCGATCGGAATCAGAATCACCCTGAGCCACGAATAGCGAACGGCGCCGCCGCGAGTCGAAGATGGAAGATAGAGGAGAAGGAATGAAGAGAAGACTGATCTACGCCGCATTGAGCCTCGTGCTGCTGGCCCTGACGTCGCCGAACACGACCGGAACCCAGACCGGCGACCCGAACCCGGCGCAGCCCAGAGGCCGCGCGTTGCTGGTGGGCATCAACAAGTATCGAAATTTTCCGCAACAGCCGACGCCCGGATCGGAAGAGGACGCCGTCGCCACCCGGGACTTCATCCGGCGACAGTACGGATTTCGAGACCAAGAGATTCATCTGCTGCTGGGAGCGGAAGCGACCGCCGGACGGATCGTGAGCGAATTTCGCAACTGGTTGATCGCCGGGACCAAGCCCGGGGATCGAGTCTTCTTCCTCTATTCCGGGCATGGGACGCGGGTCAAGGACGAACCGGGCGGCGATGAAGAGGACCACGAAGACGAAGCGCTGGCGCCTTACGACGTGGACCGGAACGGAAATAACCTCATCCGCGACGACGTCTTCGATCAGATGCTCGGCGAGTTGTCGGGCCGCATGGTGGTCATGCTCTTCGATTCGTGCCATTCGGGAACGATCTCGCGCGGTGGAATCGGCGAGGGCCGGGAGAGCCAGGCGGCCCGCGCCGATGCGCATCCGAAGTACCTGCCGAGCCCCGAGGAGTTTGCGGAGCTGGCGAAGACCGGCACGCGATCGCGCGGCGGCGATTCGACGGCGGACTATGCCGTCGAACCGCTCAAAAGAGAGGGCGCCGGATCGCGAGACCTCAACATGGTGGTGGATCGCCCGCAGATCAAAAACACCGGCATCGTCATCTTCTCCGCCGCGCAGGCCTGGCAGCGGGCCTATCCGATCCAGGTGGCGCCGGGGAAATTTCGCGGCGCGCTCTCATACGCCTTCAACGAATCCCAGCAGCCCGGCCAGCCGCCGCCGAGCCTGCACGAATTGCAGCGCCTGATCGCCGGGAACATCGCGCGATGGCAACAGACCGGACAGTTGTACCGCGAGCAACAGCCGTATTTCGAAGTGATCTGCGGCGCCACCGGAGTCTCGCTGGAGGACCAGCCGCTCTTCGGCGCGGCGCAGATGGCGCAGGTCCTGGCCGAAGGAAATCCCGGATCGACCATCAAAATCTCGGTCGAGGTCGATCCGAACAAACGCCAGTTTCGATTGGGTGACCGGATCTCGTATCAGGTCCGCACCAACACCGGCGGCTTCCTCTACCTGCTGGTCTTCAGCAGCGAGAATAGAGCCACCTGCATCTTCCCGAACAACGCCTTTCCCGGAGACAACAACAATCAGGTGGCCACGGAGACCCTGCGGGTCCCGCGTTCGCGAACGGAGGCCTTCGTCGCCCAACCGCCGCTGGGCCGGGACGTGGTGATCGCGCTCCTCTCGAAATCGAAACTCAATCTCGGCGACAAAGAGGACTACACGTGGGACGAGATCTTCGACCGGCTGGGCAATCACCACCTCTTCGAGTATGTCAAAACCCGCGGCGTCGGCACCGGCGGGAAGCAGCTCCTGGGTCAGACCGATTGGCAGGCCGTCAGCCTCGTTCTCGAAACGGTCCAGTAAGACCGAGAAGTTTGATTCGAAACCGCGAAAGACACGAAAGACGCGAGATCATCGAGCTTTCGGGCTTTCGTGTCTTTCGCGGTTGGCCCCCCAAATTCCAAAGAGCTTAATTTCCAGAATACTCGCCTGATCCGCAACCGGCTTAATCCTCTCCAATATTTGCCACAGAATGGAAAAATCATGCTATAGTCGTGGCGGCTTTCGGGTCTGTGACGATGAGCCGAAGATCTTAGTCTCGCGCAGCCAACGTATCACGCACGCGATTCCCCATCGCGAATACCGCAGCTCCGCAAATATACCAATCACACGGCCGTCCATTCGTGTAAAGAGGTCGGCGTCCCCGTCAAAACAGTTATTGAAGACCAAATAGACCTTGATTAACCGGATGTCCGGATCAGCCAGGACGGACGTCAGACAACTTTTTTCCTGCGAACTACAATTCAGTAGCCTGAAGAGGATCCTTTATGGGTGACAGTCAAACAACTATCCGATTAATGCTTCTTTCTCTTTTAATTTTAACGGGTCTGGGATTCAGCGAGGGAACCTTCGCGCAGCGTAAGCCGCGAGTGGCGGTCTTGAACTTCTCCGGCCATCAGGAGGGCAAACGGGTCACGGATCTGGCCGTGGTCAAATTGGGAGAGAGCAAGATCTATACCCTGCTCGAACGCGATGAGGGAGAACTGGCCCGGGTCATGCATGAGATCGGGCTGAATAAACAGGACGAACTCTTCGATCGGGACAAGAAGGTGCAACTCGGCAAAGTCCAGGGGGTCGAGATCCTGATTCTCGGCAAGGTCGATACCTATAAGATCAACAAGCCCAAACTCGGACGGGTCCTGGGCGGGATGACCGGGGGGATGCCGGGCGGCAAACTGTCGACTCCCTATCGCGGTCAATGGAATGCCAACGTCAAGATCCTCTTCAAAATGATCAATGCCGCCACCACCGAGATCATGGACTCCTCGACCGTGGATGGAAAGGCCAGCGGTTCGGATATCACCAGCGCCATGGACGACAAGATCGACGACGACTTTGCGCAGGAGTTGCTCAACAAGGCGACCCTGGATGCCGTCGGCAAGTTCGTCGTGAAGCTCGAAGAGAAGGCCAGCGGATTGCAGCTTCCGGATGGACCACAGACTCCGAATAGGGACCGCGCCGTGATTGCCGGCTCCGTCCAGGCTTCGGCTTCGACACCGGTGCCTGCCGCGGCGACGTCCTTTCCGTCCCCGCGGGCCGTGGTAGAGGCCGCTTCCGTCTCGGCGAACGAAGGGCGCGTAATCGATGTCGAAGGGACGCAGATTTCGATTCAACTGTCGGCCACAACCGGCATGCGGCCGGGCGACAAATGGAAGATTCGGCGCTTGCGCAAAGAGGTCAAGGATGGCGAGGGCCATGTCATCGGCAAACTGTTCGACGATATTGGCGTGGTGGAGATCGTCGAGGTGCAGCCGCAGATGCTCGTCGGTAAGTACGCCGGCAACCCGGCTCCGCAGAAGGACGATTACGCGTTCAAACTCTCGGAGAGCGCGCCTTCCAATCCGGCGGCTCCGCCCGCCAAGGCCCAACCGATCCACAAGAAACGCCCCTAAAGGGATCGGGCCTGAGGCCGATCGAGAGCGTCATCTCATGAAGCGGACATCGTCTTACTCGCCGCGAGCCCGGAGGCTGGAAAGATCGGGCGGCTTTTCAATGATGTCGATGATCGGGACCCTGCTGCTGGCCGCCGGCTGGTGGCAGGCCGCGCACGCCCAATCGACCGACAGTGCCCGGCCCACGCCGATGACCGGCAAACAGTTGAGCGGAAATATCGCCGCGCATGACGATGCCGCTTACTACTATAGCTTCCTCGGGGGCCCCGGAAAGATCTCCCTCAAGGTCAAGTTGCAGAAGGCCCAGGGATTCGCCTATCTGAAGGTCGAGGCGCTCGATGCCGGCCGCCGCTCATTGCTGACGCTGGAAGCGTCATCGAGCAGCCCCGAGCAGGGCGTCCTGCTGCTCGATCGTCAACAGGAGATCGTGCTCCGTCTCAAGAGCGCCCGCAGCAGCGAGAGCAGCCCGTTCGTGCTGAACCTTGACGGCCCGATCTCGTTCGGTTCGCCGCCGCCGGCGCCCGGACCGGCCCTCCCGCCGCGCCCGGCATCCAGTCCGCGCGACAACACGCCGCCTCGCATCACGATTACCGAGCCGAACATGATGCGGGGGCAAGGCGTCAGCGGGAGGAGCAAGATCAGGGTGGCGGGATTGGCCACCGACGAATCGGGAGTGAGCGAGGTGACGGTGAGAGGGCAACCCGCGTCACTTGACGCCGGCGGCAGATTTTCAGCCGAGGTCTTCTTAAAAGTCGGCGAGAATCGAATTCCAGTCGCCGCCGTCGATATCTTCGGTAATCCGGCCGAGGAGGTCCTGACGATTCAGTGGAATGGGACGTCGGCGGCGGATGGATCCGCCGCCCAGCCGGAGATCACCGGCCGTTATTATGCGCTGCTGATCGGCGTGGAGAAGTATCAAGACCGCCGCATTCCGCAATTGGATAATCCGCTCAACGATGTTCGGCGCCTGGCCCAGGTCCTGACCGAACGCTACACCTTCGAGGCCGCCACCGTCACGCAGCTCGCCAATCCCACCCGCTATCAGATGCTCAAGAGCTTCAAAGAGCTGAGAGATCGGCTGACCGTCAACGATCAATTGTTGATCTTCTATGCCGGCCACGGGGACTGGAACGCGGATAAGGACCAGGGATACTGGCTGCCGAGCGACGCGGAGCAGGATTCGACCGCGCAATGGTTCTCCAACAGCGACCTGCGCGACGAAGTCAAAGGCATCAAGGCGAAGCATCTCTTGCTGATCTCCGACGCCTGTTTTAGCGGAGGGTTATTCAAGACGCGCGGCCTGACCGACGAGGCCTCCATCGCGATCAAGGAGATCTTCAAACTCACCAGCCGCAAAGCGATCACCAGCGGCGCCCTGAAGAGTGTGCCCGACCGGAGCGTCTTCATCGACTACCTGATCAAACGCCTGACGGATAATCGGGACCCCTTTCTGCTGGCCAACAGCCTCTTCGTCAGCATGCGTGAAGCCGTGATCAACAACAGTCCCAATCAACAGACTCCGCTCTACGGCACGATCCAGGGAGCCAACGACGAAGGCGGCGATTTTCTATTCATCCGACGGCCGTAGCTCAAATCTTCTGACTTTGCCGGAATTTGCGGATCGTTCGGGCGAATCAAAGGAACCTTCATGAAGCGTGTACTGTATGCCTGTTTAATCGGGGCCATCATAATTCTGGCGAGGGCTCCGCTCTCCGCCCAGTCTCCGTCCCCCACTCCGGACCTGACGACGGTAAGTCTTGAGGAGTTGATGAGGATCAAAGTCATCTCGGCCTCAAAGAAAGAAGAGAATCTCTTTCAGACCGCGGCCGCGATCTATGTCATCACTGAAGAAGAGATCCGCCGCTCAGGCCTCACCAATCTCCCCGAGCTGTTGAGACTGGCCCCCGGGCTCCAGGTCGCGCGAATCGACGGCACCAAATGGGCGATCAGCGCCCGCGGATTCAACGGACGATTTGCCAACAAGCTGCTGGTGCTGATCGACGGACGAAGCATCTACTCATCGGAGACCTCGGGCGTGTACTGGGAGGAGCAAGATCTGCCGCTCGAAAATATCGAGCGGATCGAGGTCATTCGCGGCCCGGGCGGCACGCTGTGGGGCGCCAACGCGGTCAACGGCGTGATCAACATCATCACCAAGCAGGCACAAGAAACGCAGGGCGGATGGATCACAGCGGGCGGCGGTTCCGAAGAGTCGGGTTTTGGCTTCGTCCAATACGGCGGGAAGATCAGTGACCGCAATTACTATCGCGCGCACGCCAAATATTCCAACCGGAACGGCCTGGTCGATGCTTCCGGCCGCCATACGCACGATTGGCAGCACATGTTGTCCGGAGGCTGGCGGATGGATTGGAAGCCATCCGAATTCGATACGCTGAGCCTCCATGGAAACATCTACGATCATGTGCTGAGAGAGACCTCTCTGGTGCTCTCTCCCGTCGCGCTCTTTGCGCCGCCCACCCTCACTCCCGGCGAATTCACAGGCGGAAACGCGCTGGCACGCTGGCGCCACGTCTTCTCCGAGCGATCCGACATGGCGGCGCAGGTCTACTTCAATCGAGCGCGGCAGGAGATCCGCGACCTGGGGCAGCGGTTCGATACGTTCGATTTCGACTTCCAGCATCGTCTCGCGCTCGGACGCCGACAGGACCTGCTGTACGGGCTCGGTTATCGGCTCATCGTGGATCAAACCAGCAGCAACAGCGGAACGCCGGTCCAATATATTCCCAAGGGGAAAAGCATTCAGGTCTTCAGCGGTTTCGTGCAGGACGCTTTGACGCTGGTTAAAGATCGGCTGCGGCTGACGATCGGCTCCAAATTGGAGCGGCATGATTACACCGGTTTCGAGCTGCAGCCGAGCGCCAGGTTGTTATGGACGCCGAACGCCCATCAAACAGTCTGGGCGGCGAGTTCACGTGCGGTCAGAACCCCCGCGCGCTACGATCAAGACCTCAGATCTAATTTCAGGGCGATCTCCGGTGAGGACGGCACGCCCATCGAGATTATCGCGTTCGGCGACTCGCGCACCAAATCCGAGGAACTCCGCGCTTATGAGTTCGGCTACCGCGTGCGACCGGACAAAAAACTCGTACTCGACATCGCGGCCTTCTACAATCTCTATGACCGGTTAACCACCATTGAACCGGATCAGCCGTTCTTCCAGTCCGATCCGCCGCCCCTGCGTCTGGTCACGCCTTACCGTTTCTCCAACCAGGCGCGGGGCGAGAGTTACGGTCTGGAGGCCACCGCCAATCTCTGGCTCACCCGCCGGTGGAGGCTTCAGGGCAACTATTCA
>DATEFT010000232.1:0-3325 GCA_035280505.1 Blastocatellia bacterium | reverse complement strand
TCATCATCTCGCCGAAGGCCTCGGCGAAACTGGCGCCGGGGCGATACGAACCGCGCAGATCCTCGACCAGTTTCGGAATGAACTCCGATTCGGGCAGGGCCGCGACCAGCTCCTCGATGTTCCGCTCGATCTCGGTCCCCAGTTTGACGTGGCCGACCGGCTTGCCTTCATGGGTCGGGGCGCCGGTGTAAGTGATGGTCGTGAGCTGCCCCTCGCGGTTGACGAGGCGGGTATGGTTGACCTCCTCCAGGTCATGGTCTTCGGACGCGACCCAGAACATCGGCACGGCGTTGACGCCCCGTTCCCGCAGGGCGGCCGAGAGTTTGATGACGGTCAACGCTTTGTAGATCGTGTAGAGCGGTCCGGTGAAGAGTCCGGCCTGCTGGCCGGTGATCACGACGACGGAGTTCGGTTCCCGCAGCCGCTCCAGATTGGCCAGGGTGGCCTCTCCGGCGTGCGCGGCGCGGTTCTGATCGAGCAGCACGTCGGCCACCGCTTCCCGCGCGAACCGCTGTTCGGCCACGCGCCGGGCGCGATTGACGAGCGATTCGAGGTCGCGCCCCTCGGATTCATAAAACCGCTCGACCCGCTGAAACTCATAAAGGAAGTCCCGATAGAGTTTGGATGTCCGCGGAATATCGCTGAAACTGATCGCGTCGCTGGTCATATTTCCCCCTTTCCGGTCCCTCTAAACCATCTGGTTAAGATACACGAATTATAGGCTACACGAAGTGACACGAAGAGCCGGTCCTCTTCCGAATGTCGATTCCATGAAGTGAATCCCAGAGCAGATGCTAATCGGCGTATTGCGGCGCGGCGTGGTGTTCGATCTCCACCCATTGCCCGTCCGCGCCCTGTTCGAAGAAGCCGCTGGCGGCGACCGCCTGCGTGATCTCGGCGCGCTCCTCGGCGGTCGGGATCGGCAACGGCGAGCGCGGCAGATAGCCGTACATGCCGGTCAGGTCCATGGCCGCTTTGAGATGCCCGACGCCGTTGGCGCTGGTCGCGCGAGCCAGCTTGGTCAGCCGGTTCTGCAGGTCTTCGGCATGCTCATAGTTGTTGTGGCGATGCGCATGATCGATCGCCAGACAGGCCTTGGGAGCGAGCGCGGCGATGGCGAAGATCGCCCCGGCGGCGCCCAGTTCCAGACCCTGGGTGAAGATTCCGGGTCCGCCGAGCATGACGCTGAAGTCGCTCGTCTTCAGTTCCCGGAACAGATCCTTGAGTGAGGAGAGATCACCGGAACTCTCCTTCAGGCCGATGATGTTGGGATGTTCGGCGAGTCGGGCGATGGTCTCAGGCATGAGGTAGACGCCCGCGAATTGTGGGATGAGGTAGATCAACACCGGCATGGGAGCGGCATCGGCGATGCGCTGGTAATGAGCCTCGTGATGTTCGTCGTCCAGAACCTTCTTGTAATAGAAGGGCGTGATCACCACCGCCGCGTCGGCTCCCAGATCGTGAGCTTTCCTGGTCATCTCAATGGTCTGCCGGGTCGAAATCTCCCCGGTTCCGACCATCAAGAGCTTGCCGGGAGCGACGACGCCCCGCACCGTCTCGATCACGGCCAACTTCTCATCCGTGGTCAGGTGCGGGAACTCCCCGGTTGAACCCAGAATCAGATAACCCCGCAGATCGGTCCGATTCCAGTGCTCGATGTTGCTCTTCAACTTTTCAAGATCGACGTCCCCCGTTTGATTGAAGGGCGTCGGCACCGCGGCAATGATCCCATTGAGATTAAGTGACATATGTTCCTGTCAAAGTTCCGAGGTTTCGAATTTTCGGTTACATCCGACTAAGATGCGGGTCTCAAATCCGATGTTTCGCAGTTGTCGCTTGCATGACGGGATTTTAAGCGGGCATTATAGCGGGGTGGGCGGACGGATGGCAAACGCGTCCCGGTGATCGTTCAATTATGTTCTATGTCTAAAGCAGAGCTTCCGGTTTTCAGCGACAATTTGAGGTCTTCGGCCTCCTGGCAGGACCTGTTGGCCCGGGCACAAGAGCCCTGGCGCGTATCGTTAACGGCGGCCGATTCCGGTGCGGCCCTCGAGGCGGACCTGCGTGATCGACAGCTCGCCGGGTTGCTGCACCTCGGGGCGCGAGCCGGCGAGAGCCTCGACGAACCGCGAGTGCGGGCCGCGGCGAATCTGGTCTCGGGCTGGGCCCGGGAGGAAGGCGCCCGACTCGACACCGGGCGGCTGTTGGAACTGCAGGGGACCCTGCTCGGCGCGGCCGGGACGGAAGATCTCTTGCGCAAGACCGAGCCGCTGCCGATCCATGCTCTGCACGATCCGACGCCGGTCATCCTGCTGCCGCGGATGCTCGATCACGCCTTCGACTGGTTCACGACGCCGGGCTTCAACGAACTGCATCCGGTCGAGCAGGCGGCGGTCGTCTATCTGCGGCTGCTCGATCTGCATCCGTTTCCCGCCCGGAATGAACCTTCCGCCATTCTGGCCGCCGGTTTCTATACCGAACGCGCGGCGCTGCCGCCGTTGATCGTCTCGCCCGAGGCCGAGACGCTGGCGAGATATGCGACCGTCTTCGAGGCGGCTTTCAGAATGCTGACCCAACCGCTGGTCGAATTTTTCGCCGAACTGCTGGTCCGCGCGATGCGGGGAGGCTTGAGCGCCGAAAGATGATGAACAAAACCGAGTCCCTGTCCGATGAGACTAGATTGTTGCTGGCGCCATTCTTTCCGGATTTCGACCTGGGACGGATCGTGATCTGCGAGGGCATTCCCTGGTACGTGGTCGGGAAGCCGCGCGGTTACGCCGACCGCTGCCGCATCTACCTGGTGCCCGGGGCCTATCGGGCCCGCTCCATCGAGGGCCTGTCGCTGCTGGCGCATGAGATCACCCATTGCCGCCAGTATCGTGAATACGGGACCTGGCGGTTCCGGGCGTTGTACCTGTTGGCCTATTTCAAGAACCGATGGCGCCGCATGTCGCGGCTGGACGCATACCTGCAGATTCCCTTCGAAATCGAAGCGCGGGAGGTCGAATCGGAGGTTGCGGGAGCCCTCCATCACTGGCGGGCGAACCTCGCCGACGATCTTCCGTGGCTCGAGGAATAATAATGAACGACCGCCGACCGGATTCGGACGAGGACCAGGATTGGAATCTCGTCTATCTCATTGTCATCCTGTTTACCATTCTCGTGATCGCGGGACTCTGGGTCTTTTCGCGAAAATTCCAATGATCGACGATCGAACGAGGTCACAGCATGCATTGGCTCGACTGGCTGATTGTGGCGGCCTATCTCATCTACATCGTGTATGACGGCCTGCGGTTGACGAAGAAGAGCACGGAGGTCGAGGGCT
>DATEFT010000231.1:0-9133 GCA_035280505.1 Blastocatellia bacterium | reverse complement strand
CGGCCTTCGGATTGTGCACGCGCCGATCCGAAGGCCACGATCAGAACGCCCAGGCCGGTCAGCCAGACCCCGAGGGCTTTGGAAATTGGGTTCTTTGAGACCTCAGATCCGAACCGCGAAAGATGCGAAACACGCCAAAGGCAGAGCCTGGTCGTCATGGTTGTCCCTCCTCAAGTTCATCTGCCGCTCATCGCACCGGGCGGACGATCACCCGGAGCCCCTGGATCCGCTCGCCCGGCCCGATCTCGATCTCCGCCGGCTGCAGGTTCCCTCCGCGTTCAAGTCGAACGATCGTGAACTCGCGTTCTCCCCCATAGGTCACCAGCGTAAGTTGCGCCCTCCCCGGATAGAGCCCGGTGAGCTGGAAACTCCCGTTGGCGCTGATTCTGGAGAGGACCGCCGGCATCGGCCCCTGGTTCGACCCGACCTGCGCGGCGAGCCCGAACAACGGCAGTTTCGCGAGCACCGCCGGATCGCCGGTGCCCTCAACCACGACGACCCCGTCGATCGTGGCCCCGCGTTTCGCCCGGATCTCGAGCCCCTTCACGTCGCTATCGATCACCTCGAACGTCACCGGGTCACTGTAATATTCCGAGGCTTCTCTCCCCGCCGCAAACACGGCATATCGACCGGGAGCCAGGCGGCTTAGACGAAATTCGCCCTTGGATCCGGAACGATTCCCGCCGCCGCCCCGGATGGTAAAGCCGTTGCGATCGGACCGAGCGGCGCCGATCTGAATCTCGACGCCGTCCAGCGGTTCATCATCCTCCGCATCGATCACGCGCCCGAGGGCTTGATAGAAGCTCTTCAGCTCACCGACCGAGATGTCGATGCCCGTCGCCTCGTCGCCTTCACCCAGTTCGATCACTTTGGCCTTCGGCTCATCCGTCGTGTCCGGGTAGAAGGTCTGCGGATAGTTTTTACTGTTCGGGCCCGCTCCGAATCGCGGTCCGCCCCCCACGCTCACCAGGTACCGCCCGGCCGGGAGCCCGTAAAGACGATAGATGCCGCGATCGTCGGTCCGGTACATCCTGAAGAGACGGACGGCGTCGAGCGGAGTCGCGCGGCCGGTCTCGTCGAGCCTCGTCAATCGCACGGCCTCCTCAATCAGGGGGCGGCCGCCCGAATCCGTGATCCGGCCCGTGATGACGCTCCCGCGCTTGAGCACCAACTCAAGGTTCTCGAGGTTCTCACCCTCCGAGATCTTGACGACTCTTCCCGCGATCCCGGAGGAGGAGGGCTCGAGAGGGGCGACCAATCCGGCGGCCATGGCGGTGAGGAGATACTGGCCCGCCGAGACCCCGGTCAGGCGAAAAGCCCCCAGCTCATCGGTCCTCGAACGCAGCACCGAATCGCCCCCGGATTGCCGGGAGGGCCGCAGGATGACCGTCGCGCCGCGCAGAGGCGCCCCCTTGAGAGTGACACGTCCGGAGATCTGGGCCGTCCCCTCTTTCGGATCCTTCGACGGCGATTGCGCCCGCGACTCCCATCCGGTCAGCAGACAGCCGCCGATGATCAAGGCCCAGATCCAGCGGCCGGCCGGCCGCTGAAGATTGAGGGCCTCGTGTTTGAGCGATTCCCATCGCCCCCATCGATCTCGTGCCATATTCTAATGATCTCCTCTTCCCAGTTCTCCAAAACCGCGCGAGACGCGGAATACACGAAATTATCCGGCTTTCGCGTCTTTCGCGGATGGAATCTCAAAATCCAAACAACTTAATCTCCGGAGCGCTGAGGGCGAGGCGCTGAACCGGCCCGTCCTCTTTACCGGTCGGCATTATTATGGTATCAACTAGCGGGTTCACAGTTTGTCAAAAATACCTTCTCGTACCTTGGTCTCGAACAGTCTATTGAGATGCTCCCTCAGATGTCCCGGCATCTCGCGAAATAGACTCAGAGGTCTAAATCATCAGAGATACAGGCTGCGCTGGCGATGAGACGAAATCATTTGTTTCGATACCGAGAGGGCTGTGCCGTTTACAATCCACACCGATCATTATTCTAGACCGTGAACGACATGGAACGGGCGGAACCGGCGACCTTGCGCGTGTTTCGTCGGTCGGGCGGTCGGCAACCCAGTATTAACCGGCGCAGGCTCCTCCGGATACCTCAAAATCAACTAAGAGTTACCACCAGTAGTCTCATAAGGAGATCCAATGAAAAGAATAGCCACAGTAACTAGGCTCTTATTGTTCCTAATCTTAGCGCTTTCAATCTGTCCGGAATCGTGGGCCCAGTTGGGAACCTCCGGGATCAGCGGCCTGGTGTCGGATCCGAACGGCGCGGCGGTGGCGCAGGCCAAGGTGGAGGTGAAGAACAAAGCGACGGGGCAGACGCGAACGACCTCGACCGGCCAGGACGGCAGCTACAAGCTGCAGAACCTCGCGCCGGCGGTCTACGAGATCAGGGTCGAGGCCCAGAGTTTCGCCACGTCCGTGGTCGATAATGTCTCGGTGGGAGTGGGGGAGATTCCGAGCGTCAACGTTTCGCTCCAGATCTCAAGCACCACCGCCATCGTCCAGATTCAGGCGAGCGAGGCGCTCGGCGTCGATACGACGACCTCCCAGGTGGCCAGTTCCATCTCCGATCGGACGCTGGCGAACCTGCCGCTCAACGGCCGCAACTTCCTGGACCTGGCGTTCCTGCTTCCCGGCAACCGGCCGGCGCCGAATTTCGATCCGACCAAGACCGGGAGCATCGAGGTCTCATCCGCCGGCCAGCTCGGGCGCGGCGGGAACGTCGCCGTGGACGGCGCGGACAACAATGACGACGTGGTCGGGGGGACGCTCCAGAACTTCCCGCAGGACGGCATTCAGGAGTTCCAGATCATCACCAATCGCTTCTCGGCCGAGATCGGCCGGTCGGCCTCGTCGGCAGTCAACATTCTGAGCAAGAGCGGCTCGAACGACTTCCACGGCTCGGCCGCCGTCTTCATCCGTCACGACGCGTTCTCGGCGCTGCCGTCAACTCTCAGTCGCGAGTCCCTCGAGCTGCTGGGCCGGCCGAGTTTCGACCGCGAACAGTATGCCGGATCGCTGGGCGGTCCCATCAAACGTAATCGGGCCTGGTTCTTTACGGCCTTCGAGAACCGCCAACAGGACTCCGTGGTCCTGACGGGCGTCCGCGATTTCACGACGAGGTCCGTCCTGACCAGTTTCTCGCCCGCGCCGCTCCGCGATACCCTGCTCACGGGGCGCGGCGACTGGCAGGCGTCGAACGACGATCGGATGGGCGTCCGCTATTCGCTGCAGCGTGAAAACGACATCGATCGCGGCAGCCTCCGCCTGCCGATCGGCACGGCCGACAACCGCCAACACTCTTTCAACAACTACCAGTCGTTCGTCTACAACTGGACCCACACCTTCTCGCCGCGCCTGCTCAACGATTTCGTCTTCCACGAGAACAATTTCATCAACCGGATTCCGACCTTCGTGGAGGGGCGCAACGAATTGCGGTTCCCCTCGGTGCAGGACGGCGGCAATTTTCGCATTCCGCAGCGCACCCGTCAGAACCGGTTGCAGTTCCGCGACAACCTGAGCTGGATCGCCGGCAGTCATGCCCTCAAATTCGGCGGCGAGTTCCAGAAGCTCGACGCCGACGCGATCTTCGATCTCTTCGGATCGGGCACCATCTTTCTGGCCGAAGATTTCGCCGCCCAGGACCGCAACGGCGACGGACAGGTCAACGACTTCGACATTCCGATCACGATGGTGATCCGTTCGGTGGCGCCCAACCGGCCCCCGACGGTGTTGGACCTGGACAATAAATTCGTCGCCTCGTACATTCAGGACGACTGGAAGGTGCGGCCCAACTTCACGCTCAATCTCGGGCTCCGCTACGAACTCGACACGAATACGAAGAACCTGGCCAATTTTGCCGAGCTCAACCCGATCCTGCGCCCGTTCGTGATCGGTCAGCGTAAAAAGGACAAGAACAATTTCAGCCCACGGATCGGCTTCAACTGGGCGCCGGGAAAGGACGGCCGAACCTCGATTCGCGGCGGCTACGGCATCTATTACGATCGCGTCGTGCTCGAAGTGCCGCTCCTGGAACGTCTGCTCGATGGGCGCACGTTGCCGCTCGAAGTGCGCAACGGCTCGCAGCTCAACGCGGCGGGCGGCTTCCTGCCCGGAACGCCGACGCTGCAAAATCCCCTCGCCGGCGCGTTGATCCCCGGCGCGGGCGCGGTCGGCATCAACATCATCGACAACCAGATGGACACGCCCTACGTGCAGCAGTTCAGCTTCGGCGTCCAGCGCGAGATCATGCGCGACCTGACGATCTCGGTCGATGGGCTGCACTCCTTCGGTTCGAGCTTCATCATCGGCCGCTCCATCGGGACTGTCTTCAATCCCGTGGTCGCCGGAAACGATTCGATCGTCAATATCGAATCGTCGGTCAAGACCTGGTACGACGCGCTGCTGTTCAACGCGCAGAAACGGTTCTCCAATCGTTTCAGCTTCAACGCCTCGTATACGCTCTCCAAATCGTCCAACTATTCGAACGACGACCAGATCCCGTTTCAGGTCGGGCCGCTGGATCCGAACCGGCTGCGGCTGGAGAAGGGGCCGGTGCCGAACGATGAGCGCCATCGTTTCACGTTCGCCGGAGTCTTCGACGCCAAGTGGGGCCTCCAGATCTCGCCGATCTTCACCCTGGCCTCGGACGTTCCCTTCGACATCGTGCTGCCCAACGGCGCCTCGCGGATCCCGGTCCTCCAGCGCAACGCCGGGGGCCGGCAATTCCGCACCGGATCGGAGCTGAACGCGTTCCTCAACCAATACAACGCGGGACTCGCGCCGCTCGATCGGTTGCCGCTGGTTCGCGACGATCTGCGATTCGGAGACAGTTTCCAGGCCTTCGACCTGCGTTTGACCAAGACCTTCAAACTACGTGAACGGATGAGCATTCAAGGGATCGCGGAGGTGTTCAATCTCTTCAACGTCACGAACATCCGCGGCTCAGGCACACTCAACTACTCCGGTTTCCAGAACACGCTGGTCCGCGACAGCAACCTTCCGACGGAACCGGGCTATCTGCGGTCGTCGTCGTTCGGCTCGCCGGTCCAGACGGCCGGCGGCGTCTTCGGAACCGGCGGCCCGCGCGCCTTCCAATTTGCCGTCCGCTTCCAGTTCTGAACCTGGACCGGTGCCGGTGTCTCGAGAAAAGGAGTCCATTATGATGAAGAGGAAATCCGCGATTGCAGCTCGGTGGTTCGTGTTGGTGAGCGCCCTGGTGCTGTCGGCCGCGCCGGCGGCGCTGGCGCAGATCGGCGGGACGGGTTCGATCCAGGGAGTCGTCACCGACGCGAACGGGGCAGTGATCCCCGGCGCAACCGTCACGGCGACCAACATCGCCACGGGCGTCAAGACCACACGCCAGGCGACGGCCGCGGGGCTCTATGTGCTGACCCCGTTGCCGCCGGGAGAGTACAAAGTCGCGGCTTCGGCGACGGGCTTTCGGCAACTCGAGCAGACCGGAGTGGTCGTGGACGCGCTCAGCACGGTCGGGCTCAACCTGACCATGCAGATCGGCACGACCAGCGAGACCGTGACCATCTCGGAGGCGCCCGCGCAGTTGAACACCTCCGACCCTCGTCTCGGCACCACCATCCGCAACGAACTCTACACCAATTTGCCGCTGGCGATGGGCACCTCCGTCGCCGGCTCGGGCATCGGCCAGGGCCCCAGAAATCCCGGGTCCTTCATCTTTCTGCTGCCCGGAGTCTCGGAGGGGAATCGCTGGGGAACCATCAACGGCGCCCAGGGATTCTCCAAAGAGGTCTTCATTGAAGGCGTCCCGATCACCGACCCGATCCAGCAGGGCGAGGGCCGGACCATCAGCCTCGGAGTCTCGGTCGAAGCCGTCGAGCAGTTTCAGGTGGAGACCAGCGGCACCGGGGTCGAGTTCAACGGGCAGGGCTCGGAGAACTACACGATCAAATCCGGAACCAATCGCTTTCACGGATCCGGGTTCGAGCATCTGCGAAATACGGCGCTCAACGCCCGGGGCTTCTTCCCGACCGTCCGTCCGATCGAGCATCAGAACGAATTCGGGGGGACCATCGGAGGCCCGATCGTCAAGAACAAGCTCTTCTTCTTCTTCTCTTACGACGGCTGGCGCTATCGAGTCACCAGCCCCACGCAGTCCGCGACCGTGCCGACTCTCAAGATGCGGCAGGGAGATTTCAGCGAACTGGGCGTGGGGATCTACGACCCGCTGACAACGGCCCCCCTCGGCAACGGCTTCACGCGAACGGCGTTCTCGGGAAACGTGATTCCGGACTACCGCATTTCACCGATCTCGAAAGCCTATCAGGCCCTGCTGCCCCTCCCGACCAACTCCAAGATCACGGACAATTACGAGGGGTCGGTGCCGGTGGCGTACAACAACGACAGCTTCAACGCCAAAGTAGACTACAACCTGACGGGGAATCAGCGCCTCTCGGGACTCTATACCCATGGCAAGAGGAGCCAGCCGGGTCCATACCGGGAGATCAGTACCACCGTTCCCCAAACGGTGCTGCCGCTGCCGTATACGGAGACGCGGCTGGTCACCGAAATCCCGACCGTGATCCAGGTCAAACATAACTGGACGGTCAACTCCAACCTGGTCAACCAGGTGAGCTTCGGCTACAACCACTTCTTCGTGCCCATCACCAACGCCACCTCGGACGGTAAGTGGTCGACCATCTCGGGGCTCAAAGGCCTGCCGGCGGGCGATGCGAGCGACGCCTTCCTGGAGGCGGCGTTCACCGGACCCAATGCGCCGGCGGGCTGGCGCGGGACCGGTTCCCGGGACTTCGAGGACAACAACTACAACTACACGCTCCAGGAGAGCCTCCTCTGGGCGAAGAACAAGCATTCGTTCAAATTCGGCTTTCAATACCAGCGGACCTCCGACCGGACCAAGACCAACGACACCGGCAGCCTGTTGACGACGAGCTTCAGCAATGCTCAGACCGCCGGCTTCGACGGCAACGGCAGCATCATCAGCGGCAGCGGCCATGCCTACGCCAGCTATCTGCTGGGGGCGCTCAACAACGCGACCCTCAACGATGACAACTTCGTCTTGACGGTGGCTCAGTTCAGCAGCTACGCCTGGTGGGTGGCCGACGACTATAAAGTCAATTCGCGTCTGACCGTGAATCTGGGGTTGCGCCACGATCTCATGTTGCCGTACACGGAGGCGGAGGACCGCTTCACCTACCTGGATCCGGCCGCTCCGAACCCGGCCGCCGGAGGACGCCCCGGCGCGCTGCGATTCGGCGGCAACTATGCGCCGGATGCCCTCAGTTGCCACTGCCGCACTCCGATCAACACCTACTACCGGGCTGTGGGTCCTCGCGTCGGATTCGCGTTCGCCCTCAACGACAAGACGGTGCTGCGCGGCGGCTACGGAATGATGTACTCGCGCAGCGGCGCGGTCGGAGGCCGGGACGGCGCCCGCATCGGGACGGGATTAACCGGCATCAATGCCAGCGTGCCGCTCACGAACCCGAACGGCCAAACGTTCGCTCCGGCCCTCTTCTGGGACAACGGCATCCCGCCTTATGACAATGGGCCGATCTACCGAGAGACCTATCAGAGCGGTTTCCTCGATCCCCTCGTGCCGGGCGGAACCGTGACTTACGGCGATCCGGACAGCCAGCCGCCGCGCTATCAGAATTGGAATCTCTCGGTTCAGCGCTCCCTCACCCCGTCGCTGGTCGTGACGGCGGCCTACGTGGGCAGCAACGGCAAACAATTGCGCGGAGGCGGGCGCGGCATCTGGTCGAATCAACTGGATCCCAAATACCTGGTCCTGGGGGATTCGCTCAGCGCGCTGACGACGACCCCGGGCAGCCTGGCCGCGGCCCAGGCCAAGATGCCGGGAATCGACCTGCCGTTCCCCGGTTTCGCCGGATCGATCGCGCAGATGTTGCGCCCGTTCCCACAGTACAGCACGGTCACCGATGTCTACGGCGATGTCGGTCAATCCAACTACAATGCGCTGCAGTTGTCCGTCCAGCATCGCCTCTCACGCGGGCTGACCTTCAATTTCAACTATACGTTCAGCAAAGCGCTCGGCACCATCAACGGAAATCGCAGCGCGTACCTTCAGGAGAAGAGCCTCTCGACGACCGATCAGCCGCACCTCGTCAACGCCTTCTACGCCTACCAACTGCCGCTCGGAAAGGGGCAGCGGTTCAACCCCGATCACCAGATCGCCCGCGCGATCGTGAGCGGCTGGCAGCTCTCCGGCATCACCCGGTTCGCGTCGGGCACGCCGCTCGGCCCCTTCACCGCGAACTGCGTCGTCCCCCAGGCGGGCACCTGTTGGGCCGATTACAATCCGAATTTCACCGGTCCGGCGGGGCTCAAAGGGGACGGAAAGGTCAAGCCCTTTATCGATAAGAGGGCGTTTATGGATCCGGCGAAATATACTTACGGCACCACTCCGGCGACCGGCGCGTACGGACTTCGCAACCCGCACTTCTTCAACCAGGACCTGAGCCTCTCCCGGAATTTCCAGCTCCACGAGAATTTGCGGCTGGTCTTCGGGGCCGATTCGTTCAACCTCTTCAATAACGTTCGGTTGGGAAGCCTCAACACCAATACGACCAGCAATAGTTTCGGCCTGGCCACCGCGCAGACCAATTTGCCGCGAGTCTTCCAATTCAAGCTGAAGGTCGAATTCTGATCGGAAAGAAGGCTTTTGACGCTCAACCGCGAAACACGCGAAACACGCGAAAAGTATTTGATTCCGCGTCTTTCGCGTGTTTCGCGGTCGGTAAACCTATGTTGTGACCAAAGCACTCATTTTGGTTGAAGCCTGGGGGATTGAAGTCTCTTCAAGATCTGCGGGTCGATCTTCCGGTATTCGGTGATCTGCTGCTGTGCCGTCTGGGTGGCGCTCTTCAGCTCCCGGGTGCGGTCTCCGGCGTCACTGATCTGGGTTTTGATCTCCGCCAGGATCTTCTGCAATTCGGTGTTCTTGCCTTCGGTCGCCTTGAGCAGTTCGCTCAACTCGCCGATCTTCTGATTCGCTTCGTTCTGCTGCCTGGTCAACGACTCGATCGTCGGCGTGATCGTGCGGTTGAGCTGATCGATCTGCTCGCGCAGCGTGATGATCGTCTGCTGGCTCTGGCTCA
>DATEFT010000230.1:0-2638 GCA_035280505.1 Blastocatellia bacterium | reverse complement strand
TTGTCGATGAAGACCGTGTTGTCGCCGCCGTTCAGGTTGGTGCCGCTGAACCCGATGGTATTGGTCGTGGCCGTGGCCGTGAAGGTGGCTTCGTAGTCTTCATAGCCGGTGGCGGTCCGAGGCGGAGCGAAACTGGCGACGGTCAGGCCGTTGACGACGACGTTCCACGTTTGACCCGGCTGGCCGCCGGATTTATTGGCCCGTTGCGCGGCCGAGAACGTGATCGTGTAGGTCCGCCCGGCCACAAAACCGCCGATCGATTGCGAGATGGTTCCGGTCCGCTGAAGAAAGGCCACCTGGGTCCCCTGCGGCGCCGCGGGATTGCCGGCGGTAAAGCCGCTGCCGTTGGCGCTCACGCCGGAGCCGCTCGGAGACGCGCCGCTGAAGGTCCACGAGCCGCCCGAAGGATTGTAGGCGTAAGTGCCGGTGGCGGGCGCCTCAAAGCTGTTGTTCGACACGTTGATCACCGTCTGAGCGGGAGGCAGGATCCGGACGTCCCACAGTTGCGGCGTGTACCAATTGTTCGGATTGTTCCAGAGGACGGCGTTGACCAGTTCGACCCTGACGTAACGGGCCGAGAAATTGACCTGATCCGAGGTGAATCCATACGTCACATTGTCGGTCCGGTCGAGCGTCGTGAAATTGGCGCCGTCGGTACTGTAGGCGATCCGGTACTGATAGTACCCCTCCGAACCTTTGACCATGTACCAGGAGATGTCGATCTCGCCGATGGCCCTGGCCGCCCCCAGATCCACCATCCACCATGACGGCCAGGCGGCCGCCGAGGCGATCCACCTGGTGCCGTAGTTACCGTCCGCAGCGAGGTTGGGCGGGTTGGCCGCCGCCGATGAACTGGCCGTCGCCGGCCTCCCCGCCGCCAGATTGGTGATCGGCGGAAGAGTGAGCGCGCCGGTCGTCAGGTTGACCTGATAGGAAGTGTACCAGTTCATGGTCACGGTGTTTCCGCTGAAGGTGAGCGGCAACCAGAGCGCCCCATCGTCCCTGGCGGTATTGCCGCCCAGATGGTCGAGCACGAGGACATAGGAGGTCGTCGCCGTCCCCTGGATGGTCTTGAGTCGCGCATTCTGACCGCCGAAGGTGGAACTGTTGCCCAGATTCGACAGCGCGGACCAGCCGGACATCATCGAAGTGCTGGTGGCGTAAGCCCCCTGGCTCGGAAACCACCCGGCGGCCTGAGAGGTCAACAGAAAGTAGGTCGAACCGTTCTTGAGCACGATCGGGGCCTCGCGAAAGGCTCCGTCGAAGACCCAGGTCATGCCGGCGCTGGAGTCGACGGCCAGATAGTCGCTGGTCAACTTGAAGATGGCCATCGTGTCGTTGGCGCCGCCGTTCTTGTTGGAGGCGGCGATGAAATAGGCGGTTCCGTCCGTGTCCTTGAACAGAAAGTCGTCCCGCACCTGCCGCCCGAGCGGCTGGAAGATCGATGAGATGGTGTACGGCCCGCACTGGGTCGGGCTGGTGGCCACCAGCGCCGAAGCGGTGGTGTAGTTGCTGTTGTCGTAATGAGCCCAGAGCACCCAGCGATTGGTCGAGGAGTTGAAGACCGCATGCGGCCGCTCAAGGTGAAAGCCGGACGGGATGTTCGAGACCGTCATGCCGCCGGGGCAGGGATTCGGGAACGGGTCGTACGCATACAGGTTCGCCAGCCTGTTGTTCACGGTGATGGTCTGCGCTCCGGCGATCGAAGCCAGCCACACCAGACAGCAGCAGAGTTTAAATCCAACCAGCCACTTCCGGCCGATGCTTCGTGTCTCTCTTGCCATGTCGAGTCCTTTCCTTGTGATCTTCAGCAGAGGCCCCTCGGACTCCCCGCCGAAAAAGTTGACGGATGTTTCGACCGCTATTTGTGATGTTTTTTAAATCCTTATTTGAATTGAGTGGTATCAATCAGAAGCTTGTTTAAATGTACCACAAATGCGCACAGTATTGGCAATAATTCACGGAAAACAGGGCCGGTCCGGCTCTAATCTACAGAGTATTGGAAGTCCTGGCGGGTTCCGGTCGGCCGAGGGCGCAACTTGAACCAGATGGCCAGTCGCGATAGGATCAATCCGCTACAGCAAGCATCATCTTTTCCAGCGACCCGGGGTGGCGACAGGCGAGAGCGTTCCTCGGTCGGGCGAATTCAGGGAGCCGGGTTCAGTTCTGATTCAAAGATCCAGTCTTCAACCTTAACGGAGGTGCCGGAATGGTGCAGTCATTCGCTCCGGGGGCGGTTTCCCGGAGATTTCGTGGGTGGAGAGGGCACTTCAGCCTCGTCCTGTTGATCGGCCTGTCATCGGTCTGGATTCAAACCGCCTCTTCAGCCCAATCCGCCGGACAGACCACGCCAACCGCGGTTCAGCCGCTCGAACCGGGCCGACCGGTCGAGGCCGAGCTGGCGGGAGACCAGTCCCACACCTATCAACTGACGTTGACCGCCGGTCAATTCGTCAAATTGTTTATCGAGCAACACGGCATCGGGGTCGCGATGAGATTGCGGGGACCGGACGGCAAATGGGTTCTGAACTTCATTCCGTTGGACAAGGAATCATCAGTGTTCGAACCGGAGTTCGTCACGCGGGCGTCGGGCGTCTACCAGATAGTGATGCGGTCCCAGCGATCGACGGCGGCGGCC
>DATEFT010000229.1:0-6092 GCA_035280505.1 Blastocatellia bacterium | reverse complement strand
CTCGTGCCGTCTGGTCACCGCTCGCGGTCAGGACCTGCCGTCCGTCGGGACTGAAGACCGCGCTCAACACATAGTCGGTATGGCCCTGCAGCGTGACCATCGGCTGGCCGGTCGAGGCCTCCCAGATCCGCGCCGTCTGATCCAGACTGGAGGTCAGAATCCGTTTGCTGTCGGGGCTGAAGACCGCGCCGGTGACGTGATCGGTGTGCCCCTGTAGAATGGCCAGAGGGCGGCCGGTGGCGGCCTCCCAGATCCGCGCGGTGTTGTCGCCGCTCGTCGTCACGATTCGCTGGCCGTCGGGACTGAACGCCGCATTCCAGACCTCGGCCGTATGCCCCTGTAGAACGGCCATGGGACGGCCGGTGGCGGCCTCCCAGACGCGCGCCGTCTGGTCCGCGCTCGCCGTCATGACCCACCGGCTGTCGGGGCTGAAGGCGGCGCTATAGACCGGTCCGGAGTGGCCCTGAAGCTGGGTTTGCAGAAAGGTTTGCGGCAGCGTCTCTCTCAGCAGCTCCACGGCCTGTTCGGTGACGGCCTGCCTGGCGGCTCGGGCCGCCAGTTGAAAACTGGTCTCGGGATCGCGCTGGAGCTCCGACCTGGCATAGGCGGCCAGTTCGCGTGACCGCGCAATCTTTCGTTGTCGATCGGACTCTTGTTGAGTGAGGCGCTCGGCCCGGGCCGACTCTTCGGCGCGCGCCCGCTTCCGATCCGCCTCCAGGCGGAACTCATCCGCGATCCGTTTGGCTTCCCGCTCCGACCTCGCCGCTCTCAGGGCCTTCTGGTGCTCCGTCTCCGCGGCTCTCACCTGTTGTTCGGCCGACAGTCTCGCCTCGCGCTCCGAGAGGGCCGTCAGCTCGGCCGCCTTCTTCCGGTTCCAGGCCTCGACGCTCAACGGAACGGTGGTCAACGAGAGGGCGATCAACAGGCCCGCCGCCGCATATTGGGTTTTCCTCTTCCAATTCACCGGCGCGCGCTCTCCGGCGGGGGATGGGCGTTTGGCCAGCAGGTCGCGCAGCGCCCGCAACTCGGAGTCCTGCTCGACCTGTCCGAGGAAACACTCGCCGGCCAGGTCGGCCAACTGGCTCTGGGACCACCGGCTGCGCCTCGCGTCGGCGATGGCGCGGCACAATCTCTGGGTCAGGAACGGATGGCCGCCGGTCCAATCGAGCACCCACCGCAGCGTCCGCCTCGCTTCATGGCTGGAGAGTCCGAATCCCTCGGCCAAGGGCCGGGCCTCCTCGAAGGTGAAGTCGGTCAATTCGACCGCCCGGCCGATGTTGAACGGCGTGCGTTTGGGATCGGAGATCAACTCGTTCGGATTGGCCACCCCGATCAGGACGAAGGAGAGACGCCGGAACTCCTCCACCTCGGCGCGCGCGTTGTAGATCGCGCGGATGGCGGCGAAGAAGTCGTCGGCGAATTTGAGCCGGAGAATGGTCTGGATCTCGTCGATGAAGATCACGACTCGCTGTTCGACTCCGGCCAGCAGGACCTCTTCCAGAAAGAGCGAGAACCGATGCGGGTGTCCGAAATGCGCGTGGGCCTGCCACCATTGGTGGACATCGACCTCCGGCCGCAACGTCGCGGCGATCTCGGCCAGCAGCCCCAGGTACCATTGGTCGGCGGTGACCTCGGTCCCATACCTGGAGAGATCGGTCGTCACCGTGAGCATGTCGTCGCGTTCCTTCAAGGTGCGGGCGGCATGAAACATGAGACTGGATTTGCCGACCTGGCGCCTGGTCAGGACATAGCCGTATTGTCCGGCCCGGCAGAGTTCCTGCAGCTCGTGATCGGCCTGGCGCTCGATGTAGATCCCGCGACCGCTCTGGACGGGGCCGCCGTTGGTATAGAGCAATTGAGCCGGGGCGCGATTCGAGTGAGAGGGGGAAGAGGACATGGAATTGCTCCCTGAAATAGTCTCCGTGGAGTTGGCAGCGAAGCGGAACCTGACCGCTCCGGGTGCCCGCGACGACTCCGCAACAACCGATCGCGCGGCCTCCATTCCGGACGGCGCTCAATCGATCAGTTCTGGTTATCAGCTTTTGCCGCAATCTCTCTAATGTTGCTGGAGAAAGGCGACCGGATATGGCTGGATTGGTCTCAACGAGCAGGACGAGTACTGCCTGAGGTATTCGTCGTCCGCTTACTGCATCGACGCAATTATAGTCTTCGTGCAAGGTATTTCAATCTCTATTCGATCGATCCGCAATAATTAGTGACCGTCTTCGGATCCGCGCGCGCGTGCGCGGGTCGGGCGGGAGCAGTTTCAATCCAGCTCGCACTTATCCGGCTTCAAGTAACGTTGTTGGTCAACATTACTTGAACATGAAGTTGAGGAGATGCCGGCCCCTCATCCGCTCGCTTGTGTAAAGCCGCCCGAGATCGAGCGAGACCGACGGTCTCTTAGGGGCCGATACCTAAATGCCTGGAAATAGACGGGTTTTGGTGTGACTTGCGCAAATATTATATTTGTGCAAGTTGCGAAGATCCGCTAGAATTCGTCTTCAATGAATAGGGATGAGGATCCAATTGAAGGCGAAAGAGCCGCGGCGCCGACAGGGCAGGAAGGCCGGGATCGGGAGGGCCTCGCCCTGCTCGACGCGGTCGAGGCCTGGGCCGGGAGTTCGATCCCGAGCGACGGCGAAATCCATCGTGACCGACAGAACGCGGCTCTCTCCTTCTTCTCCATCTTCTCCGGCCCCGGCAAAGAACTCGGAGAGATCACGCAACGGGAGGTTCTGGCATGGGTCAGCGGAATGAGGCGCCGGAAGCTCGCCGAAACGACGATCTATGCCCGGACCAGTCACCTCTCGTCATTCTTCAAATGGATCTTGAAGAACCGGTTGCTCGGCCTTCGCCTCCGGTCCAACCTCATCGAGCAGGAGCGTGCTCCGATCGATGAGGAGAGCGCGCTGCGCAACGCGGTCGAGCTCTGGGCCAGATCGACTACCAGGAGTTCCAGTCCCAGGTCCCGCGACATCCATCGCGACAAACAGAACGCGGTCCGCTCTTTCTTCGCCGGCGCCGGCAAGGAGCCGGCCCAGATCGTCCCCGGCGACGTCACGGCCTGGGTTGACGAGATGAAGCGCCGGAAACTCGCCGAAACGACGATCTATACCCGGATCAGTCACCTCTCGTCATTCTTCAAATGGATGATGAAGGATCGATTGCTCGGCCACCACCTCCGGTCCAATCCGGTCGAGTCCGCCTTCCCGAAGGCTCCGAAGCCATATCAGACCCGCGTGCCGAAATCGCTGGGCGCCAAGCAGGTCGAATCATTGCTCAAGACCGTCAACGCGAAGGCCCGGACCGGAGATCTGACGAGCCTCCGCGATTATGCGCTGCTGATGCTCTTCCTGACCACCGGCATGCGGCGCAGCGAGGTCCTCGGGCTCAAGGGGCGCGACATCCGTCTCGTGAAGGGAAAGATTCTGATCAGATCGCGAATCAAGGGCGGCGATGACAGTGATCGGGAGGTCGATAATCCGAAGGCCTTCGCGGCGCTGCGCAACTACCTGCAGCGTGGCCGCCGGCTGACCCTGCTCGGGACCGACGAGCCGCTCTGGATCCGCCATGACCGGGAGGACCATCCGCCCCGGCCGCTCTCCGGCTGGTCCTTTGTCCAGCACCTCAAAGCATACGCGAAGGAGGCCGGGATCGGCGATCTTCACCTCCACCAGCTCCGCCACACCTTCGCCGGAATGGTGGCGACGCACTCCGGATCGATGAGCGAGGCGCAGGAGGCGCTCGGCCACCGTCATCTCTCGACCACCAGCCACTACGTTCGCTCGCTCGAGGTGAAAAAAGACAGGTTCAGCCGCTATGTGATCGAAGCCTTCGAACTGCCCGATGATGATCAGGACGATGAAGAACCGGGCCAGGAATAGGACGACGATCTCCGCTGAGCGCGCGCGCATGAGAAATGCGGGCCCGACCACCTTAACTCCCGGCCTCAGCTCATTCGCCTACTCTCCAAGGGAGACCCCTTAGGACGGCCGTTAAAACGAAAGATTCTCTTGTCGATTGATATAGTTCGGGCTGGAGTGGTGCGTTAAGTGTTGGAGTAAAGAAAAGAGGTGCTGCATCCATCATTAAAGGCCCGAAACGGGCGACTTAAAACCTGGGACTGATCGAGGCGGAAGCACCGGCCGAAGGCCGGAGGCCCGTCCACCCCGGGAGCCATCCTCTATCTTCTACTCCAAGCGCAAAAAAAGAGCTCGCCCTGCTGATAGAACAGAGCGGATCAAGTGTCAGTGTCTTACAAGTGAGATGAGGAACGATCACGCTGTCGCGTGAGCTGACTACTTTCGCAGCCAGGTTATCCGGTCTTCTTCCACGAACTGCGAAATGGGCGAAACATGTTCGATCGTATCGCTCGCCTCTTTCGTATGGTCTTCATGCCGCAGGCTCAGTGCGGTCGCAGTTTAAAAAGAAGATGCCGGGTGGCCCAGGCCTCAGCGGATGGGCCTTCCTCTACCCAATAAACCCGGTAGCCACTAGTGGGGGGAATTTATGAAGCAGTTCACGGCCGGAAGGCAATTGTTTGTCAAAGACCGCGACCATGGACCGGAATTGGTCCACAGTCCCGGCAGCCTGAGGCCCTCGCCCGAGGCCTCGCCCGCCAACTCAGCCCATGCATATCGATACGGTCGAATGTTACGCAAACCCGGTCCGTTGCCCGAGTATCGTCCCGAGGTCGAGGCCCTGATGGAGTTGGGGCTGTCGATGGAGGCCCAGGGAGACCTCGGCGAGAATCCGGGTCTTCCCAGCGGGTACACGTACCTGGGGCAGTTCATCGATCACGACCTCACCGCTTTCGATTCCTCGACGAGCCTGTTCGAGAAAGAGCTGACTCCCGAAGTCCTGTTCTCCAACTGCACGCCCTCGCTGGACCTCGACAGCCTCTATGGGTTGGGGCCCGAACTTGAACGTCGTCATCCGAGCGGCCGGAGGATCTATGAAGATGACGGAATCAAGTTGAGGGTCGGTCTGACGACCGGCGATCCGGTGGTTGGGATCGACGCGCTCTTTCCGCATGATCTGCCGAGAGGGGACGACCCTCAGTGGCGGCAGCGAGCCTCGATCGCCGACCCGCGCAACGATGAGAACCTGGTCATCGCCCAGACCCATGTCGCCTTCATCAGGTTTCATAACGCGGTCGTCGATCGGCTGGCCGCCGAGTATCCGGCCGATCAACTGTTCCAGGCGGCGCGCCGGAAGGTCGTGCAGCACTATCACTGGATCATCCTCCATGACTTTCTGCCGCGGATCATCGAGGTCGAAGCGCTGCAGGAGGTTCGGCGGAACGGCTGTCAGTTTCTGGTGCGGGAGCCGGGTGAAGCCCCCTTCATGCCGGTCGAGTTCTCGTTTGCGGTCTTTCGTTTCGGACACAGTCTGGTGCGCAATTCGTATCAATGGAACCGCGTCTTCCAGTCGCGGCCCCATGGTTACCATCCGGCGGCGCTCGCGGAACTCCTCTCCAACACCGGCTCCGGCGAAAACACCCTGGCCGTGGTCCTGAAGCTGCCGAGTAGCTGGATCATCGATTGGACCCGGTTCTACGACTTCACGGGGTTCCCCGGAGTCGAGAACAACCCGCGATCCAACGTGGCCCGGCGGATCGGCCCGTCGCTCTCTCCGAAGCTGATGGATCTTCCCACCTCGCCGGCCGGCGGGAGACCGTTCCGCTCGCTGGCGGTCCTGAACCTGCTGCGTGGGCGGTCGGTGGGGCTGCCTTCCGGGCAGGACGTGGCCGAGAGGCTCGGCATTCAGAATGCGCTGACGCCGGACGAGATCGCGTCCGGGCCGCAGGGCGAGGTTCTGAAGCGTCACGGCTTCGACCGGTTGACGCCGCTCTGGTACTACATTTTGAAGGAGGCGGAGGTGCGGTGTGAGGGGCGGCGTCTGGGCCCCGTCGGCAGCCGCATCGTGGCCGAGACCTTCATCGATCTGCTCTCGGTCAGTGAACATTCCATTCTGGCCGAAGGCAAGGCCGGCGAACTGATCTGGCGTCCGGATCTGGGGCCGGTCATCCCCGGACGTTTTCTGATGTCGGACCTCCTGTTCTTTCTGCACCGGGCGTCCGAGACGGG
>DATEFT010000228.1:0-2670 GCA_035280505.1 Blastocatellia bacterium | reverse complement strand
CCACGCTCTTGCCGGATAAGTGAATTGCGCCTCTGTTAACTTCATAACGAAGTATGATTGAAACATTTACCGGCGTGGCGCGCATCGGAGCGATCGCCCGTTTTGAATGGCACATCGGAGATGTGGGCTCGACCTGAGCCGGTCATCGGCGGGTCCTATCGCGATAGCAGGATAGTGCTTGTTACCGTTCGGGTGACGAGCCGTCATCGGTCATCGATCGACCAGGACGGCCCGTCACCCGGAAACTGGAGAGTGGCAGGCAGAGGTGCCCTTCTCGGATCTCACCTGATGTAGATGTTGCCCTGCGGATCGGTCGAGATGCCGCCGGTGATGCAGGCGTGCATCAAGATCGCGGCGCAGATCAGGGTCACGGCCAGCATGATGATCTTCAGTTTCGGATCCAGGCCGCCGGCAACCGCCGGCGCCGCTTGAGGAGCGGGAGCGGGTTCGGGAGCAGGATCCGGAGCGGGGGCTGGTTCCGGCGCAGGTTCGGGTGCAGGTTCAGGTGCAGGTTCGGGTGCAGGAGCCGCTTCGGCTTCCGGAGCGGGAGCAGGTTCGGGAGCAGGTTCGGGAGCAGGTTCGGGCGCGGCTTCCGGGGCGGGTTCAGCGGGTGTCTCAGGTTTATCGTCCGAGTCCATACTTATCCTCCTCAGGCTGTTCACTAATACTTTATTGATCGAATTGGTAGACAGACCGCGAAACACGCGAAATACACGAAAGGCTGTCGATTTCGCGTCTTTTGCGTCTTTCGCGGTTGAAGAACAAAGACCGAGGTACTTCGTTGACGGAATACTAATCGATACCAAACTTTTTCGGGTCACGGGCGATGATCCCGAAGGCCAAAAAGCGAATCACGAAATCGTATTCAGGTTCGGTCAGTCCGCGTCTGAGATAGAGATCCCAGACGTTGCGTTCGCTCGGATTGATGCCGGCCCTCCTCATGCGGTCGAGGATTTCGTGCCGGCCTCTCTGGGGCGGTCCCATGCGGAAGGCCGCGAGCAGCAGCAGCGCGGTCTCGGCATCGCGGTCTTTGAGCAGCACGCTCACGGCGATCAGTTGCGGAGCGATTCGGCGAGCCGTCGCCAGCGGGTCGCCGGATCGGCCATCGAGCTCGGCCAGCGTCGCGTATTCCAGCAGATCCGGATCGATCTGATTATTCGATAAGACCTTCAACTGTTCCCGCGCCTCTCTCAGTTGCCGCAGGGTGGCGCCCAGCGTCGGCGACTGGCAGTTGTTCTGGATCACCTCCTGAACCCGGTTGAGGTGGCGCTGGTCGGAAGGGAAGGCATAACCGGTGGAATCGTTGCTGACGCGCCCCATGACCTGCTCCGCGGCGGTCTCGACCTGCGCGAACGTCAATCGCTCGCAGGGAGAGGACGGCGTCTCGGTCGCCGTCGGGAACGGCGTGGCCGGCGGCGGGCTGCCGTTGTGGTCTCCGCCGTTGAGGGTCAGGACCAGCACGACGAGAATCGTGATCACCACGATCACCGCGATCGAGATCATCGCGATCTTCTGGGGATTGAGCTTGAACGGCGCCCGGTCGGCGGCCGAGGCCGAGCCGTAGTCGGCCGGAAGATAGGACGCCTCGGTCGGATGGAGCGATGAACCGCGATCGTAGGCTTCGCTTCGACGCCGCAACGAGACGCGGATCTCACAGACCGAGCCCAGCGAGACCAGGTCTCCGTCATTGAGTTCGACGGCGGCATAGATCTGCCGGCCGTTGACGAAGGTTCCATTCTGCGAACCGCAATCGGTGATCTGCGCGGCCTCATCGTAATAGGTGATGAGGGCATGCCGGCGCGAGACTCCGGCCGAACCGATGATCAGGTCGTTATCGTCGCTGCGCCCGATCGAGAACCGCCCTTCCGGCGCGACGATCTGTTGGGGAGCATCCCCCAGGATAGTCAAGGTTAATTCTGGTGGCATTGCTTGAACCGTCAATAGAGCTCGACGAAAGATCTGGCGTTGACCCCGAACTGGTTGGGGTTCTCCGCGACGATCCCGGCCGCGAAGAAGCAGATGGCCTTGCTCGCCTCTTCCGTCGTGATATCACCTTTTTTGACCAGCGCCGGAAAGTTGCGCCGTTCCTGTGGATCGGTCTGCTCTTCGATCTCGCCGATGCGGGCCCGCGGCTGGCCGAAGCAGGCGACGGCATAGATAAAATTGTCGCTCTGCCCGCCCATCATCTCTTCCAGGTGTTTGGCGGCGACCTCCGCCGCGGTTCTCTGGTCGGTCGCCTGACCGGCCCCGAATTGAGCCATGAGCTGGGGCGGGACTTTCAAGACCCCGACGCCGCTCGGATCCGTTCCGCAACCGGCCACGGTCTGGTCGTCCTTGAATCCGCTGCGGCTGGCGGCCAGCACGAACATCAATTGCGACGGAATGCCGGAGGCGCTGGCCGCCCGGCGAATTTCGGAGCGGAGTCGTTCGGCGTCCGTGAACATCTCCGTTCGATAGGATTCCGTCGCGGCGCGAATCTGGATGAGAAAATCGTCATCAAAGACCTCTCCGCGCTGATTGATTCGGATCGCGAGCTTCTCGACCATCCCGCGAATCTCCTGGAGCTTGAGCTGTCCTTCCGGATCGGGGCCCACCGTCGGCGTCGGTGTCGGCGTCGGGTCCCCGGGGGGCGGCCCACCGTTGAAGGCCTTGTAGATTAAGGCCGACAGG
>DATEFT010000227.1:0-24713 GCA_035280505.1 Blastocatellia bacterium | reverse complement strand
TGCCCGGCGATTTCGACCCCCTGGTGAATCACGACGTGATCACCGATCAACGTATAGGGCCCGACCTTCACCTCTGCGTCGAGTTGGGCCCGTGAACTAACGACTGCCGTGGGATGAATCATAAGCAACGATGATCGATTACGGGGCCGGTCTCCGGGGCGTTGATTTGAGCACCCTATTTGGGCCGGTTCGCGAGCGCGGAGGAGATGATGGCCTCGGTCACCAGTTGACCGTCGACATAAGCCTCGGCGCGCAGCTTCGCATAGCCCAGTTTGTACTTGATGACGGAGACCTCCAGCCGAAGTTGATCTCCGGGATGGACCGGCCGGCGGAATTTCGCCTCTTCGATGCCGGTGAAATAGAGCAGTTTCTCGTCGCGATTAGGGACCTCACGAAAGAGCAAGACCGCGCCGGCCTGCGCCATGGCTTCGATGATGAAGACCCCGGGATAGACGGGCGCGTTGGGAAAATGGCCCTGAAACACCTGTTCGTTCATCGTGACGTTCTTGGTCGCCACGATCTTCTTGAGCGGCTCCAGCTCCAGCACCCGATCGATGAGCAGCATCGGGTAGCGGTGCGGAATGATCGATTGAATTTCGCTGATATTCATACGGTTCAGCCTTCAGCTTTCAGTCCTGGCACTCTGTTGACGAAGTTCTTCAGCCTTTTTTCTTCAACCGCGAAACACACGAAAGATCGGTGATGTCGCGGCTTTCGCGGTTTGAATCTTAATCTCAAATAACCTGGTTGACAAAGTACCAGTTTCTAGAGATCAGAGGTTGAGTTGCGGCAACGCAAGTCAGCGGCAACTAAAAACCAAAAACTGATCATTGACCGTCCGCCACGGCTTTTTCCAGTCGTTTCAGGCGTTCGAACAGTTCCGGTAACCGGGAATAGAGGACCTGAGCGCGGCGCCAGCTCTGATAGTCCTGAGCCGGCATCATGCCTCCCATGATCTTTCCGCCCTCGACGCTCTTGGTGACGCCGGTCCGCGCCGTAATGATCGCCCGATCGCCGATCGTGATGTGCTGATTGGTCCCGATCTGGCCCGCAATAATGCAACTGCGGCCGACCCGGGTCCCGCCGGAGAATCCGGCAAAGGCGGCGACCACGGTGTCTTCGCCGATCTCGACATTATGACCGATCTGAATCAGATTATCGAACTTGGAGCCGCGACGGAGCCGGGTTTCACCGAAGCCCGCCCGATCGACGCAACAGTTCGCGCCGAGCTCCACGTCGTCCTCGATCACGACCCGCCCGACCTGCAGCAGTTTGAATTGGCGCCCCTCCTCGTCCGGAGTGAAGCTGAATCCGTCGGCGCCGATCACGGTGCCGCTGTGGATCCGGCATCGCGCGCCGATCTCCGTCCCGTCATAGATCACCACATTGGGATAGATCACGGTCCCCTCCCCGATCCGCACCCGGTCTCCGATGACGACGCCCGGATAGAGCGTGACCCGGGAGCCGATCGTCGAGCGCGAACCGACGGTGACCCGCGGATGAATCGAACAGTCGATCCCGAGGCTCGATTCCGGCCCCAGAACCAGATCCGGGCTCACGCCGGGAACTCGAGCTGGTGGAGAATGAAAGACGCTGATGGCGCGGGCAAAGGCGAGCTTGGCGTCCTTGACGACGAGCAGGTTGCGACCCGAGAGCGCGGGCTCTTCCGCCAGCTTCGGCGGCACGATCAGGGCCGCCGCCTGGCCGGCGGTGGCCTGGCCCAACCGCGCACGGTCGGCGACATACGTGACCTCGCCGGCCCCCGCCTCGCCGAGCGAGGCGACCCCGGTGATCACGGTCCCGCCGTCGCCTCGGACTTGCGCTTTGATCTGATCGGCCAGTTCGGCCAGTTTTATCATATGCTTGCCAATTCCCGCCGATCGCTTGAGGAGGCGAAACGAACGGAGCCGCTCAGCGAAAACAGCGAGACAAACGAATCGATAGCACAGTTCGTCGGTCTCGCCATTTTGATGGGTTCCGCACGCTTCTCGGTTCCTAGCCCTTCTTGGAGCCGGTCCCACCCGCCGCGGGATTCGCCTTGTTGTACTCTTTCATGAAGTCATCGGTGATGTCGGTCGTCGGAGAAGCGAAGATCAGGACTCCCTGTTGCTGGGCCGCGCCGCCTTCGATCACCATGACGATGCTGCGCTGCTGGCAATACTGCTCCAGATACTTGCCGACCTTCTCATAGACGGGCTGGGTGACTTCGGCCAGCCGCTTCTGGATCAGGGCGTCGTAATCCTCGGCCCGGCGTTTGAGGCCCTTCTCTTTCTCGGTGGCCTCGTCGACCCACTGGGTCCGCACTTGCGGGCTGACCGTACTGCCCTGAGTCTGAATCTTGTTCTTCAGATTGTTGAGCTCTTCCTCCAATGACTGAATCTCCTTCTTCTTCGGGTCGAATTCAGTATTGAGCGTATCCAGCTTGGCCTTGAGCTCGTTGATACCTTGACGGAACTGGGCGGTGTTGATGTAAGCCACCTTGCCTTCGGCGCCGATGCCGCCGCCGCCACCGGAAGCCGGTGCCGCAGCCGCAGCGCCCGCCGGCGCGGTGCGTGCAGGAGGAGTGGGCGTTTGCGCAAAACCGGCGAGCGAAAGCAAACTGCCGATCGCCAATACCAGCATAAGTCTCTTCATTTTCTGTCTTGACTCCTTATGATCGAATTAAAGACGGCAAAACCGAACGAGGGTTTAATAACTCAGGTTCCTAAATTTGAAATTTGTCTGGCGCCGCGCCGCTGCTCCGGACTAGGGTTTAGCCGAGGCTGCCGTGGGAGAGGGGAAAGCCTTGTTGTACTCCTTGATAAACTCTTCCGTAATATTCGCGGCGGGCGCCGCATACACGACGATCCCGGTCTCCTGAAGACGGCGCGCATCGAAGACATGGGTAATGCCCTGCTTGGCGCAATATTGATCCAGAAACTTGCTCAGCTTATCGTAGATCGCCTCGGTCTCGTCCTGCTCGCGTTTGCGAGCCTGGACTTGAGAGTCTTCCAGAGTGCGCTGATACTCCTTTTTGCCCTGCTCAAATTCGTCGTTGAGCTTGCTCGCCTGCTGCGGAGTCAGATTCTTGTTCTCGGAGAGAGTCTTCTCCTGGGCGCTGAGCTTGGTCTCCATGGACTGTAGTTGTTGATACTTCGGGCCGAACTCCGATTGCAATTTGTCGTACTTGGCCTTGAGCTCTCCGACTCTCTCGCGGAAAGCCAGGACATCGATAATCGCCACCTTCATCTTGGGGATCTGCCCATCGGCCGCGCCGGCGGCAGGTGCGGGTTTGGCGGCGGGTTTCGCCGCCCCCCCCGGAGTCTGGGCCAAAAGATGCGGACCGGCCGCCATCACTAAAACGAGGATCAGCACAGATTTGATGTTCATTCTCAAAAAAGTCTCCAATCTTATGGATCAGTTCGCAGCCGGGATCTTAACCAATTATTGGTGAACTGTGAACTGTCTTTTAGAAAGTTCTACCTACGCTAAAACGCACCACGGTCTTGCGCTCGATAAAGAGCACGGTCGGATCACTGGTATCGGTCCTCGCCTGCGGATTGTAGGCGAAGATCAGGCGAAACGGAACGTTGATCACCGGCATCTGCACACGGAACTCCAACCCCATCGAGGAGCGCAGATCGTTGAGGAACTTGACGTTCCGCATCGAGGTCCCCACGATGCTGTAACTCTGGGCTTCGCCCGTGACCCGCGCCCGGGTCGTGTTGGTGGGATCGCCCGTCAACGGGTCGATCTCGGTTCCCGGAGGGAACGAGTTGAGGTTGGCCACGGTGCGGTCGGGATTGGTCAACAGCACGCCGTTCTGATTGACGCTGGCCCGGGTCCCCGGGAAGAGCAGCGCGTAACCGCTCAGGTCCGAGGTCACGAAGTTGCCGGAGACCACCTGGTCCCGATATTTGCGCGCGTTGAAGGAGGTGCCGACGTCGGCGAAGGCCGCCAAAGAGAGCACGCTGACGACCGGGATCCGGTACTCCATGTTCCAGATGAACTGCGTATCGCCGCCGACCGGGGTAAAGAGATTGCCCGAGGGCAGCACGTTGCAATTTCCGGGACCGTTGGTGCTGGTCGCGGTGCACCCCAGGCTCGGGTCCGGCGCCGTCCGGTTGAAATTGGCCAGCGAGAGCGCGTTGATCGCCCCCGGCGCGTCGCTGAGCGTCCCGTCGGCGTTGACCACCTGGGACCGCGCGTTGCGCGACGAGAGGTACGAGGTATACGGCACGACCGGCGAGATCGAGCGGAAGTTATAGCCGCGGATGTCGTTCTCTCCGCCGAGGAAGAAGCGCTCGTAGATCGGAATCCCGCCGACGAACGAGAGCGACTTCGTATCGAGCGGCTTTCCGAAGGTCCGGATGTGATCCGCCCGGAAACGCATGGCCACCACGTGCGGCTTATCCGACCGCTTTCTGAGCGCGGGGACGAAGAGCTGATACTCCATCGACGGCGAGATGCTGTTGACGTCGCCGCCGATCACGCCGCCGGCCAGACCGAATCCGAGATAGAGACTCTGGCCCCGGGTCGGATCCAGATAGGCGTTCTTCGTATTGTAATAGATGTTGGGAATCAGGCGGCTCGTCAGAATCGGCGGCTGCGTATAGGTGATCGGGATATCGTTGCTGGGATCGGCGTCGCGGTTGCGAGCCGGATCCTGCACCCGGTTGCTGGCCAGCGAGTAGGTCAACCCCAATCGGGTAAACCGCGAAACATTGGGAAACTTCTTGGTGAAGAGTCCGAGCTGGCCCTGGAGCGAGACCGAACCGCCGATCGTCTTCTGGGTGAAGAGCGTATCGGCATCGATCGACGACAACCCGAAGAGGCTCGCCTGCTGCAGTTGATCCACGGTCGTGCCGAAGTTGAATCCCTGGCCGACGAACTGCGCGCGCTGCCCGTAGATCTGGAAGCCCAGGCTGATCGGTTTGCCCATGAAGTAGGGCTCCGTGAACCCGAACATGGCGTAGAGCTGGCGGTTGCCGCCCGAGAAGGCCACGCTCAGCGATTCGCCGTAACCGAGGAAGTTGTTGGTCGAGTACTCGAGACCGAAGAAGCTGCCGGCAAAGCCCGAGACTCCGCCGTTGAGCTGAATCTGCTGCTTCCCTTTCTCTTTGACCTGCAGGTCGATATCGACGGTCTGATCGCGATCGTTGGTCCGGGTGATCGCGTCCTTCTCCTTGACCTCTTCAAAGAGGCCCAACTGGTTCAGGTGCAGAATCGAGAGATCCCAGTACCGTTTGTTGTAAGGATCGCCCTCGTTGAGCAGGACTTCGCGGCGCAGCACCACGTCACGCGTGCTGGCGTTGCCGATGAACTCCAGGCGCCGGAGGGTGAACTGGCGGCCCTCTTCGACCTCGAGGGTCACTTCGACCTCGCCCTCGGTGGGCGTCTTATCGATGAACTTGGGAATGAAGTTGACGTCGGCCTGGATGTAGCCCTGGGTACCGTAGAGATCCTTGACGCCCTTGTAGACGTTCTCCTGAATCTTCTTGGAGTCGACCCACTCGCCATCCCTCAGGCCGGAGACGGCCTTGATGATGCCGGGCTGGAAGATGGTGACGCCCTTCTCTTCGACCTTCGAGATCTTGTAGCGGCGGCCGACCTCGATCGGAATCCCGACCTTGAGGCCCGGCCCGGACTTCCGCAGCAGCGGCAACGGCATGCCGGCGCTGAACTTGCCGGCCGGATCCACCTGCGGTTCGCCGATCTTGGCCTGCAGATAGCCGCGGGTGCCCAGATAGAACCGGACCCGCTCCAGATCCTCCATCAACTTGTCTTTGAAGTAGATGTCTTTAGAGGAGAAGGCCGAGAACATGCCGGCCTCTTTGACCAGCTTCATGGCCCCGCGCAGGCGCCCCTGCGAGAACCCGTTGTGGTCGCCCACAAACTCGATCTCTTTGACCCGCACGCGCGGACCTTCCTCGACGTTGAAGATGAGGGCCACGGTGGTCGCCGAGATCTCCTCGACCTCGACCGCCACGGCGGCGTCGGGATGCCCTTTTTCGGCCAGCAGCTCACGAATCACGACCCGCGCCCCATTGGCCTTGGCGGGATCGAACTGTGATTCCTTGCTCACCTGGACCCGGCGTTCCTTGAACCGGGTCAGCACTTCGCTCTCGGTCGCCGACTTCATCCCCCGGTACTGCAGGTCGCGAATGATCGGATACTCCTTGACCTGGAAGATCACGATCTTGCCGCCCCGCGGCCCGTCTTCCACGTACAGTTTGGTGGCCAGCGGATCGAACAGCCCCATCTGCAGGATCGCCTGCAGGTCCCGCTGCGCCAGACTCAGATCGTACCGATCCTGAGGTTTGCTCTGGACGTAGTAGAGAATCGATTCTCTGGGGATCCGGCGGTTGCCTCGGATTTCGATGTCTTCCACAAAAGTCTCTTGTCCGGCTTGAAAGGCCTGTTGCGCTGCGGCCGGACGGACGGTAATCAGCAATGCGAATGCAAGAGCGATCGCGCTAGCCAAAAAGGAAATGCGCTTTGTCATGAAACTTCTCCCACTGAACAGTGTTGATCGTTGATGAAGTTCAAGCCGCGCTTACAATACTCTACGCAGCTTCTGACAGCTCGGCTAGGAGGAGCCGAAAAAACAATTCAGACCATGAACGACCTACATTGCCAAGATTGCAGAGTAATTTTGTAACCGGGCATTATACGTAAATTACCCTGAGTTGAATAGCGTTTCAAATGCTTCAGCCGGTCTAACTTCATTTAGTTCATTTCGCGCGCACCATCCTCCGGGATCGCGGCGCTCATGACTACCGGTCGTTTAGTCTTTCAAATGATCGTTGTTGATCTCTCAAAACTTTCTCAGTTGGGGGAGGCACTCGGTCATCCGAAATCATCCGGGGCCATCCGAAGAGCGAGCTTTTAATCTTACGGATTGCGCAAATATAACAGATTTACAATCATCTTTTCTCTAAATTTTTCTTTTGATTGTTCTAATTGCCGCTCAGGATAATGCCGGCACCAGGTACTAACTATCACTTGGTTGTGGCTTGAACAAGACCTGATCACCGTCCGGTCACCACCGCCTGGGTTCGATCCAGGCTCCGGCTCATCAGGTCATTTGAGCCGACACCAAGCACCTGACAACACTCCCTCGATGATCCGGGGAAGGACCGCCTGATAGGCCAATAAATAATCCGGGGGAAGGACCACTCCGTGAGCCAGGCTCCGGGAGCGGTTGGGCACCGGGCAGTAGATTCCAGGGGTAGGGGCATTCAAGACGGACGCCGGATCCGTTCAACCGATCAGGACTTCATCGGCATCTTTCAAATCTCCGGGGACTTCATCGGCCGGCACCGAACGATGATTGAGCACGCTGCCGTCGAGGAAGACCTCCACCAGCGAAGCGTTGTTGATCTGTCCCTGGATCAACGCTTCCGACAACGGATCCTCGACGTATTTCTGCAGCGCCCGGCGCAAGGGCCTCGCGCCGTAACTGCGATCGGTGCAGGTGCGGTCCACGATCCATCGTTTAGCCTCGGCGGTCAAACGAATCTCGAGGTTCCGGCGACGCAGGGTCTGGTTGAGCTGGCCCACCAGCAGACCGACGATCTGCAGGAGGTCGTCATCCGTCAGCGGATCGAAGACGATGATCTCGTCCAGACGGTTGATGAACTCCGGATTGAAGGTCTCACGGACGGCCGCGATCACGCGGTCTTCGGTCTTGGCCACGAACTCATCGCGCGAGGATTGAAATCCGAGATATCCGCCCTTCTGAATGAAGCGGGCGCCGATGTTCGAGGTCATGATGATAATCACATTTTTGAAATCGACCGTGTTGCCCAACGCATCGGTCAGGATCCCATCCTCGAAGACCTGGAGCAGAATGTTGAAAATATCGGGATGCGCCTTCTCGATCTCGTCGAGCAGGAGCACCGAGTAGGGGTTCCGCCGGACCCGTTCGGTCAATTGTCCGCCCTCTTCGTGCCCGACGTAGCCCGGGGGCGAGCCGATCAATTTCGAGACCGAATGTTTCTCCATGAACTCCGACATATCGAAGCGGATCATGGCGTGCTCGGTGCCGAACAGGAAAGCGGCCAGCGACCGCGCGACCTCCGTCTTGCCGACGCCGGTCGGACCCAGGAAGAGGAACGAACCGACGGGACGCTGCGGGTTCTTGAGGCCGGCCCGGGAGCGCCGAATGGCGCGCGAGAGAGCCGAGATCGCCATGGCCTGACTGACGATGCGCTTGTGCAACTCTTCTTCGATCCGCAAGAGCCGGGCCATCTCCTCCTCCTGAAGCGAGGAGACCGGAATTCCCGTCCACTTGGCGATGATATCGTCGATGTCCTGTTTGACGACCAGCGCCGCCACGTTCTCGAAATCGGGCGGTTCGTAATACTGGGGCGGACGGCGAGAGCTGGCGTATCCGCGGTCGCGATAATCGCGCGTATCACGATATTCGCGCTGTTGATGCCAGCGAGGCGGCGGCGGCACATAGCCGCTTTCGCGCTGCACCCGCAGTTTCACGCGGGCCCCGGCCTCGTCGATGATGTCGATCGCCTTGTCCGGCAGGAATCGATCCGGCAGGTACCGATTCGACTGGTAGACCGCCGCTTCCACCGCTTCGTCGGTGTACCGAACGTTGTGATAGGACTCGTAACGGTCCTTGACGCCCTCCAGGATCTGGATCGTCTCGGTCTCGTTGGGCGCGGGAACCTTGACCGATTGGAACCGGCGCTCGAGCGAACGATCCTTCTCGATCGATTTCCGGTATTCGGCCGGCGTGGTCGCGCCGATGCACTGAATCTCGCCGCGCGAGAGCGCGGGTTTGAGGATGTTGGCGGCGTCCAGACTGCCCTCGGCCGACCCGGCGCCGACCAGGGTGTGCAGCTCATCGATGAAGACGATGTACTGCGGGTTCTCCATCAACTCGCGCATGATCGTCTTCATGCGCTCCTCGAACTGCCCGCGATATTTGGTCCCGGCCACGATCAGGCTCAGGTCCAGGGCCAGAATCCGTTTATCGATCAGAAACGACGGGACGTCGCTGCTGACGATCTTCTGGGCCAGCCCCTCGACGATCGCCGTCTTCCCGACCCCCGGTTCGCCGATCAGGACCGGATTGTTCTTGGTCCGGCGGCACAGGATCTGGATCACCCGGTCGACCTCGTTGCTGCGGCCGATCAGCGGGTCCAGCCGGCCTTCGAGCGCGGCCTCGGTCAGATCTCGGCTGAATTCAAAAAGATGCGGCGTCTCTTTGCGCGCGCTGGCATTCCGTTCCATGTTGGCCTGCCGCATCAGATCCTGACGAATGTCGGAGAGCCGCAGACCACGTTCGTAGAGAATCTCCGCCGCGACCGAGTTCTCCTCGCGCAGCAGTCCGAGCAGCAGATGCTCGGTTCCGATATGACGATTGCCCAGTTTCTCGGATTCTTCCGCCGCAAAGGCCAGCACTCTCTTGGCTTCGCTCGAGAGCGGCAGATCGATGTTGGTCGAAATACGGTCGCGCAGAATGGTGCGACCTTCGATCTCTTTGCGTATGGATTCGATATTGGCGTGAGAGCGATGAAAAAATCGGGTAGTGAGATTTTTATCCTCGCGGATCAAGCCTAGCAGGATATGCTCGGCCTCGATTTGCGAGGCGCCGAACTGACTCGCCTCGTAACGGGCAAAAAATATCACACGGCGCGCTTTCTCAGTATATCGTTCGAACATCCGATTTCAATTTCACTAATCTAAGGTTAATGGTTCTGAGTTGTGGTCCTGGTCTCCCGTCTGTACCCGACCGGGCACATGATCATGATGAAGATATCAGAAAAACCTTCAACAGACGAAAAATAACGAGCGATTCCGCGCTTTTATTTTGCCCGTTCTTTCCTCTGTCTCCCCTCATCTGTCTCCCCTCATCATCTCTCGCGACGCTCGACCTGACCGCGCACTCACCGCTGTCCCCGGGCGGTCCGGAGATCCCAACCGGCCAAAACCTTACTCACAAGCTGGTCAATCGACCGTTCTCCAGGCGCAGCACGCGATCGCAGATCGCCGCCAGCCGTTCATTGTGAGTGACAATTATAACAGTTAATCGCTCTTCCGACTGTAGCTGTTTCAGAAGGGCGTGAACTTCATCCCCAGTCTGCTGATCGAGGTTTCCCGTCGGCTCGTCGGCGAGCAGTAAGACCGGCGCGCCGGCCAGAGCCCGCGCCAGAGCCACCCGCTGCTGTTCGCCCCCGGACAGTTCTCCGGGGCGATGGTCAGCCCGCGCCGAAAGTCCAACCCGCTTTAAAAGATCGCGCGCGCGCGCCGTCGCCTCGCGCTTCGCGGTGCCACTGATTAATAAGGGCATCATGACGTTTTCGTTGGCCGAAAACTCAGGTAACAGATGATGAAATTGAAAAACGAACCCAATCTTCCGATTTCGAAAGCGGGCCAAGTCTAGCTCAGCGGATTTTGTGATGTCAAACTCGCCGATTTTAATACTTCCGGAGGTCGGCCGGTCGAGCCCGCCCAGTAGGTGCAGCAGCGTCGATTTCCCCGACCCGGAGGCCCCGACAATCGCCACCATCTGCCCCTGCGGGACCTCCAGGGCCAGGTCCCTGAAGACCACGACCTCTCCGGCACGCCCCGCGTAAATCTTGGTTAAATCACAGGCGGACAGCATTTAGCTCCTATCTTCGGGCGGCCCCGTCGGCGGACTTCTCGGCCGCCCCGTCGACCATCAAGACCAGAAAGGGGAGGTTGCCGAATGGTGAATGCGACTCGATATAGAGGCCCTGCTCGTTGAGTGAGGTGCTGCTAATCGAGAACGGCAACTGATCCAGGGCCTTGGGGCCTGAACCGGGGTTGGGCTGCCCTCCCAACCAGCGGGCGAGGACGACCATCGCCTCGTTAGAATCCTCCTTCACCGATGAGAGGCTCAGGACGGCGGCCGCCCCCGGCGGACTGCCGGCGGCGGCAAACCCCGGCGCCGTTTTGAGGCTCTGGCCCCGGCGATGGGTCTCGATCAGGCGGACCAGTTGCGGAGAACCGCCGAGCGCCACAAACTCGCCGATGAAGGCGGCGGCCCCTCGCCGGGCCTCACTCGATTTGAGGATCTCGACCCCCTGGTAGGCCTGGCGTTGAACCGTCGCCCCGTTGAGACTCAAATACCGCTCAATGACGCCCGTCAACGAACCTCGATCCCGGGCGGCAATCAGCCAGACCCGATCCTCCGACCGGTCGTTGAATCCGAAGGTGGCGATCTCATTTCCGATCGGCGATTGCGCCCCGGCCTTCCCCCCGAAGATGGCCTCGCGGGTGCTGAGCAGAAACTGGTGCAAAAGAAAGCTCTGCGCGACTCCGAGATGGGCCGAGACGGCCGCCTCGATCCCATCGAGGGTCCGGTGCGGATCCTGGACGTTGATGATCGTGGCCTCTTTGACCGCCGGGGGAATGTAGTTGAAAGCCTGCGGCAGTCCGGGATTGACCTTGATCGCCGGTTTGAGTTTATCGACCAGGCCGGGTTTGACCAGGAGCGCATGGCGATCGATGACCTCTCCGTTCTCGAAACTGGCGCCATAGGCGATCCCGTCCGAGGCGCGAGCGGCCAGATCGGAGACGACATCCTGCAGAAAATCGGCGATCGACTTCTCCCGCATGGCTCCGCTCGCCAGCAGAAAGGCGCCGAACCGCGATAACCGGGCCACCCCCTCGCCCGTGACGAAACCGAACAGGTTGCCGTCGGGGCTGACCAGCGGCCGCGTGTTCCGCAGATAGAAATTGTTGGCCATGGAGGGGGACCGGCCGAGCCGCGTATCGATACAGGCCCGCATCGACTGGAGGTGGTTCGCCAGGATCCACTCGCCGCCGATCTGCGCCGAGAGCAGTTGCCGGTCGGCTCTCTTCGCCGCATAGCTCTCCAGCTTGACTCCGCCGTATTCGCTCGTCTGTTTGGCCTCCCGGCCGTAGATTCGGCGGGCCAGTTCCGGCAATCGGGCGTCGATCACTTTGCGGACGGCCTCTTCCCCGCTGTGGGTGGCGGCGATCAGGGCCAGTTGCGGCCGGATCTGGTCGCCCTCGACCTCGATCCCGGTAATGACGATCGCGAATTGCGAGCGGGCCAGGATCGCCGGCTCGCTGCTGCCGCCCAATCTCGCCAGCCAGCCGATCCGGCCCAGGTAGTCCAACCGGTTCTCCACGCCATACGCGGGTGCCAGTTGCTGCCAGGCCTTGGTGGAGGCGAAATCGTCCAGCAACTGCGGCCAATCCTTCACTTCCAGGTACCCGAGCGCCGATTCGGGAACATAGGTCGCGAGGTCGATGCGTTGCTGCGACCGGCGCACATAGAACCAGGCGCCCGCCGCCAGCACGTTCACGATCAGCAAGATCACAATGATCTTATTTCGCGAAATATTGAACATAACATAAAGAAGGCGGCTGAACCTGATCAGCCGCCTCTGATTCGATAGACGAAATCCGCCTCTACTTCCTCGAGGTTCGGATCATCCGGCGGGCGCGGTCGGCCAATTGGGCCGACTGCGGAATCTCGGCGATCGCCCGCTGCAGTTGGATATCCTGATCGGCCATGATCCGTTTCTGGGTGTCCACACCGTAAGCGGCGATTAACACCTCCTCACGAATCTTACCGCGAAGCCATTCCTGGTTCTCATCGACCATGGCGATGTTCAGACCCAGGTCCTGGTTCTTGGCGATGAAGTCGACCATGAACTCCCGAAAGGCCTTCATGATCTCGTCGGTGACCATGAACTCATTGGGGATCGGCTGATGGTCGAATTCCGGACCGCTGCGTTTGAAATTCGCCGCGGCGGCCACCCGGCCGTCCATCAACTCCCGCGTGAACATGAAGAGGCCGGTCGTCCAGACGCTGTTCTGGGCATTGGAGACGACCGGAGAGTCGACCTTGATATCCGGCTCGATGCCGCCCCCGCCGTAGACGAGACGCCCGGTATCGGTCCGGCGTTGATCGTTGCGGGGTTTCGGAACCTGCTCCACCGAGCCGTTGGCGTTGCGGCGGAAGTGGTACTCGTAGCTCGAGCCGTTCGAGTAATCGCGTTGAATCAATCGGCCGCTCGGGGTGTAGTAGCGAGCCGTGGTCAGCGTCAAGCCGGCGCCCCCGGCCAGCGGATAGATGGTCTGGACGAGCCCCTTGCCGAAGCTCGGTTCACCGACGATCAACCCCCGATCGTGATCCTGAATGGAGCCGGCGACGATCTCGGAGGCCGAGGCCGATCCCTCATCGATCAGCACCACCATCGAGAAGGTCTCGGGCATGCCCGATTCGGCGGGCCAATCTTTGTCGCTCACCCGGCCGTCGCGGCCCCGCACCGAGACGATGGTCTGGCCGCGCTGCAAAAATTTATCGGCGACCCGAATGGCCTGGTCGAGGAATCCTCCCGGGTTGCCGCGCAGGTCGAGCACCAGCGAGGTCATGCCCTGGGCCTTCAAGTTCCCGATGGCGGTCGTCAGCTCGTCACTGGTGGTCGAATGAAATCCGCGGGAGAGGGCGATATAGCCGAGCCCCGAACGCAACAGGTAGTAGGATGAGATCGAGGAGAGATCGACCGAAGCGCGCTCCAGGGTGACCGTGATCGGATCCGGCACTCCCGTGCGCCGGACCGAGACCTTGACGGCCGTCCCCAGGTCGCCGCGCAGATTGTCGCGGACCTTGTCGGAGTTCCAGGTTTCGGTGTTCTGGCCGTCGATCGAGACGATCTCGTCGCCGTAGCGCAGACCGGCGCGGGCAGCCGGCGTATCCTTGAAAGGCTCGATGATGTAGACTCCGCCGTAGCGCTGCTGGATCGAGGCGCCAATCCCGTAGTACTGGCTCCGCTGTTCCATGCGCATATCCTCGAACGATTTGCGGTCATAGAAGTTCGAGTGGGGATCCAGCGTCCGGAGCATCCCCTGGATGGCGGCGGTAGTCAACGGTTCATAATCGACCTCTTCGACGTAGTGCTCGCGAATGGTCAGGACTCCCCGGACATAATCGCGAAACAGTTTGTCCTGGGCGGTCTTCTCATCGGCTGAAGCATCCGTGATGGCGTGCGGCTTCAAATACGAACCGACCAGAATAGCAATCAACACGACAACGAGCGGCAATCGCTGACCTATTTTCCTCACTGCCAATCCTCCGGAAGATGGTGGCAACCTCTCTGGTCGCTACTGTTTAGGTGACAAAACTTGAAAACAATCAGCCATCCGTTAAATTCGCCGAATACCCTATCGCTATAAATGCACTAAAGGCGCGCCTGACGCACGCCACTGATAGGCATCTTAAATCAAAGTCAGGTGGATTGAAACCGAATTAATAGGTTGACCCGCCTGCACCTTTGACCGCCCCTGCCGGCTGGCTGAAATTACGGCTTCGCCAGGGGCGTGACGCGATCGATGCTCGATTTGAGATCGGCATTGTTGCGTCCGGTCGTCTCGTAAGCCCGCGTATATGCATCGAGCGCTTGTGAATAGCGGCGGAGATTTTCGTAAACGTACCCCAGGTAGTAGAGCGTATTGAAATCCCCGGGGTTGAGTTTGTCGGCTTGGGTCAGCATATCCGCGGCGCGCGCCCAGGCCTTATTCTGGGCATGCGCAAACCCCAGGTTGAAGTAGAGGGTGGCGGACGGCTGTTTACTGGTCTCGAGCGCGCGTGAAAGCGTCAGCTCGGCGCTGGTGTATTTTTTGGTCGCCAGATAGGCCCGCCCCAACAGCTCGTTGACGGCGGAATCATCGCGCAGCGATTTCAGGCTCGTGGCTACCTGAATCGCCTCTTCAAAGAGCGCAGTGGCTCTTCGGGGATCGGTCTCGCCGGTGCCCTGCCTCAAGAGCGCCTCGGCCAACAACCCCAGCATCTCGGGATTTTTCGGCGCCGCGGCCAGGCCGTTTCTCAGCGAAACGATCGCCTCTTCCATCTTGCCATTGCGGAAAGACTCGACCCCCAGATAGTACCAGGAGTCGGAATCCTTGGGATCCAGTTTGACGGCTTTCTGAAAAGCGGCGGCGGACTCTTCGGCGCGGCTCAGATTGGCATAGATCACGCCGAGCATATAGAAATTGGCCGCCACGTTCATCTGCATCCGGGTCAAGGTCTCGAAATAGGGGAGCGCCTTTTCGTATTTCTTGGTGGTCAGGTAGGCCTGACCCAGCGCCCGAACCAGATCGACATCGTTGCGGCCTTCTTTTCGCTTGAATTCGATGGCCTTCTCGAGCGGCGTGATCGCCGCGTCGTACTCTTTCAACTGATAGTAGGCCAACCCCACAAACTTCCAACTGTCGGAGTGCTCCGGATACTCGACCAGAACTTTCTGAAACTCGGTGATAGCCTCGCGATACTGACCCTGTTTATACAGGGAAACCGCCCGCTCCCAGTCAAAAGCCTCGGCCGCACGCACCAGGGTGGCGGTCAACAGCAGCAACACAACGGCAACATTTAAATAGGTAAATCTCTTCATTGCTCTCCTCCTTCGATCCGAGGACGATCCGAAGACCGGGAAGGGTATTTGAAATCCAATGATCACCGAAATTGCAAAAGGGTACCTAATGTTACCTGAAAGCCCCCGGCTTTTCCATGTGGATAGATTCTGGAAAGATTAATGAAAGGCGAGTCCCTTGTTTGAATCGGGATTCTAAACCGCTTCCGCGGTTTGCAGACCAATTTTGTGAGTTAAAGTCGTGAGTCTCAAATCTCTGCCCTGACTCCCTGGGAGGCGCGGCAGACGTAACAATCGGGCTCGATCCCCGTCTCGCGCTGATACTCGCGGGAGATCGTGGCCACGAAATGGTCGATCTGGTCCGCTGCGACCAGGTTGACCGTAGATCCGCCGAAACCGCCGCCGGTCATGCGGGCGCCGAGGACGCCCTCGACGCGGGAGGCGGTCTCGACCATCAGATCGAGTTCCGGGCAACTGACTTCGTAATCGCGGCGCAAGCTCTCGTGCGAGGCGAACATCAACCGGCCGAAGAGCCGCAGGTCGCCCTGCTCCAGCGCCTCGACCGCTTCCAGGGTCCGGGCATTCTCCTCGATCACATGACGGCATCGACGGCGCACGATCTCTGGCAACCCGTCCGCGTACTGATCGAACTGGGACCGCGACACATCACGGAGCGCCCGAATCCCCGGCAGGTGGGCGGCCAGCAGGCGCACTCCCTCCTCGCAATCGGCGCGACGCCGATTGTATTCGCTGCTCGCCAGGTCATGTTTGATCATGGTGTTACAGACGACCACCCGGTGCTCGCCCGAGCCGACCGGAACCGTGCGGTATTCGAGGCTGCGGCAGTCGATCAGGAGGGCGTGATCCTGGATTCCAAGGCCGGCGATGTACTGGTCCATGATTCCGCATTGGGTGCCCGCGAACTCATGCTCGGCCCGCTGGGCGATCAAGGCCAGGCGCACCGGATCGACGGGTTGCCCCGCCAGGGTCAATAACGCGAATCCGACGGCCATCTCGAGCGCCGCCGACGAACTGAGCCCGGCCCCCAGCGGAACGTCACTCGCGATCAACAGATCCGCGCCGCGCCATTCGAACGGCTCGCGCCGGAGACCGGCGGCGACGCCGCGCACGTGATTGGCCCAATCGGACCCCGGCCGCAGATCGGGGCCCGGTTCGAACCGGACCTGATCCTCGAACCCGGTCGAGACCGCCTGAATCGAGCGGTCGTCCCGCGGCGCCGCGGCGACGAAGGTCCGGCGGTCGATGGCCATCGGCAGCACGAAACCGTCGTTGTAGTCGGTGTGCTCTCCGATCAGATTGACCCGCCCGGGAGCGGAGAAGATCCGGGCCTCGCGCCCGTATAACGCGCGAAATCGCGCCTGCAGTTCATCTATCCCAGTCATTGCCCGTGTGGGGTCCGACGCTCAATGTCCGGACCCTTTGCCGCCCTCCGAAGACGATCCCGCCGGCCGCACGGCGGATTTGCGCCAGGCCAGAAAGAGCGTGACGATTCCGAAGAGCAGGACGGCGGCTCCCCACCACAAGTTGACATTGATGCCGAGCGATTGTTGCGTATACATGGAGTCGCCGCTGGTGGTCAATCCGTAGATCACCAGCAGGACCCCGAAGATCGTAAACATCAACCCGATCGGACTGCGAATATCCAGATTCATAAGTTCGACTCCAGAAATGTTACCAGAAGATTACGTTCAAGACGATCAGCAACCCCAGCACCAGAATGGCCAGTAACGACGGGCTCTGATACCAGTGCAGTCCCTCGTCCTTGAGCTTGGGCGTCAAGGAATAGACCAGCCCCTTCATCTCCTCTTCCGGCCGGGCCTTGGTCACTAAGGAGATCAGAATGGTGATCACAAAACAGCTCGTCCAGGCGAAGATGGCGGTCCAGAAGTTCTGAGCCATCTCGCTCGGATAGGTGTGGATGGCCCCGAAGAACCCGCCCTTGACCCCCGCCGCCGCGCCGGCCGGCAGGGTCAGGCCGTGATGGATGGACGCCGCCACGGTTCCGCCGAGCAGCCCGAAGAAGGCGCCGTGCCCCGTCGCGCGTTTCCAGAACATCCCCAGCATGAAGGTCGCGAAGAGCGGCGCATTGACGAAGGCGAAGACCAACTGGAGCACGTCCATGATGTTGTTGAACTGGCTCGCCACGTAGGCCGCCGCCACCGAGATCAGGACGCCGAAGATCGTCGCCATCTTCCCCATCCACAGATAGTGCTGATCCGTGCCGTCGCGCTTGATATAGCTCTGATAGATGTCGTAGGTCCAGACCGTGTTGAAGGCCGTCGTATTGCCCGCCATCCCCGACATGAACGAGGCCAGCAGGGCGCACAGGCCCAGGCCCAACAGGCCCGAGGGGAAATATTTCTCGAGCAGCTTCGGAGTGGCGAGATCGTAATCGTATTGGATCTTGCCGTCTTTTCCGACCACCGGCCGCCCCGTCGCCTCGTCGATCTTGGCCGGAACGATGCCCTGCATCGGAGTCTCGGTCGCGGGAGCGTTGGTCGAGACCTGGGTGGTGACCGGCTTCTCATTCAGATTCTGAGCGCCCGAACTGACGCTGATGGCCAGCATTCCCGGCAGGATCACCAGGAACGGAAAGATCATCTTCGGAAAGGCCGCGATCAACGGCGTGCGCCGGGCCGCGGTCATCGAATCGGCCGCCATGGCCCGCTGCACCACCAGAAAGTCGGTGCACCAGTAACCGAACGAGAGCACGAAGCCCAACCCCATGACCAGACCGAAGACCTCGACCCCCATCGGATTCGAATCGGCGCTGCCCATAAATTTCCAGGAATCGGTCAGGGCGCCGGGAGCATAACCGCGCGCCACCGACTCGGCGGCCAGTCGCGCCTGCAGTCCGTCCCATCCGCCGACGTCCATCAGTCCGAGCACCACCAGCGGAATGAATCCGACCACGATCAGAAAGAACTGCAACACCTCGTTGTAGATCGCGGAGGTGAGCCCGCCGAGAAAGGTATAGCCCAGCACGATCACCGCCGAGATGATGATCGAGAAGTTGAAATTCCAGCCCAGCAGCAACTGCAGCAGTTTGCCCATCGCATACATCGAAACGCCCGAGGAGAAGACCGTCATGACCGCAAAGGAGATCGCGTTGAGCCCCCGCGTCTTCTCGTCGAACCGCAACTTCAGATACTCCGGAACCGACCGCGCGCGCGAGCCGTAGTAGAACGGCATCATGAAGATTCCGACGAAGAGCATGGCCGGAATCGCGCCCACCCAGTAAAAATGTGAGGTCGCAATCCCATACTTGGCGCCGCTGGCGCCCATGCCGATCACTTCCTGCGCCCCGAGATTGGCCGACAGGAAAGCCAGGCCCGCGATCCAGGCCGGAATCGAACGCCCTGAGAGAAAGAAGTCGGTGCTGGTCTTCATGCGGTTCTTCACCCAGAACCCGATGCCGAGCACGAAGACGAAATAGACGACGATGATCGAGTAGTCAATCCATTGTGGTTGCATAGATGCTCCTGTTGATGCGCTGGGGCAAGAATAGTGGTCAGTGGGCATGGTCTGATCCACGATTTCAGCTCCATCGACGACCGTTTTTCGGCGCCGCCGACGCCTTCATTCTTTTTATCTAATTGTCTGGCGAAACTGCTAGCTGTAGACGCGGCTACTATACCTCGGATGATACGGATTGCAAGAGAATACGGATTGCATGGCGCCGGAAATGCGTTGCGACTTTCAAGACCGTGAGTAGAGGCGGGCGCGCACGCGGCTGATCACCAACTCCCGCTCCAGTTCCCAACCCCAGGCCGCCTTCAGCTCCGGCCGCTTGTTCGGGGTCAGAATCAGCAGCCGGTCCGAGATCAGACCGAGCTGCGCGAGCAGGGTCGGCAGCCGGGAACGATCGATCAGATGCATGGCGAAGCTGCAGACCACCAGGCTGTAGCGCCGGCCGGCCAGGGCCCCGGCGGCGAGCTGCTCGAAACTGACCGGCTCGGCTCGTTGGCCCGTGCGCGCCAGATAGGCCTCGCCGGTGTGCGGATCGACTCCCTCGACGTTCCGGCCGCCCAGTTCACGCAGCGCCAGCGTGATCTCACCGCTGCCGCAGGCCAGATCGAGCACTCGCTCCAGGTCGAGCCGCCAATCCTCGACCACGGCCCGCATGACCTCCCGGATCGCGGCCTCGCTCGGATTGCGATAGGCCTCGCCGAATTGCGAATAGTAGCCCGTCACGCCATGCCGCTCGTATTGATGGCGGATGGCCGGACGATCGTCAGGATTAGATTTACGATCCGACATTGGTTTGATCTCTCAAAACTTTGCCCCTCCGTTCTAAGTATATGATAATCACGGCCGGTTCGACCCTGTCCATTTTTCGTTCGTCGGAAGACCATCTCAATAGACTCAGTAAAGAGACCTCGTATGCCCGAAGACAACCCCTTACAAACGACCCTGGCTCGCGTCAATGAACGCCTCGACTACCTGGAGTACGCGCTGCGGGAACAGATCGCGCGGCTCTACGCCATCGAGCAGAAGCTGGGGCTGACGCCGCCGCCCATCGAACTGAAGCGGGCGCCGGTCGCGCCGCCCGCGGCCGAGACGCCGCCCTCACCGCCGCCCATCGACCCGATCACGTTGCCGCTCCCGCCGACAGCCCGGCCGCCGATCGCCGAACGCGCGGAGAGATCGGCCGACCGGACAATCCCGGCCGAGCCGCCGCCGGTCGCACCATCATCGCCGGCGGCCCCGGCCGCCGCTCAGGCCGCTCAGGAGAAGCCGCCGCTCGACCTCGAGGCCTTGATCGGGGGGACCTGGTTCAACCGGATCGGCATCGTCGCGATCATTCTGGCGGTCGGATATTTCCTGCGTGAAGCGATCAACCGCGGCTGGATCGGACCGACCGGACGCGTCCTGATCGGGATCAGCGTGGGCCTGGGCCTGGTGATCGCGGGCGAACGCATCCGGGCCCGAGGTTACCGCAGTTACGCGCAGAGCCTCTCCGGCGGCGGAATCGCGGTGCTCTATCTGGTCTTCTTCGCGGCCTTCGCGCGTTACGGGCTGATCGGACAGGGACCGGCCTTCCTGTTCATGTCGCTGGTCACGACGCTGGCCGTGCTGCTGGCCGCGCGCTATGACGCGCTGGCCATCGCCATCCTGGGGCTCTTCGGCGGCTTTCTGACCCCGGTCCTGCTCTCGACCGGACAGGACAACGAAGCGGGGCTCTTCACCTACGTCGCGTTGCTGGATGCGGGCGTGCTGGCCCTCGCCTACTTCAAACAGTGGCGGACTCTCAACTATCTGGCCTTCAGCGCCACCGTCATGATGTCCGGGGCCTGGATGACCGAATGGTACGCCCCCGAGAAGCTCTGGCTGACGATCTGCTTCTTCACCCTCTTCTTCCTGATCTTCGCGGCCCTGGCGATCTTTCACAACGTCGTCAACCGGCGGCCGACCAAATCGCTCGACCTGGGCCTGATCTTCACCAATGCCTCGATCTACTTTGCGACCTGCTATGGCCTGCTCTCCACCGACTATCGCCCGTACCTGGGCCTCTTCGCGGTTCTGATGTCGGGCTTCTACCTGGGGCTGGGCTATCTGACCTACGGCCGGGACCGGCAGGATCGGTCCCTGATCCTGACCTTTATCGGCCTGGCGACGATCTTCCTGACGCTGGCCATCCCGATTCAACTCAATCAGCACTGGGTCACGATGGGCTGGGGCCTCGAAGGCGCGGTGCTGAGCTGGATCGGCCTCAAGGCCGAAAATCGCCCGACCCGCTACACGGCCGTCTTGATCTTCTCCTTCGCGCTCCTGCACTGGTTCGCGATCGACCTCCACGATTTCGCGTTCATCACCGGCGGGACCTTCGTCCCGATCCTCAATCGCCGGGGCTTCTCCGCCCTGATCCTGATCGCCTCCCTGGCGATCACCACGCGGCTCTATCGGCGGGCCGGCCAGACGGTCGGCGAGGAGGAGCGCAACGGAATCGCGGTCATCTGCACCATGGCGGCCAATCTGCTGGCGCTGGTCTGGCTGAGCACCGACGTCCGGGACTATTTCAACCAGGCGATCAGCCGGACCGACCAGTCCGCGGCCACCGAATGGGAGAGATTGCAGAGTTCCCGGCAGTTCTCGCTCTCGGCGCTCTGGATCATCTATGGATTCATGGCGCTGGCCGTGGGCGTCCTGCGCCGGGTGACCCTGCTCCGCTGGGGAGCCCTCGCGCTGCTGTCGCTGTCGATCTTCAAAGTCCTGACCGTCGATGCCCGGCTCTATGCGGCCCCCTGGCACACGCCGGTCTTCAATCAAACCTTCTTCGCCTTCGCCCTGCTGGTCGCCTCGCTGGCCGCCGGAGCCTGGTTCTATGCGCGAGCCGAGGGACTGGCCCGGAACGAGCGGACCGCCGGCCTGGCCCTGCTGATCGCGGCGGCCAACCTCATGGCGGTCATCGGGTTGAGCGTGGAAGCGTCGGGGTATTTCGATGCGCAGCTCAGCCCCGAAACCCGGCCGCAGTTGGAAGAGAGCAAACAGTTCGCGTTGACCGCGCTCTGGTCGATTTACAGCACGGCGGCGCTGATCATCGGGTTCAAACGGCGGGCGAAGATGGTCCATCTCGGCGCGCTGATGCTGCTGGCGCTGACGGCCGTCAAAGTGCTCGTGGTCGATCTCGGATTCAACGCGGCCCCCTGGCACACCCTGATCTGGAACCAGTCCTTCGGCGGCTGTCTGCTGTTGATCGCGGCGCTCGGTTGCGGCCTCCACTTCTACTCCCGGGCCGAGGACCTGGATCCGAAACTGCGGAGGTCGGTCGTCCAGATCCTGACGATCGCCGCCAATCTGCTCGGAATCATCGCCCTCAGCTTCGAGGCGCGGGGCCGCTTCGAATCGCAGATCTACACCGGCCAGCCGACGCCCGACCAGTTGCAAGAGCTGATGCTGGCCAAAGAGCTCTCGCTCTCGATCATCTGGGCGGTCTATGGCGGGGCCCTGCTCGTCGCCGGAATCTGGCGGAACAATCGCCTCCTCCGGATCATGGCGCTCATGCTGTTGACGATCACGACCGCCAAGGTCTTCCTGAACGATCTGGCCGCTCTCGACAAGATCTACCGGATCGTCTCGTTCATCGTGCTCGGCGCCATTCTGCTGACCGTCTCGTTCCTCTACCAGCAGTGGCAACGCCGCATCTCGGAGGAGAGAAGATGAGCGGACCGGCCATCTTCTGCCGCGGGCTCTGGGCCGTCGGCCTCTCGATCGCCTCACTGATCGCGTGGTCGTCCCAACCCTCTTCACTGTCGTCATCTCCTTCATCTTCATCTGCGGACGCTCCGCCGCAGTCCTGGGCCAAATTCAAGGAACTCACTCCACCCGGAGAACCGGCCGGCTCCGGTTACGCGCTGATCGAACTGGACGGCCAGGTCTTCGACCGCGCCCGGCCGGACCTGGGAGACCTGCGCCTCCGAAACCAGGAGGGGAGCGAGACCCCATGGACGCTCCTGGCGGATGAGCGCCGCTCTCCGCTCAAACTCCTGCCGTCCGGCCTCGAAGCCCAGAAACCCGACCTTGAGACCCGATCCTCGATCTGGATTCTGGATCTCGGATCCCGCAATCTGCCGAGCACCCGGATCGAGATCAACTTCACCTCGAACAATTTCCATCGGCGGTTGCAGGTCACGGGCAGCAACGACCGGCAGAGTTGGTTCGGGGTCGGCGAGGGCGAAATCTTCGACGTCAACCTCGGCCGGGTGAAACGGAAACAACTGCGACTCGATTACCGCGAAGCCCGCTTTCGTTACCTGCGCGTCCAGATCATCAATTACGACGACCAACCGCTGATTCCGACGGCCATGAACGTCTATGGCCACCCTTCCCGGCTGCTCTTCCGGACCCAATCCGGAGAGCGATATCGACTCCTGTATGGAAATCCCTCGGCGACCTCTCCACAGTACGATCTCGATCGCCTGCTGCCCTTTATCAAGATCGGGGATTTACCGACCTTTGCATTGTCCGGTGAGCGTGATTACACTGACTCGGTTCCCCACCAGGCGGACGAAACGCGCCAGGAACGACACCCGGTCTGGCTCTGGGTGGCGCTCGCCACGGCGGCCCTGGTGATCGGCGCCCTGATCTTTCGCCTGGCGAAACTAACGACTGGGTAACTCGCATTATGCGATGCTAAGATAGTGCTGATGGCTCATCGGTCGTGGTGGGGCCGGCAACGATTGTTGATTATTTCAAGCAGAGAACAGAAGGAGAAGGACTTGATTGAACTATATTTAATGCGTCATGGAATTGCGACCGACCTGGGAGAAGTCGGAATCCTCAAAGACGCGGATCGTCCCTTGACCCTGGAAGGACTCGCGAGAATGAAACAGGCGGCGGCTGGAATCCGCAAGTTGGATCTGAAATTCAACGTGATTATGACCAGCCCGTTGTTGCGCGCGCGCCAGACCGCCGAAGCCGTGGCCGAAGTATTGGAGCTTCAACACAAAGTGAGGATCCTGGAATCGCTGGCGCCCGGTCGCACCTTCATCGAAGGAGAAGGCCGGCATGCCGAGATATTTCTGGAACTCGGCGCCTATCAGTTCGACCGCGCCCTGCTGGTCGGCCACCTGCCCGATCTGCCGGAGCTGGCCTCGTTTCTGCTCACCGGCAACCGTAATCTCAATATTGAATTCAAAAAAGGCTCGCTCTGCGCTATCGAGGTCGCCAGTCTCCCGCCCCGTGGTCCGGGTTTGCTGTGCTGGCTGATGACGCCGAAACAGCTCAGAACTTTAGGAAAGTGATAGTTTATGAATCCCTGGCATGATGTGAACCTCGGCAGTGAGGCCCCGGAAATTTTCAACTGCATTATCGAAATCCCGATCGGATCGAAAGTCAAATATGAATTGGACAAACAGACGGGCCTCTTGCGCGTCGACCGCGTGCTCTTCAGCGCCGTGCACTATCCGGCCAACTACGGCTTTCTGCCGCGCACTTATTGCGACGACGGGGACCCGCTGGACGTGCTCGTCCTCGGCCAGGTCTCCGTCACCCCGCTCTGTATCATGCGGGCCAAGGCGATCGGCGTCATGCAGATGATCGATCAGAACGAGGAGGATGATAAGATCATCGCGGTCCACGCCGATGATCCCGAATATCGGTTCTACCGCGACATCTCCGAACTGCCGGAATATCGCTTGAAGGCCGTGCGGCGCTTCTTCGAGGACTACAAGGCCCTCGAAATGAAACAGGTCAAGGTCGAGAAGTTCATGGGGCGTTTCGACGCCATCAACATCATCGAGCGCAGCATCCGGCTCTATGAAGATCTCAAACAACAGTTGATCGCCACCTATCGATAGCTCGTTCCCTCGAACGAGGAGGAGA
>DATEFT010000226.1:0-6479 GCA_035280505.1 Blastocatellia bacterium | reverse complement strand
TCACGCTCTTGGCCATATTTGGAAAGTTACTTTTGTATCTGCTAGGTTTTTATCTGACTTGGGCGCATCTGAAAGCGAAAACATTTCCAGACCCCTTTGTAATCACTGGTCTCAGCCTGTGGTTCGCCAGGAAAAGAGCTGAAAGTGCCAATAAAAATAAGGATTCTGGGGAAGGCTGAGGCCGGTTGTCTTGCAAAAATACTCCACCATAGTTCAATGATTTAGCGACCTCTAACAGCAGCAAAGAATCCGCGGAATTGTTTCGGTACTAACCAGTAGAAGTGGTTCATTTCACCCTGAATTCGTAATTGTTCTCGGAGATTGTCTGTCCGCGCTCATCGGTGACTCGGGCCCAGAGGGTGTATTTGCCGGGGCGACCCGCTGGCAGCGCCACCTCCATCAGTCTTATCGACGAGTCGGGGGCGAGGTCGATTTTATTGGGGGCCGCGCCGCTCGCCACCACCCTGGCCTGGCCGTCTTCCAGGCGCCAGGTGATCGTCGCTTTGGGAATGGCGAACCAGTGATCATTGATCACCCAGAGTTCCGTCTTGACGGTCTCACCCGCCGCCCAGGTGTCGCGATCGTAGGCGAATGAGGGCAGGACCATCTGAAACGACCTCTGCACGGTGAAATAGGCTTTGGTCGGTTGACGGTAGTAGTCCAGGGCCGCCATGGTGACCGAGGGCCAGACGTCGATGGCGTGAAAGTGCAGGATTCCGCCCGCCGGATTATACTTCAGTCTCCGCATCCGCTCGATGGCCAGTTGAAACAGGCGCGCGACGTAGTCTTGTGTTTGCGGGATATACTCCTGGAGCGACATCTCGCCGGGCTCGCCCCAGGCGCGCATGGCCTCGAAGATCTGCAATTTGTGAAAGACCCACTCCTCTTCATGGTCCTTGATCGGCCAATGATTCGGCAGGAATTTGATCAGGCTCTCGTAGTTCGGGAGGGCCGTGGCGCCGAGTTCGGAGATGAACTTCTCCGTGACTCGCGTGTACTCCCAGATCGTCCCGCCGTACCAGCCTTCGTAGACGTGCGCATCCCCGTAACGGCCGGTCGATCTCACCACCGGGCGGCGCTGCGGGTCCAGGGCATAGAGGCGCGGTTCGAGGTGTTTGGTCAGGTCGCGATAGTTCTCCAGCGACTCTTCATCGCTGGTGGCCCAGACGGCGACTGACGGATGATTGCGGACGTACCTGATCTGTGGATCGTAAAGTCTCGCCGCCTTGAGCGAGAAGGCGCGGTCTTCGGGATACCAGGCTTCCAGGTAGTCCTGCCAGATCAGAATTCCCGACTCGTCGCAGATCTCATAGAAGTCCGGATTGTTGAAATGGCAGTGCAGCCGGATCATATTGATGTTCATCTTGCGCAGCAACTCCAGATCGCGTTCGTAATCGCCGCGATGCTTCTCCGAGAGAAAGAGGTTGTAGTAGGAGTTGGTGCCGCGAATGAACATGCGCTTGCCGTTGAGATAGAACTTCCAGTCGATGTGCTCGATCTCGCGGATGCCGACGGCCAGCGCGCGCCGGTCCGAGACCGCGGTCTCGGTCTTGACGATCGCCTCCAGTGTGTAGAGATTCGGCCGGCCATGGTCCCAGGTCCACCACAATTCGGGGCGATCGACCCGCAGCACAAAACGGCGCTGATTCGAGCCGGGGGAGACCTGGTAGCTCGTTCTCAATTCGAGGCCGGTAGGAGCCGTGAAGTTGCGCGGCTTGAGCGTGAGGGTGACCTCGACCGGCCGCTCGGCGCCCGCCGCATCGAGCGCGAGGTCGACGACCACCAGCGCGCTCCCATCCTCCCGATTGATTCGCGTATCGACCGCAATTTCGTCGATGGCGACCGGCCCGCCCGCGATCAGCCGCACGGGCCGCGTGATCCCGAGCGCCGTGATGTTGTCCGGTTTCTGATCCACGGCTCCGTATGAGCCCTTGATCGTGTAGGGGCGGTGGCGCCAGTAGTAACTGACCGGCGTCCACACGCGAACCGCTAGTACATTCTCGCCGTCGAGCCTCAACTTGTCGGTCGCATCGAAGCGGTATGGATCGATGTATCCTTCGTGCCGGCCCAGCAGTCGGCCGTTGAGATAGATCTCGGCGTGATAGTCCGTGGCCTCGAACTCCAGCCAGAGCCGCCGGCCGGCGGCGGCGGGCGGAACGGCGAGGCGGCGGCGATACCACCACTCCTTCGAGCTGATCCAATCGGCCTCTTTCGTGTGATATTTCGGTGGCGGAAGAATCTGGGTGTGGACCGAACCCGGGACTTTGACCGTTCGCCAGGAAGAGTCGTCATAGTCTTCGCGATAGAATCCCTGTTTCTCCCCCTCCGACTTCTCGGCCTGATTCAGCTTCCAATCGCCGTCGAGACTGGAGACGAGCGGGCGCTCCGCCGATCGGTCCGCCAGCTCCGCGACCGGGCGGACGGTCACGGTCTCCGTCCGATTCTCTGGCGCCGCGACCCGGTCTCCGGTCTGCGGCGGCCGGTCCGTGACGACCGACAGGATCGGCTGAGTGAAGAGGCGATACTCTTTCCGGCCTTCGAGGACCGTCTCGGTGCCTTTCCAGGTGGGAAAGGCGAGGGCGATCTCGGTGGAGCGTTTGTCGCCGGTCAATCTGGTGGCCGCGTAGAACTGGCGCGCGCCGATTCCGACCCAGTCGAGCGACGGGTCCAGCTCATAGAGATCGAGCGCCCCGTAGTTCTCCTGGCGCTGATAGTAGAGCAGGTGTCGTCCCGGCAGGTCGGCCAGGTTGTTGGGCCCGATTCGGCGATCCGGCGGATTCTCGATCTCTGGACCGTCGGGGAACCGGGTCTCCTCGCCGTCGATCCAGCGATCGAACGGCTCATAGGGCGTGGCCGAGATCGAGGAGAAGAAGAAACCGTATCTCGATCCCGATTCGCTGCGGTTCAGCGAGGCCTTCCAGTGGAGGACCGGGCTGCCCGCGTACCAACTGAACTCCCAGGTCTCGCGGATCTGGCCGGTTCGCAACCCCGACACCCTGACGCGGGCGCGGAGCGGCCCCTGCTCGATCAGCTCGATCCGGTCGAAGGCTCCCGGATCGCCGGATCCCTCGCCGGTTCCGGTGTCGGATGCCGACAGAAACGTTCCCAGCCCCGCGTTCTTCTTGCCGTAAGCCAGCGATTCGCCGACGTCGGGCGAGGTATCGATCAGGTTGAGCATGCGGTACTCGCCGGCTGTCTTGCTGTAGGCGGCGATCAGCGCGGGTTCGGTCTTCTCCAGTCCCAGGTTGACGATGACGCCGAAACGATCGTTCGCCAGCTCCAGGCGGCCCTGGCCCAGGCGCCGCGCGACGATCTCTGATCGGTCGGGAGTCGGAGACGCGCCGGCCGTCTCCACCAGACGGTATTCCGGCCGTTCACCGGGAACGATCGTCGCCGGGAAGAGCAGTTCGGCGGTCTTGATCGAACCGTCGGCGTGAGCTTCCACGGCGGCGAGCTGCGAGAGGATCGGGCGGCCGTCGGGTGCGAGCACCTGAAATCGATCCTGGCGGAGTTCGCCCGGTTTGAGATTCAACCTGACGGTGACTACCTCATGGTCGCGCCGGTAGATGCCGGTCGGTTCCTCGAGCGTCACGGTCCAGGATCTGAGCGGTCCGTCGGAGAAGGTGAGGGCACCGGGAATCAGACAGGCGACGATCGCCAAAATAGCTCTCAGCATAGTATGAATCTGGGTTCCGTCATTTATCGGCGGGGGTTCCAGGCGCCGCGCGCGACCGCCGGAATAAATTGCTCCAGGTTTTGGGGCTTGAACTCGACGGTTCGTTCCTCTTCCGCGCTCAAATAGGCCGTCATCAGGAGTTCGGTCACCTCCAGTCCGTCGTAGCAATTGACCTCCGGTTGCCGGCCGTCGAGGAAGCAGTCGACGAAATAACGGTTCTCGGCCTCATATCCGTATTCGGCCGTTTCATTGGCCACGACCGGCATCAATCCCTGTTCGGCATTCTGCTTTTCGACCAGGTCTTCACCGGACTCTCCCTGCACGCGGCGGCTGAAGAAGAGATTGAGGCTGGTATTGAGCGAGTTGACGGAGAGGGAGTATTCGGGGCCCAGCAGTTCGGAACTCAAGCGGAGCCCGGCGCCGACATAGCTCCACGAGGTCGTGACCTCGGCGATCAAGGGGTTGCCGAGATCGTCCAGGTAATGGATGGTCGCCCGCGCGAAATCTTCGGACGGGCGGGTTCGGTAATCGACCTCCGAGCCCATCGCCTGTTGCAGACGGTCCGCGTATTCGGGGCGCGACCATTTCAGGCTGGCGATGGTCGCCGAGACCTTGACCGGCCTGACGCTTTGGCGCGGCTTGGCCGGGTCCGTCAGCAGAAAGCGCGCGACCTCGACCGAATGGCACATCATGTCGTTGAGCACGCCTCCGCCTTGCAGATCGCCCTTCCAGAACCAGGGCATGTGCGGTCCGCTATGCTCCTCGGCGCAGCGGGCCAGATAGGGGCGGCCCGTGATGGCGGCGGCGCGCCGCCAGATGATCTCCCGCCCGCGCGCGATTCCCGGCTCGAAGAGCTGGTCTTCCAGATAGCCGTGGAGAAGGCCCGACTCCTCGATCAATTCGATGACTCGCCTGGCCTCCGCCGCGTTGCGGGCCAGCGGTTTTTCGATGGCGATTCCGGTCAGCGAGCCCCGGCCGGATTTGATCGTCTTGACGATCGCCTCCAGGTTCTCGACGCGCGTATGGTTGGGCCCGCAGAGCCAGATCGCCTCGATCTCCGGCGCCGCCACCATCTCCTCGATCGAATTGAACGCCCGGCAGTCGCCGACCCGGAGGCCGCGCGCCAGTCCGGCGGCCTCTTCCGCGCGCTCGTGATTCGGGCTCCAGACGCCGAGGACATCGGCATCGCGCACGGCCAGAAAAGATTTGATATGAAAGCGAGTGATAAACCCACTGCCGATAAATCCGATCCCCAATCGTTTATTTGCCATGATTGACCCCCCCAAAAGTCTAGAAAAGTCTAGAAAAGTCCAGGAAAGTCCAGGAAAGTCGGGAGCCGTCTCGGGAGGTCTAGAAAAGTCGGAATCCGGATCGACTTCTCTAGACTTCTCTAGACTTCTCTAGACTTCTCTAGACTTCTTCTTAGTAAGGCGGCTTCGATTCGAGCAAGGCCCGCCGCGCTCGCGACAGGCCCTGCGATCTGACTCTTTCGTCGTCGTATCCGATCAACTCATCGACGTGACTTCGGATCTTTTCAACGGCGGCCACGATCTCCTCCACGTCCTGATGATCGCCGAGGAAGAGCTGATGAGGCAGCCAGACGGCCTCTTCATACCCGGCCCGTTCGGCGACCGGGCAATGCGGATCGCGCCGGGCCCGGGCCCACGCCGGATACTTGTCGGCGGCGAATTCGAAGAGGGACGACTTGTAGACCGCTTCGTAGAAACGGCCGTCACTGGGAATGCCCTCGGCCTTGAGCGCGGCGACGAAGGCATCGCGGTGGATGCCGCCGAACTCCGCGGAGTGAAATTTGAAGACATAATGATAACTGGCCTGGCGGGTGATCCGTTGGTCGCGGGGGAGCAGGGAGAGGCCGCCGATCCGGCTCAGACCCCGATCGAGAGCTTCGGTCTGGCGTTCGCGCCGGGCCGTCTGCTCGTCCAGCCGGTCGAGTTGCGCCAGGAGGATCGCCGCCTGGAATTCCGTCATCCGGTAGTTGTGCCCGAGCATGGGCTCGCCCCGGGTCTCCGGACGCGGCGGCCGCCCGCAATTGGCCAGTCGAATCACCTGGTCGGCCAGGTCGATATCGCTGGTGATCACGATGCCGCCTTCGCCGGCCGTCATCAGTTTGCTGGTCTGGAATGAGAAGCTTCCGGCGTGGCCGGTCGCGCCCGCTCCGAGGTCCCGCCATCGCCCGCCGTGAGCGTGCGCGCAGTCTTCGAGCACGAAGAGCCGGTGGCGCGCGGCGATCTCCATGATCCGGTCGAGATCGGCAAAACGAAAACCGAGATGGACCGGAATCAGCGCCCGGGTCCGTTCGGTCAGGGCGGCTTCGACCAGGGTGGGGTCGAGACAGTAACTCTGCGGGTCCACATCGACGAAGACGGGGACCGCGCCGACAAAGAGGACCGCGGCGACGGTTCCTTCCCAGGTATAGGCCGGAACGATCACTTCATCGCCGAAACCGATTCCGGCGGCTTGGAGCGCGAGTTCGAGCGAGACCGTGCCGTTGGCGACTGCTACTCCGTAACGCGCTCCGTGATGTTCGGCGAACCGGCGCGCGAACTCCCGGGCCAGATCGTTGGGGCAGGGATATCCGCCCCAGTTGCGGCTCTCGAGCACCTGCTGGAGCCCGCGGGCTTCTTGTTGGTCATAAATGGGCCAGGCTGTGAAGGGTCTGGTTCTGACAGGGGTTCCGCCCCGTAACGCAAGTTGGTAGGTCATGAATTTTGATGGGTTTCAGCTATCTCTCTACGTTGCACATTTTTGCTCGGGCCTCTCGGGTTCCCGGCTGCCCCGGGAA
>DATEFT010000225.1:0-5039 GCA_035280505.1 Blastocatellia bacterium | reverse complement strand
CCAGACCCCTCATCCATTCGATCCATTCAATGTTCTAGTCGATTCCAGATGCCGATCCCGGGTACTTGAACCGGCGTTAATTGCAGACGGTGATTGCCGATAACTTCTTGCTTGGCTATGACAACTACCTGTTGAACGCTCGAACGTAAGTAACGTTCCAAAACCTTTTCAACCCATCTCTTCCACGAACGTCACCCGGTTAATTTCGTGCAACGTCGTCTGTCCATTAAAGACTAATCTTAGAGCTGACTCACGGAGACTCCCGAGGCCCTCCTCTTTCGCTGTGCGGCGGACCTCTGATCCAGGTCTACGTGCAATGATCAGCTCTCGGATGTTATCGGACATATCTAAAAGTTCATGAATCGCCGTTCGCCCTCGATAACCCGTTTGATTACAGATTTCACATCCGGTGGCCCGATAGAAGACCTGGTCTTTGAACTTGATCGGGCTCAAACCGGCCTCCTTCAGTTCCTCTTCGGTGGGCGTGTATCGCTGCTTGCAGCGCGAGCAGAGCAATCTGACCAGCCGCTGGGCCAGCACGCAGTTGAGAGCCGAGACGAAGTTGTAGGGCTCGATCCCCATGTTGATGAAACGGCCGATGACGTCGATCACGTTGTTGGCGTGAACGGTGGTGAAGACCAGGTGTCCGGTCAGCGCCGAGTTGATCGCGATCTGCGAGGTCTCGAGGTCGCGGATTTCGCCGACCATGATCTTGTCGGGATCGTGGCGCAGGATGCTGCGCAGTCCGCGGGCGAAGGTCAGCCCCTTCTTCTCGTTGACCTGAATCTGCGCGACCCCGCGCAATTGATATTCGACCGGGTCCTCGATCGTGATGATCTTGTCCTCGTCGTTGCGAATCTCGTTGAGGGCGGCGTAGAGGGTGGTCGTCTTTCCCGATCCGGTCGGCCCCGTCACCAGCACCATGCCGTAGGGCTCCAGAATGAACCGGCGGAACTTGGCCAGCAGCAGCGGGTCGAACCCGACGACCTCCAGCCGCAGATCCTTGAACGATTCGTTGATCTGTTCCTTATCGAGAATACGAATGACCGCGTCCTCGCCGTGGACCGAGGGCATGATCGAGACGCGGAAATCGACCTTGCGCCCCTTGATCCGCATCCGGAACCGGCCGTCCTGCGGAACCCGGCGCTCGGCGATGTCGAGTTCCGACATGACCTTGATGCGCGAGATGATGGTCTGGTGATGCTTGATGTCGATCGGATTTCCGGCCTCATAGAGGGCGCCGTCGATCCGGTAGCGGACGATCATATCGGAGTCGCGGGTCTCGAGGTGAATATCCGAGGCGCGCCGTTCCAGCGCGGTGAAGACGATGGTATCGACCAGTTTGATGATCGGCGAGATCTCGGCGTCGCTCGAGAGGCGGTCGAGGTCGAGGACCTCTTCGCCCTGATCGGTCTCCTTGACGATGGCCACGCCGAATCCTTCGGCGGCCTCCTGCAGCACGCGCTGCGAGGCATCGCCCTTGCGCAGGACCGCCTCGATCGCGCTCCAGGTCGCGACCTCGACCCGGATCGGTTCCCGCAACTGAACCCGCAGCTCATCGAGCAGGAGCAGGTCCGACGGGTCGGCCATGGCGATCACGATCTGTTCGTTCTCGCGGCGCAGCGGAATAAATTTATTGCGGACCATCAGATCGACGGGCAGCGCTTGAATCAGCGAGTAGTCGACCGGAGAGTCCTCGAGGTTGACGAACTTCAATCGATAACGCTGGGCGATCTGGACCGCCGTCTCGCGTTCGGCCATCTGGGCGATCCGGGCCGCCGCCTCCCGCTCGGCGATCTGGTTGATCTGTCCGGTCGGCTTGACCTGTCCCGTTTGTCCTGTCTGTCCTGTACTTGCCATATCTCAAATCTCAGATCTCAAATTCTCAGGCCCCGGCCTTGCTGACCATCTGCAACAAGGGCAGGTAGATGGCCAACAGGATCGTGACCACGATGCCGCCCATCGTGATCAGGATCGCCGGTTCGATAAAGGTCGTCAATTGTCCGAGTTTGACCTCGGTCTCGGCATCGTAGAATCCCGCCACCTCGTCGAGCATCTCCCGCAGAGATCCGGAACGCTCCCCGACCCCGATCATATCGATCGCCAGGGGCGGAACCCAACCGGCCGCCCCCAGACTCTCGGTGAAGGGCTTGCCTTCGCGAATCTTCGAGAGCGCGGGTTCGGTGGAACGCAGCAGTTCGCGATTGGTGACCGAGGCCAGCGCGATCTGAAAGGACTCGACCAGCGTGATGCCTCCGGCCAGCAGGGTCGCCAGACTGCGCGAGAGCTGCGCGGTCGTCAGTTGCCGGATCAGGTCGCCGATCAGCGGAATCCTCAAGACCAGGCTGTCGATGGTCCGGCGTCCGCTCTCGGTCTTCCGCCACGAGAACGCGCCGAAGGCCAGTCCGATCACGACCGGGAGCAACCAGAAGATGTTGGATTGAACGGCCGTCGAGAGGCCGACCACCACGGTCGTGATGGCGGGCAGATCCGCGCCCATGTTCTCATAGAGCGAGGAGAACTGCGGGATCACGTAGGTCGTCAAGACGGCGATCAGGATGAAAGCCGAGCCGAGCAGGATCACCGGATAGGTGAGAGCGCCGCGAATCTTCCGGCGCAATTGCGCCAGGGCCTTCGTATATTCCACGTACCGGCGCAGCACGTCGTCGAGATTTCCCGATCGCTCGCCCGCCAGAATCGAGGCGGTGTAGATCTTCGGGAAGGTGTCCCCCTGGGCCTCGAAGGCGGCCGAGAGCGCGATTCCCGACTTGATCCGGGACTCGACGTCGCCCAGCACCTGCCGGAGCTTCGGATTGGGCGACCGCTGGCGCAGTAATTGAATCGATTGCAGGACCGGCAATCCGGCGTGGATCAACGCCGCCAATTGCTGGTTGAACAATAGAAAGTCGTCGAGCTTGATCTTGACCGATCGCTCGTTCTGGCCTCGCACCTTCACCCCGCCGGCCATCCCCGAGTTCCGGACCGTGAAGATGCGGTATCCCTCCTGTGTGAGCCGCTGGCGTAGCTCTTGCTCAGACAGCCCCTCTATGGTGCGAGTGATGACCTCGCCCCCAGGTGTTCCAAGTCTGCAAATAAACTCTGCCATCTTTGAATCTTGAGTTCTGAAATTCTTATTAGTTCTAGATCGAAGTTCTAATTTTCTAAAGTCTTCTCAAACCCTGCCGGCCGTGCACGACCCCAAATCTGGCACGGCTGGGACATCGAGGTGGGCAACGCCTGAGCGGCCTCAATATACTCCATCAATATATTCCAATATATATTGATATATTCTGCCGTTTTAAGATCAGATTGTCTATTGCACGCCCTGTATTCCCTACAGGTTTCACAATTTTTGGGCGGCGGCCCCGCCAATCGAACCGACCGGCCGGATCCACTTCCCGGGAGAACCTCGATGACAGAACCAGGCGGCCACACCCAGGATGGTGGCATGCCCGGACCCGAAAGAATGACCAACCGCCCGGCCACGAGTGGCCATTCTCGATCAAGAGCGGTCTGATGGTGAGATGGAACGAGGAGCTTTCAGTCTTCCCGACGCTTACAATCTGTTGGGCGTTCTCATCGTCTGGATCCAAGGCCCGATCATCCTTTATATATGAAGCTCGATAAAGGGAGAATCAGAGCGACCAACTGACAACCGGCCTCCCGGCCCAGCGAGAACTTGTACTCGGACTGACTACGTTTATAGTCGGGGATTGATCTTGTTAAGTTAGCATTCAGCGCAATGATTTACCGATCTCGTCTAAATATGATGTCAAGAAATACAAGCTACGGGGTATGGGGACTAGGCAGCGATTTTTGGTGTAAACCATTCGTGAGGCTTTTCGCGCCCGAATGCAGGGGGATTGTAACTTTGTTTCTTGAGTCAGTCAACTGTCTTTTCGAACACAAAATAGCTCTGGAAGATTTCATATTTTTTTCATCTGAGCCTCGATTTTCTCGGGTTCGGGCTTCTCTTTTGGCCGGTCCAGCGGCTAAACTTCGAATTGGCCAGTTGTAACGATTGCGGAGCCGGCGCGTGAGCGCCGCCAGTACCGCAGCAGAGGTTATCTAGCCAAAGCCGGATCATCATGCTAAGCTCTCCCTTCTTTAGCGGGAGGCAGGTTCTGCATGCTTCCAGGTGATCACCAGATGATCGGATGATGATTCAAGCGGCTGATTCAGCGCATCATAATCATAAAGTTTATGTTTTAACTGGACCCGATGATCGATTGGTGTGTGGAGATGCGATGGCTCAGAAGATTGAACCCACAGTGGTCGGCCAGCAATCCGATGTTTCCCCTCCCCAGGATTCGTCAGTAGCGCGCCCCGCAGGCCCGGGGCGAGCCACCAACAGTATCCCCGACAGCAAGCTGTCACTCAGTTTCGTGGATGGTCTGTGCGCCGGCCGGGGCGGTTTGGTGATCACCAAACCCCGGACGACGATCGGTCGCGGAGAGGAGTGCGACCTGATTCTGGATGGCGAAACCGTCTCCCGCCAACATTGTGAGATCGTGCGCTGGGGCGCGGTCTTTATCCTGGAGGACAGCAGCCGCAACGGGACCTACGTCAATGACCAGCGGGTCAGCCAGGCGCAACTGAACGATGGGGACCATTTGCGGATCGGCCAGAACTTCCTGCTCGTGCACTACTCTTCCGGCGCCAACACCAGCCTGCTGGCGCCCAAGATGACCGCTCCCCAACCGCTCCCGCCGTCCCTGGAGCTGAAGCCGGTCATCGTCGCCAAAGGATTGGAAGAAGGAGTCACTCAGCCGTTCAGCGAGGAGCGGATTACGATCGGAAGACGTTCCGACAATCATCTGGTCCTGGACGGCGACAACATCTCGCGGCAACACGCCTCAATCGAGCGGACCGCCGGGCAGTACGTGGTCACCGACCTGGGCAGCGCCAACGGGACCCACCTCAACGACCAGCGAGTCGACCAGACCACACTCAGCGATGGCGACCGGCTGCGGATTGGGGATTTCATGATAACCATCAGCCTGCTTGATCAGGACTGTATTTTGAACTTTAAGAAGATC
>DATEFT010000224.1:0-6004 GCA_035280505.1 Blastocatellia bacterium | reverse complement strand
CTGACGGCGAACCGGTCGGCCGGCAGTTCGGGGAACGCCACCGCCGCATAGGCCGCCTGAGCCGCCGCCGTGATCGGTAATTCGGCGTTCGGATCGAAGTTGACGAGCGCCCGGTTGAAACGCTCGTGGAAACCGGCCTCCCGCTCGACGCGCAGCCCGGCAGTGATCGTCAATTTCGGCGAGACGCGCCAGTCGTCCTGCGCGTAATAGCCGTAAAATCTATCGGTCAGGTAGTAGCTGTCATTCCGGGTGACGACGATCGAACCGCCGGGGGCCCCCAGCATAAAAGAGGCCCATTCCAGCCCCAGCAGCCCGATTCCGTTGGTGGTCGTGATGTCGGTCTGTCGCAAATAGGTATTACGAGGCTGGATGGCGCCGGACGTATTCCCGGGGTTGTTGAGCTGCCGGATGCGCTCGCGCAGGTCGTAACCGAGGCGCAGGGAGTGGGTCTGGTAAATTTTGGTCAATTCCCCGCGAATCGTGCCGGTGCTGTAATGGCCCGGGCTGGGATATCCGCGGCTGAGATCGGAGTAAGAGGTCAATTGACCGGCTCCCGCATTGGTGCTGAAATCGAGGATCGGCAGATGCCTGAAATTGCCCGCGCGCTCGGTCAGATAGCCGGGCAGTCCCACCGAATCCGGTCCGAAGCTTTGTTGCACGGTATTCTGCGTGTCGCCTTCGCGGAAACGGTTGAAGGCGATCGCCGTATTCAGGATGGTCGTCGCATTGATGGTCATGACGTGATCGAGCGCGAAGGCATGGTTGGTGCGGTCCAGGCCGTTCTGGTGCAGACCGCGCTGCGATTCGTACGTCCAGTCGCCGCGATCTTCGAGAAAGGTGTTGTAACTGTAACGCCCGAACATCTTGTGTTTCGGCGAGATCGCGTAGTCGATGCGGGTCCCGTAGGATTTGTAATCCCAATTGTACGGCGTCCCGGAGGCCAGATAATTGAACAGGCCATCATTGTCAACGATCCCTGGAATGTTGTTCGGGAGCGGAATTAACGGCAGATAGAATTTATAGAGCGGATTGAGAGTCGGCACCTGATTGTTGGGGAACGGATCCCGCACCACGCAGGTTCGATCGGCCCCGTCACTATTTCGGCCGCACACCCCGCCGGTGACGTTTCGCGCCGTGCGCGGGTCATAGATCTGATAGCGCTGGGGATCGATCGCCAGCAGTTCGGAGAAGTCGCCCTGCCGTTGTTTGAGCGTCGGCACCGTATATCGGACATTGCGCGGGTCCTCGGTCTTGCTCTCTTTCAGCCCGTTATAACTGAAGGAGAAGAAGAGGCGATCCTTGCCGTTGTAGAGTCCGGGAATGCGCACCGGCCCGCCGATGGTTCCCGCCCAGTTGTTCGAGCGGCCAGGTTCCTGGCGTTCCTTTCGCCGTAACCGCTCGGCGGCGGCGGTGTCGCCGCGCGCTTCGGCGGCGCCGATCGCCCCCCAATACCCTTGATTGAGCGTCGTCGGGGTCGCGTTCCACCGCTGCTGCCAGTGCTGCCAGGTGGCGGAACCATGAAAGGCATTGGTCCCGCTATTGGTGACGACGCTGACGCTGGCGCCGGTCGATCCCTTGGAAGCGTCGAAAGGCGATGACTCGATCTTGATCTCCCGGACCGTGTCGGCATATGGCAAGACGGCGACGCGGCGAACTCCGATCGAACTGGAAGAGGAATTGGGAACACCGTCCAGCATGAACTCATTGCCGCCGACGCCGCCGGCCGAATTGATCAGGGAGGCGCCGATCGTCGAATGCGGCCCCAAATAAGCGGCGTCTCCCGTCCACTGAATTCCCGGCGCGGTCCGCGCCAGCAGCAACGCGCTGTTATTTTGGAGCGGCAGATCCATGATCTCTTGATTGGTAAAGCTCGTGGAGCCGCCGGCCGTCGTCGTGTCGAGCAGCGGGGCGCTGGCCGTGATGGTCACGGTTTCGCTGGTCTCGCCGACCTCCAGCCTGATGTTAGCCACCGCGCGGGTATCGACCATCAAGACGAACCCCTGCCGGACGTACTGTTTGAACCCCGGGGCGCTGGCGATGACGGTATAGGTGCCGGCCAACTGATAAGGCGCCTCGTAATAGCCTTTATCATTGGTGGTCAGGGTGGTGCTGGCGTTGGTGTCGATATTGGTGACGATGACCGTCGCGCCGCTCACGACGGCCCCCGAGGGATCGGTGACGTTACCTAGAATCGAACCTCGCGTCTCCTGGGCATTCACGACGTGACTGACCAAAAGCGCACAAGCCAGAATGAACAATCCAGGCCGGAGATCGAACGAGAGAAGCATCATGTTCCTCCTCAAGTATTTGTTCAATCACTGCAAAGGATCTTCATGCAGTGGGTAAGTGAGAGATGAGGATTTGAGCGCGACCTGTTCTCGGCTTCAGATAGTCACTCCTGTCTTCCCTGCCTATCAGAGTCCGAATGAGGCCGGTGAGCGCCAGGCGTTCGAGAAGGTTAAGATTTGGGTGAACGACACCCCACCTCTCGCCGGATGCGCGGTCCATAATTTTCGACAGCTCGCCTCTATTCACACTAATGCGCGAAGGGTCAGAAATAGATGACACGGGGAGCGCGACATTTAATCGCGGCCCGGCGATAAGTGGTCATCAGAGCGATGGCCACTTGCCAGCCCTCCTCAAGCATGATGTAGAGTCAATGACTTAGAGCGACCGCTCCACGGATCATGGTTAAATGCGGGCATCAGAATTTTTTGACCGCAAGGGATCACCCCAGGTTCTTGGGATACTCTTATCTTCCTAGATTCTCATGACACTCTCAGGTAGGGGGCGAGGTAGTTCAATTGAGGCGGGTCAGCCTTGAGAACTCGATGCTGAGGGGAGCGAGTGACGGCAATGCCGATTCCTTACCCGGCCATCTTCGCGGCAGACGTTGAACGGGTAGTTTTAGAGAGAATCGGCCAAGTGCCATTCCCTACGCAGCTTCATCGCTAAACGTCACGCCGTCGTAAATCTCACTGAACGGAATTTCGATTTTGAGAGAGGCCATAGCAAGAGTTTCGTTCAAGCCTTCAGATTCGAACGTTTGCCAAAAACTGCCGTTTTTTACATCTCGCGTGATTCGAGCCTGATACTGATCGATGATAAGATACTCTTGTAGAACGTCGATGGCTCGATATTCCCTCCGCTTCTTGACCTGATCCCTGCCACGACTCGTTTTTGAAATAACTTCGACAATGACGACCGGATTTGTGATCGACTTGACCGTTTTGCCGTTAGGCAGCAGAGTGTCTCTATATGCCGCCTCCCCGCAAACAACGCTCAAGTCGGCATAACGATAAGTTTCCATCAAGTCCGACTTGATTGTATTTTCCGCGCCGCGAGCTTTGCCTGGGGCGCTTAAACGCTTCGAAAGAGCGGCAAATAAATTGTCTTGAATCAGACTGTGTGCCGGCTCGCTTTCAGCCATGTCGATGATGGTGCCGTCCCAGTATTCGAGCCGGTCATCACTGGCCGCGACCAAAGCCAGGAATTCTTCCTCTGTAAAAAATGTTTTTGCGTCGGCAGGTGATGGCGCTCTATTTGCCATAATCAGTTTTTCCTTGTTAGCGGCATCTTCTTTTTCGAACCTCGTTTCGCTACGGTTTGTAGTATTGCAAAACTGTACAGTTTTGCACAGGCACGGTTCGCTAAAAGTGAGACACGATGTCGCAACAATCACTGTCAGGAATCTGAATCGCCACCCACGCGCCGTCATCGGGAAAACAGCGCCAGAGGTTGACATTCACTTCGTTCTTCCCTTTGAATCTTCCCCTCAGGCTCCTTCGACTGGCGATTGATAGCCTGAGGGCACCAGGTCATTTATATCGGTTGCGACTGGCAGATCTCAATCAACCAGCGGGCATAAGCAGGCGGCTGTCCCTTCGATCATGGAGTCGAATAATGTGGTTTGAAGAATTGACTGGTTTTGCTGAAAAGTCCCCGCCGCAGGTTCGTACGAATATCATTGTTGAAGGCAATGCCTTGAACTCTCTTGTAAACGGGAAGGTCTTAGTTTGCGGCGAATTGGAAACTCCGTCTTTAGCCGAACTGAGAGCAAGAGTCCGGTCGAGCAAGTATCCGGTCGGGCCGGGATCGGTCCGCGAAGTCGTGGCCGACGTCCAGCATCTGCACACGGATGAATCGAATGCCGGTTCGCTTTTTCAAGTCGCCTCTCAGTTCAATCTGCTTGAAATGGTGTCTCCGGGGATCACGCCTGAGCAGGGTGTGGGAATTTATGAGAACGATCGGACACAGGGGCCGGCGTGTGCCATCGCAGCCGGCGCGGGGACGATTTACCGAAACTACTTTGCCATCGTAAATGGGCAGACCGGCCAATCGGCGGAGAATCAAATCGATTGTCTGGCGGATCTCGGAACCGCATTGGGAAATTCCGAAGGCCGTCTTTGGGAGATGAGAAATGGTTATGCGTTGGCGACACGGAACGGCTTAGTCGAGATTGGGCAGCGGCTTCGAGTAGCCGGAGAGGGCGAACTTGATCAGCTCCGACAATTGCTGCGGATCGGCATTCAGTGGAAGACGCAGGTAACGCTGAATGGCTGCAGGCACCTGGTCTCACAAGCCTATTGTTCGGCTTTGCCGGTTGCATACGCCTATCATCCCTCGAATTTGTGGACAGAATTCGCGCAGCTTGTTCTGGAGGCGGCTTATGAGGCGACTATCTGCACGGCGATCTTGAATTCGACCAGGAATGGGAACAATCGAGTATTCTTGACGCTGCTCGGCGGCGGGGTATTTGGCAACCAGAACGAGTGGATCATCGGAGGGCTCCGGCGCGCCTTGAATCTCTACAGAGATGCGGATCTCGATCTCGCCATCGTAAGCTATGGTTCCTCCAATCCATACGTTCAGGACCTCATTCGTCAAGCGTAAACTGAAGTTCCATGGCTTCTCCCGAGGAGGAAACGGATGCGAGTCATAGATATTCGAGAGCGGACCGTTCCCATCTCCCGTTATGCCGACCTGGCAATCCCATCAGGCGACTTGAATACAACAGTAGTCGCGATCGTCACGGACTTGCGGCGTGATGGCGAGCCGATCGTGGGCTTCGGCTTTTCTTCAATTGGCCGTTTCGGCCAGAGCGGCCTAATTCGCGAGCGTTTTGCTCCGCGCCTCCTGGCTGCTCGAGAAGAGGAGCTGGTCACCAAGGCCGGCGACAATCTAGATCCATTTAAAGCTTGGGATTGCATGATGCAGGGTGAGAAACCCGGCGGCCACGGCGAGCGATGTGTCGCAGTCGGAACTTTGGATATGGCACTCTGGGATGCAACCGCCAAAATTGCCGGCCAGCCGCTCTATCGCCATCTGGCTGACCATCTGGGCCTCGACGTCGCCTCGACGTCAGTCCCGGTTTATGCCGGAGGTGGCTATTATTTCCCCGCTGATGACATCAACCGATTGACTGATGAAGTCCGACAATTCCTCGATGACGGATACACGCGCGTTAAGATCAAAATTGGCGGACGGCCGCTCAATGAGGATCTCAAGCGAATCGATGCGGTTCTATCGCTACTCCCCGGTGGCGACCATCTCGCGGTGGATGCGATGAATCGCTACTCCGTTGAGGCCGGGATGCGGGCGGCCAAAGCCCTGGCACCTTATCGTCTTCAATGGTTCGAAGACATCTGTGATCCGCTCGATTTTGAGGCCCAAGCGCGGATTGCCCGTGAATACGATCCTCCGTTGGGAGCGGGTGAAGCTCTATTTTCTTTGGCTGATGCGCGCAACTTGATTCGATATGGCGGCCTGAGAGCTGACCGTGATCGATTGCTCTTTGATCCGGTGCATGGCTATGGGCTTCCCGAATATATCCGCATCATAAAAATGATGGAAAGTTGCGGCTGGTCGCGAAAGGCTTGCCATCCGCATGGCGGCCATCTTTTTTCGCTCCATTTGGCGGCAGCGCTCGGTCTGGGCGGCAGCGAGTCCAATCCGCATAACTTTCAACCGTTTGGCGGATTTTCCGATCCGACGATGGTTGAGG
>DATEFT010000223.1:0-18424 GCA_035280505.1 Blastocatellia bacterium | reverse complement strand
TCACTCCCGGTCACCGCCGGAACCGAACCCGACCACGGTCATGACCACGACCACGAGCATGGGCCCGGTTGCAGTCACGATCATCACGATCATCACGATCACGGACCCGGTTGCAATCACGGTCATCACGACCATCACGATCATCACGATCATGGGCACCCTCCGAGTTCCGAACGGGCGGCCTACGTCGGGGTCAAACCGGCAGAGGGCGGCGGGCAGGCCTGCCAGTTCGACCTGCAGGCGGTCATTCCCGGCGAGACTGACGAGTTCGGAAGGTTCGAAAAGCTCGAACGACTGGTCGAAGCCCGGGTCGGAGTGACCGATGCCCATGTCCGCCGCGACTCCGGAGAGCCGGAGATCTGCATCCATTATGACCACGAACAATTGACCCCCGCCCAGGTGGTGGCGCTGGTGCGGTCGGTGGGAGCCGATGTCTCGAAGCGTTATCTTCAGCAGACCTGGTTTGTGCGCGGAATGGACTCCGCGCAATGCGCGTATGTGATCGAGCACGTCCTGGGGCGTCAGCCGGGAGTCTTGACGGCCAACGTCGCCTATGCGGCCGAGCGGCTGGTGGTGGAGTATGACCGGGAGGCGATCAGCCCGCGCCAGATCGAGGCGCGCGTGCGGGCCGTCGGTTATGAACTCGAAGAGCCCGAACGGGGGCACGTCTGCTCGCATCACGCCCATCAGGGAGGGCTGGCCCCCAGGCTCGAGCTGCCGTTGATCATCGCGGCTGGCGGCTTGATCGGGCTCGGGCTGGCCGCCAACTGGTGGTCGGAGTTGCCGCGGATCGTTCCGACCGTGATCTTTGCCCTGGCCATGATCTCCGGGGGGTACTTCGCCCTGCGCGGAGCGATTCTCTCGTTGCGCCAGGGGATCGCGGACATCGAGACGCTGATGGTCCTGGCGGGCGCGGGGGCCGGTCTGCTGGGCGCCTGGTTCGAAGGCTCGTTCCTGCTCTTTCTCTTCAGCCTGGGCCATCTGCTCGAACACCGCGCGATGGATAAGGCCCGGCGCGCGATCGAGACGCTCGGTAAGCTGCGGCCGCAGACCGCGCGTCTCAAACGAGAGGGGCGGGTCGAGGAGATTCCAGTCCGCGAAGTCCGGCGTGGCGACATCGTCCTGGTCCGACCCGGCGACCGGGTCCCGCTCGACGGTTGCATTCGCAGCGGCCACTCATCACTCGATCAGGCGACGATCACCGGCGAGTCGGTGCCGGTGGCCAGGGGGCCCGGAGAGACCGTCTTCGCCGGCACCATCAACACTGAAGCCGCGCTCGAGATCGAGGTCACCAAGCTCTCCTCCGACTCGGTCCTCTCTCGAATCATCGACATGGTCTCCGAGGCCGAAGCCCAGAAGGGCCCGGCCCAGCGATTTGCCAAACGCCTCGAACGCATCTTCGTCCCGATCATTCTGGCGATCGCGCCGCTGCTGACGCTCTTACTCTGGGGTACCGGCCTGACCTTCAAGGAGGCGCTCTTGCGGGGAATCTCGCTGCTGGTGGCGGCCTCGCCCTGCGCCCTGGCGATCGCCACACCGGCGGCCGTGCTCTCGGCGGTGGCGCGGGCCGCCCGGAGCGGAGTCCTGATCAAGGGAGGCGCCCATCTCGAGGTCCTGGGCAAAGTGGCGACCATCGCCTTTGACAAGACGGGGACGCTGACCATCGGCAAGCCGCGCCTGGTCACGATCAGCCTGGCGCCGGGCATCTCTGAACGGGAGTTGTTGGCCGCCGCCGCCGCCGCCGAATCGAATTCGACGCATCCGATCGCGCTCGCCGTGATCAACGGCGCCAGAGAGCGCGGCATCGAACCGGCCATGGCCGAGAGCATGGAGGCCGTTCACGGAAAAGGGGTCCGCTCTCGCGTGAATGGCGAGACCGTCTGTTTGGGCAACCTGGCCCTCTTCCAGAAGGAGGCGGTGCCCGAAGAGATCGCCGCCACGATGAAGAAGCTGGAGGCGGCCGGTGAGACGACCATCATCGTCAAGTGTGGGGAGCGATTCCTCGGGATCCTGGGAGTGGCCGATACCCTGCGTCCCGAAGCGGAGAAGGTCTTGTCCGCGCTCCGTCGGATCGGCATCCGGCAGCGCGTCATGCTCTCGGGCGATAATCTGGTCGTGGCCCGCGCCATCGCCAAACAGGTCGGGATCGACGATGCCCGCGCTCCGCTCATGCCGGATGGCAAGGTCCTGGCCCTGCGGGGGCTGGCCAAGGAAGGCGGAGTGGCGATGGTTGGAGACGGCGTGAACGATGCCCCCGCCCTGGCGGCGGCATCGGTCGGCATCGCGATGGGCGGCGCCGGATCTGAGGTCGCGCTGGAGACGGCCGACCTGGTGCTGATGAGCGAAGGGCTCCACCACTTGCCGTTCGCCGTGAAGCTGGCCCGGACGGCCAGCCGGGTCATCAAGCAGAATCTCTTGATCGCGCTGGGAGTCAGCGGAATCCTGGTCCTGGCCTCCATCTTCGGATGGGTGCGGATCGGTCAGGCCGTCGTGCTCCACGAAGGGAGCACCCTGCTGGTGGTGGCCAACGGCTTGAGACTGCTCCGGTATCGGGGTTAGACCGCCGCTACCTGTGGACATTCCAACGGAAGCAGAGTATCTTTCTCTTTCGGTAGAAAGGTAGGGAGGTCGATGCGAAAGACCCGGCGGTTTTGGATCCTGATGAGCTGCCTCATGATCGGCCTCGCACTCCGATTGACGGCAGGCGGTGGGCGCCATGAAGCGTCGGCGCAGACGGCGACCGCGCCGCCGCCCCAGCGAGCGGACGAGCAGGAGCAACGCCTGCGGATCGTGACGAACGAGGTGCGGATCCCGCTGCGGGTCTTCGATCCGGTGGGCAGACGGGTGACCGACCTGACGGCCAATGAGGTCCTGGTGATCGAAGACGGCGTCGCGTGCCCGGTGACCAGCCTCAAACGCGAACCGGCCAACGTCATGATCGTGCTCGATCTGAGCAGCGGATTGGGCGTCTTCAAGAGCCGGCTGGAGGATCGAGAGACCAGGGAGAAGTTGTTCGAAGGGCCCAACTATACCGCCATTCCCCGCCCCATCGCCCGGGAGTTCATCGAAATTCTCTTGCGCCAACTGATCCCGCAGAACCAGATCGCCGTCATTCAATATGCCGACCGCGTGGAGCTGCTGCAGGACTGGACGCGCGACCGGGATCGGGCGATCAGCTCGCTGCGGGCCGGGTTCCGCGCCGGTCTCAAAGCGCGCTTTTATGATGCGCTCGCCTTGGCGGCGACGCGGCTGCAGCAGGCCCCGGCCGGCCGCCGCGTGCTGATCCTGGTGACCGACGGCCTGGACTCGGCGAGCGTCTCGGCCAAACAGGCGGCCTTCGAGCAGATCACGGCGACCGGAGCCTCGGTCTATGTCCTCAGTTGGAGCGAAATCATCATCGGCGAAGCGCGGCAGACCCTGAAGAAAGGCCCCTCCTCGCCGGGGTTCCTGAGTTCCTCGACCTTCAAACGCTCGGGGGAGATCAAACGCTACAGCGAGCAGACGAACCGGGCGGCCGAAGATCTGAAGCGGCTGACCACGATCAGCGGGGGCGATTACTGGCTCCCCGCGGCGGTCAGCGAAATGATGCTCCAGAAGCCGCCGATCCTCGTCGGCGAGATCAACTCGGAGTACACGCTCACCTACCTCTCCCAGAAAGACCAGATCGATCGGGTCGCCGGCATTCCCGAGATTCGCCTGGCGCGGCCGGGCCTCTCCGTCTTCACCCGGCAGACCGCCAAACCTCAGAGCGAAAGGCGCTGAGCGCCGCCTCTCCGCTCAAGAAGTTCCCTTCCCAAACCGATAAGTAGTGATTGAAGCTCCGCGCTTTTTCGCGCGGGGCTGATCATCGGACCCGGATCTTGGTGGGTGTCGCAGATCCGATTACACCTGGAGAATGAGCGATGGTGTGGCTCAAATTTTTTGTGCTCCTCAGGTTGCCGCTGAGCCTCCTGGCCCTGATCGGCTTCTGTGCGGTGCTCGGAGTCGTGAGCCAGACGACTGTGGTGCCGACCGGCGTCCTATTACTGATCGTGGGCCTCATCCTGGTCACGAGAATCTCGATCAATCTGATCCACCACCGAAAATCCGGCTGGTGGCTGAACTGGGGACTGATGGCCGCCGAGATCCTCGGTCTCGGCGGGATGGGATTGGCCGGCAGCTATCTGGACAGCGGGCGGATTGAATGGCCGGCCGTACTGGTCGTCGTCGGGATGGTCCTGGGAGTCTGGTCGATGCCCAATGCCGTCTATTTATGGCGGCGGCGCGAATCGTTTCATGATTGATCTCGCATTCATTAAGCAACTTTCTTCAAGTTTTGAGGCTCAACCGCGAAAGACGCGAAAATGGATGGCTCATTTTTCACGATCTTTTCATCTTCTCATCATTCTATTCCCATCAATGAAGTGTATCCTGCCGAAGCCCTAAAAGAACCGTGTGATCACGGTTGTAGAAGTCGACAATTTTCCGTCCCTTTAAAATAAGAATTGAAAGGAGCTAAAATATGCCGTTGATTACGGTGAAAGTCATTGAGGGAGTCTTCTCAAAATCGCAGAAGCAAGAAATGGTGAAAAAGATTACCGATGCCATGGTCAGCATCGAAGGCGAGAACATGCGAGGTGTGACCTGGGTTCTCATCGAAGAGGTGAAGAGCGGCGATTTGGGGATCGGCGGAAAGCCTTTGACCACAGAAGACGTCAAGGCGCTGGCCTCAGGAAAGCCTGTAGGATGAGAGCCGGCGGCGGCGAGTGCGGCGGTCCGTGCCTGAGGAATAATGGCGATGTCTTATCGAGTGGCGGAGATCCTGGCGCGACATGCCAGTGAGACATTTATCGGCCGGAAAGACGAGTTGGCCAGGCTGCTCAGCGCACTGGAGGACAACTCGCTGGTGGTGTTTATCCATGGCATAGCGGGCGTCGGAAAATCCGCGTTGCTGGCGGCCTTTGTCGAACAGGCGCGGTCGCGCGGCGCGACCGTGCTGCGGCTCGATTGTCGGGCGATGGAACCGACGGAGCGCGGATTTCTCCAGGAACTTGGCGCCGCCACCGGCGGCGCTTTCGCCACCCCGGAGCAAGCCGCCGAACGATTGGGAGCGCTCGGCGACCGCGTCGTGCTCGCACTTGACACGTATGAAGTCTTTCGACTGGTAGATCCCTGGCTGCGACAGGTATTTATTCCCCTGCTGACCGACAAGGTGCGGGTGATCCTGGTCGGGCGCGATCGACCGGTCTCGGCCTGGTTCATCTCTCATGGCTGGGCGGGGTTGTTGCGAACAGTGGCCCTCGACCCACTCAGCGAACCCGAAGCCATTGAGTTGTTGATGCAAAAAGGTGTGGGAACAGCCCAGGCCCGCCAGATCAATGGTTTCGCGCATGGCCATCCGTTAGCCCTCAAACTGGCCGCCAGCGTTATCAAAGGGTGGTCCCAACCGGATCCGAGTCCGGCGCCGCCCGGATTTCAAGCCGTGGTGGAGGAGTTAACGAGAACCTACCTGGCCGATGTGCGTGATCAGCTCACCCGGCAGGCCTTGGACGCCGCTTCGGTTGTGAGGCGTGTGACCCTCTCGCTGCTGCGGGCCATGCTTCCCGGCACTGCGCCACAGGACGCGTTTGAGCGGCTCCGCGCACTTCCCTTTGTCGAGGATGAACGAGATGGCTTACACCTCCACGAGCTGGTACGACAGGCGATCGCCGCCTCTCTGCAAGCGGCGGATCCGAGCAGCTATCAGAACTATCGATATGCGGCCTGGCGGCAACTGAGCACGGAGATCGGCAAGGCCGGTCAACCGCAATTTTGGCGGTATACAGCCGACCTGCTGTTCCTGATCGAAAACCCCGCAGTCCGGGAAGCGTTCTTTCCGACCGGTGGACATCATTACATTGTCGAGCCGGCGTCGGCGACGGATGGGACGGAGATCGAGGAGATCATTCGGCGGCATGAAAGTCCGCCAGCCGCGGAATTGCTGGCGATGTGGTGGAGACAGCTTCCGCAAAGTTTTCGAGTGGTGCGTGATCAGGACCGAACCGTCGCCGGTTTCTACTGTATGTTCGATTCGGCCGCTCAACGCTCCACGGATTTGCGGGATGATCCAATTGTGCAAGAGTGGCGGAATCATCTTCGGAACAAGCCGGTCTTGAAGAAAGAACGAGTGCTATTCCTGCGACGGTGGCTCAGTCGCGAAGAGGGAGAGACCCCCTCACCGGCGCAAGCCGCCTGCTGGTTGGATATCAAGCGATCATACCTGGAATTGCGGCCGCACCTGCGCCGCGTCTATCTCACTCTACACGACCTCTCGCCATACGCGCACGTGGCCCAGACGCTCGGTTTTCAACAGACCAGCCTGACCGGGACGAAAATCGACGGCCGCGAATATTACACCGCCCTCCTGGATTTTGGACCGTCGTCAGTCGACGGTTGGCTGTCAGATCTCGTCAGAGCCGAACTCGGGGTTAAGGAAGAAGAGATCCTGGATCTTGAAGCCGGCGAACTGGTACTCGATGGTCGCCGCGTTAAGCTGACCTCCTTGGAGCTATCCCTCTTTTCATATCTGTACCAGCGTGATGGAAAAGTGGTGACCCGGGCGGCGCTGATTGAAGATGTCTGGCGTTCGAAGCATACCGGCAGCAATGTGATTGAGGCCGTCATCAGATCGCTGCGAAAGAAGCTTCGCGACAGCCCGCTGAAAATAGAGACCATTCGTGGAATGGGGTACCGCTTCCGCAAACCCAGCGCCTAACCTCGGAATTTCTGACCCTGCCGGATTTTGTGGGTATGCCGTTGGAGCGCCGACGGCGCGATTGACCAGGGGTTGCGCTCGGCTCCGCCTCGCTCACCCCTGGCTATTTTATAGCGCGCCTTCGGCGCTGAAGGCCATTCGCCCACAAAATCCGGCAGGGTCAGCGGAATTTAAGATTCGAACCGCGAAAGACGCGAAATCATCAATCTTTCGCGTCTTTCGCGCTTTGTGAACCAATTTTGTGAGCGAAGGATTCAGATCCGAGATTGCGCGCTAGGAGGAGGCGGCGGGTCGCCCGGCCCCGGAGGCGGCGGCTGGCCCGGTTTCGGCGGAGGCTTCGCTTCGCCCGGGAGTCTCACGATCAGGGAGATCTCGCGACGGGTGGTCCCGCCGGTCTCGTCGGCCGCCGTCAGAACCAGCGTGTACTGGCCGGCGGAGGAGATTCCCGGCGAGAGCTTCAACACGAAGGCTCCCGGAGGCCCCGCCGTTCCCATGACCAGTGAGGCGAAGTCGGCGCCCTCGACCCGGACCTCGATCCGCTGGCCCAGATCCGGATCCTGCACCTGAAGCCTGAACTCATAGCTGCGCCCCTCTTCGATCTCGATCCTGGGCGGCGCCAGGATGATCGGCGGGCGATTCAGCCCGTCGTCCGGCAACAGCACGTCCGGAATCCTGGTGGTCCGGCCCGGAAAGACCGGCACGATCGGGCTGATCACTCGTTCGACCCGGCCGGTCGGCCGCTGATAGTTGACCTCGACGAAGACCGGTTCTCCATCCATGACCGGGACGTCTCTCAAGAGATAGCTGCCGTCGTTGTCGGTGATCGACTCCTGACCCCGAAATTGGGCGTGGGCGCGAGGAACCGCGGTCTGGCCGTCCTTCTCCAGCACCCGTCCGGTCATGGTTGTGTTCGGACGGGGCACCGCCGTGAAGTAGTAACTGGTGACCTTGATCGCGCCGGACTCCGTTCGAATGCTCCGGCCGTCGCTGGAGACGAAGGCCCTGGCCGCCTCTCGAACGAACCGGCCCTCCGCCGGGTCGTAGCGAAACAGAGTGGCCGGGGCACCGGCCGGAAAACCGTCGGAATTCGGAAAGGTCAGGGTTCCGCCCTCCGCGATCCTGACGCCGAACGGAGTGATCTGCACGATCGCCGAGCTGAAGAAACCTCTGGGCAGCGCGACCGGGGTCCGGGCTCCGTTCAGCGGCGTCAGAAAGATCTGGCCGCTGCTGGAACCGTCCGGAAAGGTGGCCGAGACCGGATCCGGCAACTCCAACACGAAGTCGCCGGTCTGAATGGTGGTGGAACCGGTCTCGCCGTCGGAGACGATCCGGGCGGTCGGATCGGAATCGTCCTGAATTCGGCTGATGCTGCCGGAGGCTACGTTCGCGGCGCCGATCAGGCCGCTCGACCCGGTCTGTTGCTGCAGGGCGATGGGATGTGAAAACTGGTTATCCCGGTTCGATTGCGCGGTGATCTTGACCGTCACCGTCGGATAAGGAGGATCGGTCTGGAGTGACCCGCCGTCGATCTCGACGAAGTGCAGACCGGGCTGGACGTCGGGCAGCACAAAACCGCCCTCTTCATTCGTCACGGAGACGATCTCCGTGCCCGGGACCCTCACCGAGAGCCCGGCCATGGCCTGCTGCCCGGTGTCTTCGACCACTCCGCTGATCGAGGTTCGGACCTTCAAGGCGCCGGGACTGATCCCTTCACCCTGCGTGGTGCGGACCCGGACGGTGCCGCTCTCGGCCCCGAACGGCACCGTCACCGTGAGTTGCGTCGAGGAAGAGCCCTTCACCTTGGCCTCGAGACCGGAGATGTAGACGATATTTTCGGTGAGCGCTGAAGAGAAACCGGTTCCATTGATCAGCAGGGCCTGGCCGGCGAGGGTCGAGTTGGCGCTGAATCCATAGACCTGAGGAGGCGCGGTCCCGGCCGCCCCGGCGATCTCGATCTCGACCAGGTTGGAGACCGCGGATCCGGGCACGCTGACCGAGACATTGACCTTGCCGCGCCCGATCAGGCCGCGCGGGATCTCGGCATTGATCTGGTCGAGCCCCGTGAAGTCCGGTTGCAGACCGACATAGAGCGGGACGACCTCGTCGGCGCCCATCTGAAGTCTGACGATCTCCGCCAGGTTGTTGTTGCCGCCTGAATCCGGCCGAATCCCCGACAAGAAGAGGATCAAAAAGACGTGATCTCCCGTCGGCCCCAGGTCGATCGGTTTAGTCGCGAACCGTCCGGAGGTCTGATCAAATTGAGAGACCGATTCGTATGACTGCGTGCCGTCGGCTTTCACGCGCAGGAGCGTCGCCGCCGGGACTCCGTCGCCGTCGGCATTGGCCGTGAAGATGGCGGGAGCCATCCGGGCCACCACCACGGTGCCCCTGGAGATCGTGCCGTCTCCCGATTGGACGACCACATTGGCCGATCCGGTCTCCGTCGCGGCGGGGATCACGTAGTTAACCTGTTCCAGCGAGACATAGAGGAGCCCCGCCCGGCGACCGTTAACCTCAACCGTGGTCCCCGCCAACTGCTCAGGGAGTTGAATGCCCGGCGTCTGCGGATCGGTATCGGCGGCCGAAGCCATCTGGGTGGCGAGCCGGGGGCCGAACCCCGCGACGATCGAATTGGGAGCCACCGGCGTCTCCTCGTAGCTCGCGGCGGAGACCGTCGTGACGGTCGACTCCGGCTCCTGACCGAACGACGCCCGGGTGAGGCCGAAGGACGACATCACGGCCAGAGCGACGGCCAGGGACCAGAGGCGAGCCCGACTCGCCGACCTCCGAAGGAGCCGAACCGAAGCATGACGCAAAAACATGATGACCCCGCAACGATCGATTGTTACTGCCTCCGAATTATCAAGCCTGATCCGGTAAGCACCTGTCGTCCCCTTGCCAATTATCGTCCTGATAAAAAGGGATAGATTTCAGCAACCTCACCCATGGTGACACAATCCTCTTATCGAATGATCCACGATAAACTTTAGGCCGACTTCTTTCATTTCGAGGACCGGTCGCGGCGAACGAGCGAGAGCCCAATCCGAATCGAGCCTACTAGAATTAAATCCCACGCAGCGGCAGCCCGCCCGGCGCGGGCCGGGTGGGGCGAAATTGCGGGTTCCTGCAGCGTCGCCCCACCTCTCTTCCTGACGGCGGGGCTCGCAGTGATCCGGCTCGACCGTCGAACTTCAGCGCCGAATGGCCTTACAGACTCGGGCCGAACCTGAGATCTCGCATCCGGCACAGGCACGCTCTTTGCGAATCACCCGGTCGATGCAGTTAACCGGGGGCTGACTCAACCGTGGCGAAAGATTCGCCCGCCCCCTCCATCAACCACGGCAACTCAGATCAAGGAGATACCGAACCATGAAGAAGACGCTCATTCTCATCAACGCATTCGCTCTGACGGCCGCCCTGGCCATCATGGCGGCGGCCCAGACTCCGGCGCCGGCGCCCGCCAAAGCCGCGAAGCCCGCCAAGATGAAGGCCGCGGCCGCACCGAAGAGCGACGAGGAGATTCAGAAGTGCATCTCCGATAAACTCGAAGCGTCGGCCGCTCTCAAGGGCGATGGCTTCAGCGCCTCCGTCGCCGGCGGAGTAGCGACTCTCACCGGAACCACCAAGGTCGCCGGCCACAAGGGCGGCGCCGGCAGCATCGCCAAGGGCTGCGGAGCCAAGTCGACTCAGAACAACATCACGGTGGAGAAGGCGGCCAAGATGGAGAAGACCACTAAAATGAAAGCGGCCCCGGCCGAAAAGGCGGAGCCCGCCAAGAAGCCCTAATCGAGCCGGACCGGCATCCATCCGACAACTCAGAGTAGTAGATATTCGACAGGCCCTGGTGTAGGATATCTACTGCTCTACACTATCGACAAAGGATGGGTCATGAAAAATCGCCATCAAAACCGGATCGAGCTGCTGCAAGGAACGCTCGACCTGCTGATTCTGCAGACGCTGCAGTGGGGACCTCAACATGGGTACGGGATCAGCCAAACGATCCGAACCAATTCCGGCGAGGTGCTGCGGGTCGATACCGGCTCGCTCTATCCCGCCCTGCACCGGCTGGAGCGGCAGAAATGGATCAGTTCGGATTGGAAGGTCTCCGAGAATAACCAGCGGATCAAAGTCTACCGATTGACGGCGGCGGGGAAGAAGCAGTTGGCGGCCGAGCGTTCGCGCTGGGAGCAACTGTCGGAGGCGATCGCGGGCATTCTCAATCCGGGAAAAGGACATCCGGCGTAGAGAGGCCTCACCTCAATTTGCCGCCGGCCTTCAGGCTCTTCAGAATCCGCTCGCCTGATCACCTTCTTCTTCTCATCGGGAATCAAAAGACGCGAATCAGAACCGCCAGCGAGCGGCCAACTCTGATCGATTCGGAGAGGTCCGCTCGCTGGCGGTTCTGATTTTCGCGGTTTCGAAAGTATTCAGTGGCGTTTCCAGGGGAACGCCACCGTCGGTTGGTTGACGAACCGCCGCAGTTTGAAGGTGAGCTTTCCTCCGGCGCCCGGTTCCAGGCGGACCGTCAACTCTCTGGCGTTCACAGCCGTGGTCCGGCCGTTCCAGGCCACGGAATCGAACTGATGTTCGGCATAACCGCCGGCCTGGATCACGAGCTCCCGGCTCTCGAGCTGGTTGACGTTGACCAGCGTGACGGTCACCGACTCGCCGCTCATCTGCTCGACCAGCGCCGCGACATCTTCCGGAATCCCGGCGCGGCGTCGAACGGGATCGAAGTACCGCAGGTTGCTGAAGAGCGCCCGAGCCCTCAGATCCGGCGGCAATCCGCCCCACATCAACTGCATGAGCGTCCCCACGGTGGCGGGGTTGAACCGCATCGGATCGTCCGCGAGCCGGGTATCGGGCGTCGTCTGGTCCTGGCGCATGGCCTGCACGCGGCCGCGCACCCGCTCCAGATCGCGCCGCAGCGCCTCTTCGGGGAATCCGGGATTCCGCCCTTCCAGAAACTCCAGCCAGGCGTCGGCCGGCACCCGCTCACGATCCTCTCGCTTCATGGTCAGGAAGTAGGCTTCGAGCGCATAGGGGCCGAACTTCTCGGGCGCATATCCGTACCAGCCCTGATCGCCGTGCATGCGGGGATAGAGATTCCGGCCGCCCTCCACCTTCACCTGCGAATTGACGGCGTCGGCCTGCTTGCGCCAGGCGTCAACGTACTTATCGTCCCGGGTCAAGAGGTAGGCGTTCATGAATCCGATGAAACTCCAAGGGACGCGGTTGCGGCTCTCGAACCGGCCGGTCTGGGGCACCTCCACCGTGAAGCCCCAGCCATAGGTGCCGCCGTACCACTTGCCGTTGCAGGCCCCGCCGATCTGGCCGTCGAGCCCGACGTTCGACGGAATGACGTTGCCGTTCGCGGCCATCCGTCGCTGCCAGGCATCCACGTACTCCAGCAACCAGGCCCGATACTTCTGTTCGCCGGTGCTCAGATAGGCGTTCAGGGCCAGGGTCGTGCTGAGCAGGTTGAGCGGATGATCGCCGACGACGTCGGTATAATCTTTGAAGTGGGCGACCATCTGCTCGTAGCTCTGCTCGCCGTGCACCAGTTGCGTGAAACGGTTCTTGACCTCGATCGGATCGCCGGCCCAATCGAGCGCGGTCGCTTTGCGCAGCATCGGCCCCCGGCTCCCGTTGATCATGCTGCGGATCAACTGATGGCGGGGATCGTAGTTGGGAGCGCCCGGATCTTCGTCCATGTAGAACCCGGCGTAACGCCGGGCGCGCAGCCGGTAGTTCGAATCCTCGGGGTCGGAGAGCCCCATGGCATTGAAGACCCGCAGCCCCTCCGCGTTGTGCTGCCAATCGAACATCACGGGGAACTCTTTGTAGTACATTCCGTCCCGGGCCATCGGCACCTCCACGGTCCGGGCTTCGGTGTATTGCCGATAGTGCCCTTCCAGAGCCTTGACGTAGAGCCGGCGGATCAGGTCCGGCGCCCCGAGGGCGTGCAGTTCCGGCCACAGCGCACAGTTCTCGATCGCATCGTCCGGCCCATCGTCGCCGCCCCAGCGCGTGGTGCACAGGAGATAGCCCCGATCGTCGAAGTAGCGAGCGAAGAACTCTTCGCAGGCGGAGGTGTTGGCGCGAAGCAACTCCCGCTCCAGCAGGGCCCAGGCCGGAGGGGAGAGCGGGGTCTCCAGGTCGATCCCGGGTGCGGCCAGCAACAGGGCCGGTCTGAACGCGCAACCCAGGAGAACGAGAAACAGGCAACCGCAACGGATGAATAGTTTCATGAATCGGCTCCTCTCATGATTTCGCCCGGCTCGGAGTTCGATCAGACCGGCCGCCGGACTACTTCTTGGTGTAGAACTGATCGAGAAACTCGTATCGGGCCCGGGCCTTGTCGGGCTCGGCCCGCGATTCGACGTCGATCACGAGGCGCTGGCCGGTCACGAAGGTCGGCCAGGTCGGCAGGCTGGAGCCGTTCGGGTTGCCGGCCTTGATGAAATTGGCGAAATACTCCTGCATCGTTCTGGAGACTTTGTAGTCGTCCGGAGTCCAGGCATAGACGGGATTCGAATCGAGATTGCCCATGGCATATTCGATCTCGGCCGAGTGGACGGCGCCTCGGGGCTGGGGCCGTTGATTGGCGGCCGGAGCGGTCGTCGCCCCGCCGGCCTCTCCCGCCTCGGGCCGCATCGCCGGCCGGGGACGGGTATAGTAGTAGTAGTAGGTCGGCTGGCCGCCGGTCTTGGTGGCCAGTTCCACCCATTTCCAGGTGCTGTATCCGATAAACCGATCGCTGGCCAGATCCCGGGCCGCCGCGATGACCTCGGCGTCGGTGGTCGCGGGATAGTGTTTGAAGGCCTCATCGGCCTTCTCGTTGTAGAGCCGCTGCAGCGCCTGGCGATAGTTCTCCACGGTCGACGCCTCTCGTCCCAGGATCCCGAAAGGGCCGCTCTCTTCGGAGTTCGACCCGGCCAGCAGCGGCACGCGGGCCTGTTCGCCGGAGGTGAAGATCTCGCGGGGCGACTTGGTGAAGAAGTAGCCGTCAACGGTCAGGCCCATGCGCGGCAGGCCGGGTTTGGCGGTCGCTTCGAGCAGGTGGTCGGCGGTCATGGCGCGGAGCGCCGCCAGGGTGACGGGCTCGCCTCCGCCCAGGCCGGTCGCGAACTTGACTCCATTCTGCTCCGCTTCGGAGAGCGGCACGGCCGAGAGCGCGGAGACGACCGACCCGCTCTCACCGATGGCCCCCGCGATCAGATCCTTCGACAGCGGCGATGCCATCTGCGCGCTGACCGAGGCCGATCCGGCCGACTCGCCGGCGATCGTGACCCGCTTCGGATCGCCGCCGAAAGCCGCGATATTCTGCCGGACCCAGCGCAGGGCGGCGTGCTGATCGAGCAGCCCGTAATTGCCGGAGGCCTGGCGAGCAGACTCCTTCGTCAATTCGGGATGGGCCAAAAAGCCGAAGACTCCCAACCGGTAGTTGACGGTCACGGCCACAATCCCCTTGCGGGCCATGCTCTCGCCGTCGTAACGGGGCTCCGAACCGTCCCCGGCCACGAATCCGCCGCCGTAAAAGTAGACCAGCACCGGCAGCCGCTCCCGGCTGGACCTGGCCGGCGTCCAGACGTTGAGGTAGAGGCAATCCTCGCTCATGCCGTTCGACCGAAACTTCATATCGTTGAAGATGGCCCGTTGCATGCAACGCGGGCCGAACTGGTCGGTTTTGCGCACGCCGCTCCATCTCTTGACCGGCTGCGGCGGCTGCCACCGCAGATCGCTGACCGGAGGCGCGGCATAAGGGATGCCTTTAAAGATCCGCACGCCGGGAGGCGTCGCGGCGATGCCCGCGACCTGGCCGCTGTCGATCTTGACGGGACGGACCGGGGTCACCGGCTCCCGGCGCTCAGCCGTCTGTTGCGCCCGGCCGGGAATGAATAGAACTCCTAAAACTCCGATGATGAACAGGCTCCTGATGGTGACTCGCTGTGGACCGAACATTCGAATAGCTCCTTTCAGAAGTGGAGTCTCGCTGCTCGCTGAGCTCCCTATTCGCTACCCTCTTCTTTCTCACCCGCGCTCCGGCAGTTCACCGGGAGGCGCTGACGAGTGATCGTGGAGAATGTCGTCTTTAATCGTCTGAGGAAGACACCGGAATGGCTCAGCCATTTCTGGCTGCATGGGCTATTATCTACACTGCCGCCGCCAATCACAACCGGCCGGGCCTCATCGTGACCGGAACCGGGAGGTGAGGGCGGGCCGGCGTTCAAAGTCGATCTTGGGGTTTAACCAGCGGGGCGGTGGTATGTTCACCGATACTTGGTGGAGCGGAGGTTCCGGGGATCTTACGGGTCTCGGCTGCGGGAGGCATCGCCAGCGAGTCCATCACCGCGACCTGGCGCTCGATCCGGCGCCGCATGATCCCGGCCTGAATCAAGTTACTGAGGCCGGTCCCCATCATCACCGCCCCACAGACCGGAATCCATCCGCAGAAGATCAACCAGATGACGATCCAGTTCGCTCCCCAATCCGCCTCGTTCCTGAAGAGCGACAGGGGAATCCCCAACAACACTCCGGTGATCAAGACCAGCAAGCCTTGAACGGTCCGCTGGATCCCGTCGCCCTGCAGTTTCATCCATGGTTTGGACAGTTCCGCGCCGGACTGACCGGCCTCCGCGGGAAGCGGAGGTTGACCAGTCAGGGCCCAAACCACACTTCTGAGATCCGTGCCGCAAGTGCGGCAGAACTTGGCCTGATCATGATCTTGAGCACCGCATTTAGGACAGAACATACCGGCTCCTCATCTCTTAAGTAGTTGGAAAATACTACGTTTCGAGCGGCAATTTGTTCAAGGATCCGGTCCGCCCGGGTCGAACGGCCCCGGCGGCAGGTTCAGGATTCAGGTCTCATTCTTGGAAAGCCCGTCTCCACCGCTCCGGGCCGGCTTCGGAAGCGTCCTCGAAAATAGCTTCCGGACAACCATTTACCTCCGAAGAGAGGGACGATCAGCTCGTGGTCCGCCGCTTGCAATTATATGAAAACAAGCGCGGCCAGAAATCCGCGGTTGAACCCGACAGTTTTTCAACCGACAGGAATGTCTACATTTTAAGACTTATGACGTCGAGAGCAATTTATGTTAACGAACCGTAATCTTGAGCGAACCGCCACCGCCATCATCTTCTCCCTCATGTGCGCCGCCGCCTCGGCCTCCGGACAGGACGCCACCACAATCCTGTCGGGGCTGGTCAAGATCAGCGTGGATCCGGCCAATCCGTCGAATCCGGTCGCGGTCGGGGACAACGATCCCCGCGTCAACGTCTACCAGAATATCGTTTCGTTCGGCGCCAAGGGCGACGGCAAGACCGACAACTCGGCCGCCCTGCAGAAGGCGATCGACGCCGGCTATGCCGTGCTGGTCCCGGAAGGCGTCTTCAACTTCAGCTCCACCCTGACCCTCAAGAAGGACAGCTCGATTCTGGGCGTCGGCAAGCGATCGGTCCTGCGGTACACGGGCACCGGCGCGGCGATGCGCGAGCCGATCGGCAGTTACCAGGGCGGGTACGACAACCTGAAACTCATGAACTTCACCCTGACCACCAGTTCCGCCTCGCAGTCCGGCATCGAGTTGACCAACAACTACCAGGTCACGCTGAGCGGGCTCTTCATCGACGGCGCGAGCGTCGGGTTCAAGACGGCGGGCATCCACATCATCGGCGGGACCGCCGCCACCAACAGCGCCATCATCCGGATCACGGACGGCGAGATCTGGTTCTGCGGCGACGGCATCCGGGTCAGCGGCCCCGGCGGCGCGGCCGGCCTCTGGATCGAACGCAACCACATCAGCGGCAACAACCTGGGCATCAACCAGGTGCTCCCCAACGGGGCCTTTCCCTCCACCAACTTCCAGATCAAGAACAACGTCATCGAGGGCAATGTCAACGGCGCGATCCAGGCGCAGGTGCTCTATGCTTCGTCGATCACCGGCAACTATTTCGAGAACATCGACAACTCCAACGCGGTGCTGATCCGCATCGCCGGCAACGGATTCGCCCAGGGCATCAAGATCGACGAGAATGTCTTCGGCGGCAAAAAGGCGCAGTTCAACATCGATATGAACGGTTCCGCGGACGTGACCGGCGCCATCGCCAACAACCTCTTCGCCGGCGCCTCGACCGCGGCCATCCGCGCCAACACCGCGCGCGGCCTGATGATCGTCAACAACACGCTCGATGCCAAGACGGTCCCGACCGTCGTGACACTGGGCGGAGCTTCGCGCTCGGTCTGGGTCCAGGACGTCAACAGCGCCTCGTATCTCTCGGGCGCGGGCCAGGCCCAACCCAACCTGACGCTGGGCGGCGGCCTGGTGCTGGCCAATAAGGTCTCGATCGTCGCCAACGGCGGCGCGGTGGAGAGCAAGACCGCCAACGGCACGGCCTATGTGCAACACACGGCGCAGTCGTTCAAGCAGGCGGCCGGTCCGACCTGGACGAGCGGCAAGGGCGCCCCCTCGGGAACCTGCACGACGGGAAGCCTCTACACCCGAACCGACGGCGGGGCCAAGAGCACGCTCTACGTCTGTGAGGCCGGGAAATGGGTCGCCAAGTAAGCGCCTCCGCGAAATCTCCTCCCCTGAAGATCAGCTCAGCCGGTTGACGATATCGAAGGCGGCCGCCAGGTAGACGGGTTTCGGATTCGCCGCATATTCGCGAAGACAGGCTTCGGTAAATTTGATCGCGTGGGCATCACCGTTGGCCACGGCGCGATCGATCAAATCCTCACGCTTCCATTCCTTGAATTCGAAGGGGCCAAACTCGGAGGTTCTGCCGAACGCGGCAAAGATCGCGGCGGTCGCTTGCCAACTGTAGCGAAGGAGATCCGACTGAGCCTCCGGAGAAACGAACGGGAGCAGCAGTCGGACCGCGCTGGCGCCCGTGACCGCATGAACGTGCGCAATGGCACTCCCGTGGCGCACATTGGCCAGATAGGAATTGGCGAAAGTCTCGGTCAGATCGGAGAGAAATCGCGCCGCGTCTATTTTCGGATCGACCAGGTCCGCCACTCTGGTGAACGGCTCGAAACCGTCCAGCCCTCGCAATCCCACGACGATCGATCCCCGGAGACGGCGCTCAACCGGCAAGAACTCGACCTGCTTGACCGCTTCGGAAGGGATCAGGCGGCCGGCGCGTCGGTCGGAGCGCGTCGGGAGGATTTGATAACGCGCCGCCCAATACGCCAGGCCTTCGGCCAGCTCGCGTCTCCGCGCCGGGGTCTCTTTTCGTGCAAGACTGCGGGCGGCATGTGCGGTGCGAAGCAATCCGTGCATGGCGGCAGCCGAAAGGCCCGGAGACAACCGCTGCGTCCATTGTTTCAAAACCTCCTGCCAGGCCGCCTCCTGCAGCTCTCGATGGAAGAGCGCCATCCAATCCGCCACGCGGCCGAAATCTCCCAGGGCGCGCGGCCACTCTTCCTTGGCCACCGGACGGCCCGGCCCCTCGTGTGGTCCCAGCCGCCCCTTATACTCTTCGGACCAGCCTTTCACCGCCTCGGCCCGTCCCAGCGCCACCAGGGCTTCGGCGCCCATCGGTCCGTGATTGGAGAGGCCGCCGCCAAATTCCGCCCCGGTGGCGGCGAAAATTTCCAGCGCTTGCTCCATGGCCTCGGTGAGGGCGGTCTTTTCGGGTTGGAGCTGTGAATCGTTGACCGCCACTCCGCCGGGCGAAAGATGGG
>DATEFT010000222.1:0-15266 GCA_035280505.1 Blastocatellia bacterium | reverse complement strand
CGGGCAGCCTGCCGGGGGTCTCCGGCTACCAACTCAACTTCAGCAGCCGCGATATTCGCACGCCCGGCGATGAACCCAACGTTTTGGTGGCCATGAACCCGGCGGCCCTGAAGGTCAACATCAAGGATCTGGAGGCGGGCGGGATCCTGGTGGTCAACACGGATGAGTTCAACGACAACAACCTGAAGAAGGCCGGGTATGCCGTCAATCCGCTCGAGGATGGTTCGCTCTCCGGATACCGCCTCTTCAAGCTGCCGCTGACCTCGCTGACGCTGAAAGCGCTGGAGGAATCGGCCTTGCCGTTCAAACAGCGGGAGCGTTGTAAGAACTTCTACGCGCTGGGGCTCATGTACTGGCTCTACGATCGTCCGATGGAGCCGACCCTGAAATGGATTCAGGAGAAGTTCGGCGCCAAGCCGGAGGTGGCCGAGGCCAACATCATGGCCTTGAAATCGGGATACAACTACGCCGATACCGCCGAGCTCTTCACGGTCCACTACCACGTCGGCCGCGCGCAGATCAAGTCGGGCAAATATCGCAACATCACGGGGAACGAAGCGACGGCCATCGGATTCATCACGGCCTCGCAACTGACCGGCCGGCCGCTCTTCTACGGCAGCTATCCGATCACGCCCGCTTCGGACGTCCTCCACGAGCTCTCCAAGCACAAGAATTTCGGCGTCAAGACCTTTCAGGCCGAAGACGAGATCGCCGCGATCAGCGCCGCGATCGGCGCCTCGTTCGCCGGACATCTGGGCCTGACCGGGACCAGCGGTCCCGGGGTCGCGCTCAAATCGGAAGCGATCGGGTTGGCGGTCATGACCGAATTGCCGCTGGTGATCATCGACGTCCAGCGCGGCGGCCCGTCGACGGGACTGCCGACCAAGACCGAACAGGCCGATCTCTTGCAGGCCATGTTCGGCCGCAACGGCGAATGTCCGGTGGGCATCGTCGCGCCTGCCACGCCCGCCGACTGTTTCAACATGGCGGTCGAAGCCGTGCGCCTCGCGACCACCTACATGGCGCCGGTCTTCTTCCTGTCCGACGGCTACCTCGGCAACGGTTCCGAACCCTGGGAGATCCCGAAGCTCGACGAATTGCCGAAGATGAAGGTCCAGTTGCGCGAAGAGGTCGAGGGGTTCCTGCCCTACCTGCGCAACGAGCGCACGATGGCGCGTCCGTGGGCCATTCCCGGCACGCCCGGTCTGGAGCATCGGATCGGCGGACTGGAGAAGCAGAACATCACCGGCAACGTCAACTACGATCCCGACAACCATGAGTTCATGGTCCATCTGCGGGCGGAGAAGATTCAGCGCATGCAGCAGGACATTCCCGACCTCGAAGTCTATGGCGGCGCGACCGGGAAGGTGCTGGTGCTGGGCTGGGGCTCGACCTACGGCGCGATCACGACCGCCGTGGAGCAGTTGCGCGAGAAGGGACACGCCGTCTCCAGCGCACATCTGCGGTACCTCAATCCCTTCCCCGGAAATCTCGGCGAGGTCCTGAAGGGGTTCGAGACGGTGATCATTCCCGAACTGAACCTCGGACAATTGGCGCTGCTGGTGCGGGCCAAGTTTCTGGTCGACGCCGTCGGCTTCTCCAAGGTCAAGGGCAAACCCTTCAAAGTGACGGAGCTGGTCCGCAAGATCCAGGCGTATCTTTGAAGATCCGGGGCTGAGACATCGGTTTTTGATTGCGAGGAAAAGGTAAATTGCAATGAGTGAAAACGGACAATCGACAAACGGCGCCAACGGGACGAACGGCGCCAACGGCCATGCCGCCGTGAAACTGACGCGCAAAGATTTTCAGACCGACCAGGAGGTCCGGTGGTGTCCGGGCTGCGGCGACTATTCGATTCTCGCGCAGGTGCAGAAGGTCATGCCCGAGCTCAACATCCCGAAGGAGAAGTTCGTCTTCGTCTCGGGGATCGGATGTTCGAGCCGCTTTCCGTACTACATGAACACCTACGGGTTCCACACGATTCATGGGCGCGCGCCGGCCTTCGCGACCGGCGTCAAGCTGGCCAATCCCGAACTGCAGGTCTGGGTGATCACCGGCGACGGCGACGCCCTCTCGATCGGCGGCAACCACTTCATTCACAGCCTGCGCCGGAACGTGGATCTGAAGATCATCCTCTTCAACAACCGCATCTACGGTTTGACGAAGGGGCAGTATTCGCCGACTTCCGAACTCGGCAAGAAGAACAAATCGGCTCCGATGGGGACCATCGACTATCCGATCAATCCCCTCAGCCTGGCCTTCGCGGCGGAAGCGACCTTCGTCGCGCGCTCGATGGACGTCGATCCGAAACATCTCTCGTCGATGATCGAACGGCTGGCGGCGCACAAGGGGTCGGGCTTCCTCGAGGTCTATCAGAACTGCAACATCTTCAACGACGGCGCCTTCAAGACCTTCAACGAGCGCGAGGTCAAGGACGACCGCATGATCCAACTGGAGAACGGCAAACCGCTGCTCTTCGGCAAGAACAAGGACAAGGGGATTCGATTGAACGGCGTGACCCCGGAGATCGTCACCGTCGGCGAGAACGGCGTGACCCTGGACCAGATTTTCGTGCACCAGGAGCAGGCTCCCGAGCCGAGTCTGGCATACATTCTGGGCCGCATGCAGTATCCCGAATATCCCGTCCCGATGGGCGTCTTCCGCGCGGTTCGCAAACCGACCTACGAGGAGATGCTTAAGGCGCAAATCTCCTCGACCATTGAGACCCGGGGCGCCGGGAGCCTGGAGAAGTTGCTGCACAGCGGCGAGACCTGGGTCATCAAACCCGAAGAGCCGGGTTGCGAAGAGTGATTTAAGATCTGATGTGCGCCTTTTGAGCGCCGAAGGCGCAACCGATAATAGCCAGGGGTGGAGCGCGAAGCGCGAACCCCTGGTCGGATCGCGAGATGATCCGCGTCCTGTAGGGACGCGATTAAATCTGGATTTGATGGCGCCCTTTCAGGGCGCGTCAAGCATGACCACGGACCAGGGGGTTCACCCCTGGCTATTTTATGGCGCGCTTCCGGCGCTTTAAGACCGTTCACCCGCAAAATCCGAGAGGGTCTTCAGTTTTCAGTCTAATGATAGTCTGATTTATTAACTGATGGGGGGGTCTATGATTTGTCCATATTGCAGCCATCACAATCTGGATGGGCTGGATCACTGTGACGAGTGTTTGCATGACCTCAGTTTCTTCGATGTTCCCAGAGGCATCAGCGGATTACAGCAGCATTTGATGGAAGATACTGTCAGCCAGGTTCATTTCGACCGGCTGGTCTTTGTGAAACCGCACGATTCCGTCGCGCACGCCATCTCTCGCATCAAGACCATCGGCATCGGACAGGCAGTAGTGGTCAAGGACGAGAGACTGGTCGGGATCCTGACCGAACGGGATCTGCTCTACAAGGTTGCCGGGCGCGACGTGGATCTGAACCGGATTCCGGTCAGCGAAGTCATGACCTCGGATCCCGAGACCGTCGAGGAGGGCGATGCCATTCGAGTGGTGGTCAACAAGATGGCGGTGGGCGGTTATCGTCATGTCCCCATCGTCAGGCAGGGCCATCCCGTCGGCATCGTTTCCGCCAAAGCCGTAGCCAACTGTATTCTGGAACACAGTGAGCTCGATTTTTAGCTCGCGAAAAGGAGTCCCCGTGTCGATCGAATCAACTTTGAATCAGCTCAAGATTCGTCACCTTCCTTTGCGTGAACCGGCCATCGTCGAACGCCACGTGAGCGTTCGTGAGACAATTGAAGCCATGAAGGCCCGACACCTGGGCTGCGCCCTGATCTGCGATCAGGGGCGGCTGGTCGGCCTCTTTACGGAACGCGACCTGTTGAACCGGATCCTCGGCGAACCGGTCAGCGACGCGGCTCCGATCGAACAATTTATGACGCCGAATCCGGCCAAGCTGAGCCTGGAGGACGCGGTGGCGGAAGCGATGCGACTGATGTATGATGGTGATTACCGCAATATCCCCCTGGTGGATGATCAGGGGAACGCCGCCGGAATAGTCACCGTTCATGATCTGATCAGCTATTTCGCCGAACATTTTCCCAAAGAAGCGCTCAATCTCCCGCCTAATACGGGGAAGTTGATTATGCAGGCGGAGGGAGCGTGACCGTGAATTAATCAGATATGTCCATACTCTCAGATATCATCAATGTCGCCAAAGAGGTGATCGAGGTGGCACGGACCACCGCTCAGGGGATGAGCGTCACCCTGAGCCACATCCCGACCAAGAAAGAGACCGTCAGTTATCCGGAAGAACCGGTGCAGATGTACCGCCGTTTTCGCGGCGAGCATTTTCTCGATGTCAACGAAGACGGCAAGGAGAAGTGCGTCTCCTGTTTTCTGTGCGCGGCCGCCTGTCCGGCGGACGCCATCTACATCGAGGGCGCGGAAGACCCGCGCCCATATGCCGAGCGCCATTCGATGGATCATCGCTATGCGAAGGTCTATCAGATCGATTACGGCCGCTGCATCCTCTGCGGCTTCTGCGTGGATGCCTGCCCGACCGACGCGATCAACCACGGCCACAACTTCGAGTGGGCCGTCTACAAACCCGGCGAGATGGTCAAGGATAAAGATTACCTGATGGCCAACAAGTGGCGCGAGCCCGATGTCACGCCGAACGCGAGCCAGAAAGAGCTGGCGGCCAGGCAGAAGCTCGGGAAACTCAATATTGTCTTGAAGTAGTTGGATTTGATCCGCGAAAGATCCGAAACACGCTGAAGTCGATCGGCTTGAGCGTGTTTCGCCGTCCTGTTTACCAGTCGAACACCACGTCTTCGTAGACCTCTTCGACGGTCATCGCCAGGAGGCCGTTCGGCAGCGATTCGAATTGCACTCGATCGCCCGGCCCCAGCATCTGCAACTGAATCCTGCCCTCCAGGCCGCGACGATAGAACTCGATCCGCTGCCGATCCTGGTCGATCAGCAGATACTCGCGCAGGCTCTCGAGCCGGAAGTAAGCGGCGAGCTTCTCGCGGCGGTTCGTCGATTCGGTGCCGGGCGTCAGGACCTCGATGATCAGGCAGGGCTGATTCTTGAAATAGGTGTTGGCCTTCACCGTTTCGCAGGTCACAAAGACGTCGGGATAGTAGAAGGTGTTGGCGGCTTCGATCAGGACCTTCATCCCGGATTGGTAGACCTGGCAGATGGTCCCCCGCAGATGGGCCCGCAGCCGCGCGAATAGATTGCCGACGATCAGAATCTGGCGATCGCCGGCGCCGGCCATCGCAAAGGTCCATCCGGCGACATATTCATGCCTGACGTTGCTCTGCTCCTCGAACGCCAGATACTCCTCGGGTGTCAGCCTGCTCAATTCCTTGGATCCTGCCATGGCGACTACCAATCATCTTAAATCGCGAAACACGCGAAAGACGCGAAATGTTGCTGATTTAGCGTGTTCCGCGTGTTTCGCGGTTGATCAACGGATTTTGTTAAGCGCGTAATTAGCTATTTCACATCAAAGACCGGCACCTCGCTCAACAGCATTCTACCTCCGCCGCGGTTGATCACATAGACGGCGCGGCCGGTGTAGTCTTTGCCTTCGATCTTGATCTTGAGGGTGACATCGACCGCGGTGCGGTTACTGTCCCAGTCCTCGGAACGCAGAGTCTCGGTGACCCAGATCGAAGGTTTCCGGACGACGAGCGATTGGGCGAATTTCCGGAGGTTGCCGAGGTCGATGAACGGATTGACGACGGCCGAGTTGCTCTGCAGGACGGCGGCGTCGAACTTCTGCAAGAAGGTCCGGAGCTCGTCGGGGACCTTGGCCGCGTTGGCCGCGCGTTCGGCCTTGAGCGCGCCGTCGCGCGCCGCGATGGTGGTCGCCGCGTCGAGATCGGCGGCGGCGGCCAGCAGGTAATGTTTGACGGCCTCGGCGCCCTGGTTCCGTTGCAGGGCGATCTCGCCCAGGCCCAGATGGGCCCATCCATAGGCTTGAATCGGCAGCGGTTCGGTCTTGAGCACCGCCTCGAAGATGGTCGCCGCCTCGTTCTGTTTGTTCTGTCCGAGCAGGGCGCGTCCGAGCAGGGTGCGCAGGGTCGGGGCTTCGGGATTGACCTTCATGGCCTCCCGCGCCATGGCTTCGGCGGTCGGAAAATCGTTTTTGCTGAAGGCGATATTGGCCTTCCCGTACGCCTCGGATTCGGAGGGCAGCCGCGGGTAGCGATCGTTGAGGTAATCGTTCTGCAGGTACAGTTTGTCCGGGTCGGCCTCGATGACGGCGATGTTGGTGCCGGCCGGGAAACTGACCGTTCCGTATTCGCTGGCTTTGACGGTGACGGTCTGCCGCAGTTTCTCGCCCTTGTCGGTCAGGGCCAGGACGTCCATGGTCAGGTCCCCGGTGCCGAAATTGGCGACGGTCGACTCGATTCCGTTGGCCGTCTTTTGCGGTTGGCCGACGGCGAAGTCCGGAAGGACCACGGTATCGATCCAGTTGGTGAAGATCTCCTCGACCAGCTTGCGATTGGCTCCGGTCGCGATGAAGCTGCTCTTCAGATTGGCGCAGCGCGAGAAAGCGCAGAGCGGCGAGCGCCACTCGCCGAGCGACAGCACATCGACCTTGGTCCGGCTCAGCGAACCGCGCAGCGCGTTGTCGAAGTTCTGTCTGCCGATCTGCTGCTCGAGCAATCTCCAGATCAGCGCGCCCTTGCTGAAGACGCTGGTCGTATAGTTGCGGTCGAGCTGGCTCTGCATCAACAGCGGCGCATCGGAGCGGGCGATCGAGGCGTAGGCGCGGCGGGCGCGGTCGAACGATTCGTCCTGCTGCTCCCGGCCGAACCGGGTTCCGAGGTATTGAGCGGCCAGATAGACGGGCAGCCCGTCGCGCAGCATGCCGGTGCCGCGGCCGCGCAGCAAGACCTGTCCGTCGATCCAGGCTCGAGCCGCGGCCCCCGCCAGCAGTTCGATCGTTCCCAGGTCCATCGTGTCCCGGCGGAAGAAGTTGTCGTCGATGGCGACCGCTCCGACGGTGGCGAACGAGATGTCGCGGTTCTGCGAAAAAGCGTCGGTCGTGGCGGTGCTCAGTTGACGCGCCTGGGTGGCGATGATGCGGAACGGGGCGATGGCCGAAACGCCGAAATATTTGACGTAAAAAGCCATGACGCGCTCGGCCTCGATCGCCAGGCGCTGCGCCTGCTGTTTGCCGTTTTCGCTCGTTCCGCGTGGCAGATAGACCTCCACCGGATACGATTCGCCGCCCCGGGTCAGCACGTCGTAATCGCCCGCGAAGAAGAACGGCTGCGCGGCCATCGATTGCTCGAACGCGTTATCGCTCTTGCGAATCCCGGATGAGACGACTTTGAGTCCCTGAGGCGCCGTGACCGTGATCGACATCGGCGCCGTGTCGGTGCCATGGTCGGCGTACGGCGTGTGGACGACCGGGACCCAGAAACTGGCCGGCAGCAGGAACGTCTCGCTGTTCGAGACGTGCAGCGAGGCGTTGCGGTCGGCCGAGGGAATCGAGTATTCGAATTCGACCTCGAACTCGCGCGCCTTCGCGATAGTCGTGTTGATATCGGTGCTGACGCGCAGCAGCGCGTTGCGTGGATCCTCGGCCGTCTTGTGCGTGACGGTCTCGCCGTTGACCTTCATCCCCTGAACTTTGGCTTTGAGATTGAGGAAGAAGGAGAGGCGAGGTTTCTCGCTGGTCGAGAGCAAGATCCGGTCGGCCAGATCGGGGCCCGAGAGATTGACCAGTCGCAGATGGGCCTGGACGTCGATCTTGTACTCTTCGGGCACCACCCGCGTCGTGAGGTCGAACTTCTTAATCTCGAACTCCTGCGCCGAGACGATAGCCGGAAGAGTCAGGACGATCGCGAGGCAAAAGAATAGTCTATTCATAAGCACCATGAAACCGAACTGTGAAGAGTGGAGACCACTCGCTACCTGTTGTTTGTTAGTCGATCCTCACGCCGTTCTCGGAGGTTGTACGAGTCGATGGATCTTCAGCAGCATCTCCAGCAACGACTCCAATTGGCTCAGCGTAAACTGGGTCGCCGCGTCGCTCAAGGCCATCGGCGGATTATCGTGGACCTCCATAAACACGCCGTCGACGCCGCAGGCCACGCCGGCGCGCGCCAGATGCTCGATGTAGTCCGGTTGTCCTCCCGTCGCATCGCCCAGGCCGCCGGGCAGTTGCAGGCTGTGGGTGACGTCGAAGACGACCGGGCGGCCGAAGCCACGCATGATCGGGAACGACCGCATATCGACCACCAGGTTATTGTAGCCGAAGCTCACGCCGCGCTCAGTAACCATGATTTCATGTCCGCCGCCGCCTTGGAGCTTTTTGATAATGTTGCCGATCTCCCACGGGGCCATGAACTGGCCCTTCTTGACGTTGATCGCCCGCCCGGAGGCGGCGGCGGCCAGCAAGAGGTCGGTCTGGCGGCAGAGAAACGCGGGAATCTGAATCACGTCGGCGACCTCGGCGACCATGGGCATCTGTCCGGACTCGTGAACGTCGGTCAGCACGGGCACGCCCACTTCATCCTTGATTCGCTGCAGGATCCGCAGCCCGTCGATCATCCCCGCGCCGCGGAACGATTGTCCGGACGAACGATTAGCCTTGTCATAAGAGGCTTTGAAGATGTAGGGCAGGCCCAGCCGCGCCGTGATCGCCGAAATCTCCCGCGCCATCATCAGGGCGTGAGCTTCCGATTCGATCACGCAGGGGCCGGCGATCAGAAAGAGCTCGCCGGCCTGTTGTCTCGTCAGTACTTCGGTAATTGTCATTTTAAATACTAAGACCGGAACGATCCGGCGCCGGAAACTTTCATCGAAAATCCTGAATCCCCGGGAAAGTAAATTTCTCGAAGTTTTGATTCGGAACCGCGAAAGACGCGAAAGACGCGAAAGCTGGATAATTTCGCGTCTTTCGCGTGGTCCGCGGTTCGAATCTCGAATTCCAAAGAACTGAATTTCCCGAATCCTCAGTTGACCAGGGCCGCGGACTCTCCTTCGTTCGGGGTCGTTCGCTTGCCCTCTTCACTCTCGCCGACCTCGTCGCGCAGTCTCTGATTGTAAGCTGCCCGGATGAAACTGGCAAAAAGGGGATGAGGGTCGAGCGGTTTGGATTTCAGCTCGGGATGGAACTGGCAGCCGACGAACCACGGATGGTTGGTCAGTTCGAGCATCTCGACGAATTTGCCGTCGGGCGATTTTCCGGAGAAGATCACTCCGTTCTCGGCCAGTCGGTCTTCGTAAGCCGGATTGAATTCGTAACGATGGCGGTGGCGGTCGGAGATCTCGCTGTTGCCGTAGATCATCTCGGCCAGCGATCCCGGGCGCAATTGGCAGGGATAGGCGCCCAGCCGCATGGTCCCCCCCAGGTTCTCGACGCCCAGTAGATCGCGCAGCTTGAAGATCACCGGGTTCGGCGTGTGGGGATCGAATTCGGTCGAATCGGCATTCTCGATGCCGCAGACGTGGCGCGAAAACTCGATGGCCGCGCATTGCATCCCCAGGCAGATGCCGAAGAACGGCTTCTTCTCACGCCTCGCGTAACCGATGGCGCGGATCATGCCCGGGATGCCGCGTTTGCCGAAGCCTCCGGGAACGAGAATCGCATCGACCTCGCGGAGGGTCTCTTCCCAGCGTTCATCGGTCATGAGGTCTTCACTCTCGATCCAGCGGAAATTGACGCGCAGGTTGTTGGCGAAACCGCCGTGGGCCAGGGCTTCGTTGAGGCTCTTATAGGAATCTTCGAGCCCGACATATTTGCCGACGATCCCGATGGTCACCGCTTCGCGCGCGCCGTAGACCCGGTTGACCAGGGCCGTCCACTTGCGCAGATCGGTGTCGCCCAGCGGCAGCCGCAGCAGATCGACGATCAACTGGTCCAGCCCCTCGCGGTTGAAGACCAGCGGGATCTCGTAGACCGTTCTGACGTCCTGGGCCGTGATCACGGCGTCGACCGAGACGTTGCAGAAGAGGGCGATCTTGGCCTTCATCTCGCGCGGCAGTTCGCGGTCGCAGCGGCAGAGCAGGATGTCGGGCTGAATCCCGATCGAGAGCATCTCCTTGACGGAGTGCTGCGTCGGTTTGGTCTTCAGTTCGCCGGACGCCGCCAGGTACGGGACCAGGGTCAGGTGGACGAAGATCGCGTTATGCCGGCCGACCTCGTTGCCCAGTTGGCGGATGGCCTCGAGGAAGGGCAGCGATTCGATGTCGCCCACCGTGCCGCCGATCTCGACGATCACCACATCCTTGTTTCCGGAGACTGCCTTGATCGCATCCTTGATCTCGTTGGTGACATGCGGAATGACCTGGATCGTCTTCCCGAGGTAATCTCCCCGCCGCTCCTTCTCGATCACCGTCTGATAAATGCGCCCGGTCGTCCAGTTGTTGGCCTGGGTCAGCTTGGCGTTGGTGAAGCGCTCGTAATGCCCCAGATCCAGATCCGTCTCCGCGCCGTCGTCAGTGACGAAGACTTCACCATGCTGGAACGGCGACATGGTGCCTGGATCGACGTTCAGATAAGGATCGAACTTAAGCAGCGTCACATTCAGTCCGCGCGCTTCCATCAAGGCACCAATCGAAGCCGCGGCTACGCCCTTGCCCAAGCCACTTACTACTCCACCCGTGACAAAAATATACTTCGGCATCTTATCCCCCAAACTTGATCGAATGCAGAATGCGATTGTAGGACATGTTGTGAGTTATAAAAGCGATACGCGTTGACGATACGTGGTAAGCGTAAGAGTAATCGCAGAACGGCCTGGCGTCAACGGTCCGGGGGAGCGGGAGGCCGACCAGAGCCCCGAAAAAAGCCATCTTCATTACCTGTTTCAAGCGCGGCCGATCAGGCCCTGGCGCCGAGCACCGCATTGGCTCGTTGATAGTATTTCAACCGCCCGCCGTAGCCGTTCAGACCGCCGTTGATGCGTTTGGTGATGGTCTCGAAATCTCCGATGTCGGCCAGCGCGTTGAGGCCGTTGAGCTGCCAGTAGAGGCCCGCGGTGGAGAAGGCGACCTGGACCGTCGAGGCCAGCTCCGGCGTCGTGACCAGGTCGAGCCCGAGCAGGTCGCCGTACTTCTTGTAGTTGAATCGCCCCGTGATCTGAATCACGCCGCGACCTTTAAATCTCTCGCCGTCGCCCGGCTGCGTGTTTCCCAGTCGCCGGGCCAGATCGCTCGGCGGCTCGTAACGTTTTTGGGCCTCGGTCGGTCCCCACACCTCTTCCAGATACTTGTACTCTCCGGACTCCCAGGCGGTCTGCGCCAGAAAGGCGGCCTGGCGTAACCGGGTGTTGATCTCGTATTTGCTCAGCACCCGGTTGAGGAAGGGCAGGTATTGAGTCCGCTTCTCCTCCGGTAGGTTGGGCATGATCTGTTTCAGTTGGTTGTCGGTCACCATGTTTTGATCTCCTCTAGTCGGATCCGTCTCAGCGCGTCATGACTTGAACGCGCAATGGAGCATTCTAATCAGAGAGCCCGCGATTAGAGAAGAGCGAATTCGAAGCTGACGAGAAAGCCGGCGATTTTTCATGCGGTTCGGATCGACTCGCTTCATCTTTGCTCCGGACCTTGTGGTCGAACGCCGGTTGTAGAATATAGTTGACCGAACTCGATCGAGATCGATCGGAGAGGGAGTGTGGGATAATTCGGACCAGAAAGGGAGGAGCATGAAAGGACCTAAGCATGTCGATCCGGTCTGCGGAATGAATGTCGAACCCGAGCGCGCAGCCGGCCAGGCCGATTACCAGGGGCGAACCTACTATTTCTGCGCGGTCGGCTGTCAGCAAAGATTCGTGGCCGATCCGCCGCGGTATCTCAATCGGCCGCCGTTGACTCTCGTTTCGCTCTCGACCAGGGGCGCCTCCGGTGCGGTCGCGCCTCATGATCACGATCCGGCGTCCAATGGGAAGGGCGAGGTCGATTATGTGTGTCCGATGGATCCGGAGGTGAGACAGCGGGGGCCCGGCGCCTGTCCGAAGTGCGGCATGGCGTTGGAGCCGGAGGCGCTCGACTCGCTGCCGACCCGGACGGAGTATGTCTGCCCGATGCATCCGCAGATCGTCAGCTCCGAGCCCGGCGCCTGTCCGATCTGCGGCATGGCGCTCGAACCGCGCACGGTCACGCTCGCAGAGGAGGCCAATCCCGAACTCGTCGAGATGACGCGCCGATTGATGGTCTCCGCGGCGCTCTCGATTCCCCTCTTGCTGCTGGCGATGTCGGAGATGATCCCGGGACAGCCGCTCCAGCACGCGCTCTCGCCGGCCGTCCTGACCTGGATTCAATTGCTGCTCGCCACACCGGTGGTCGGGTGGGGCGGCCGGCCGTTCTTCGAGCGCGGCTGGCATTCGATCGTCAACCGCAGCCCGAATATGTTCACCCTGATTGCCATCGGCACGGGGGCCGCATACTGCTACAGCCTGGTGGCGACTCTCTTTCCGGGCCTCTTCCCGGACTCTTTTCGCGCGCACGGCGGCCAGGTCGCGGTCTATTTCGAGGCGGCGGCGGTGATCACGACCCTGGTCCTGTTGGGTCAGGTGCTGGAACTGCGGGCGCGCGGCCGCACGAGCGGCGCGATCCGGGCTCTGCTCGGATTGGCGCCGAGCATGGCCCGCCGGTTGAATCCCGATGGCCGGGAAGAGGATGTTCCGCTCGACCGGATTCACCCGGGCGATCTGCTGCGCGTGCGCCCGGGCGAGAAGATCCCCGTGGACGGGGCGGTGACCGAGGGCTTCAGTTCAGTGGATGAATCGATGATCACCGGAGAGCCGATCCCGGTCGAGAAGCGGACCGGCAATCCGGTCACGGGCGGCACGGTCAACGGCACGGGAGGATTCGTGATGCGCGCCGAGCGCGTGGGCCGGGAGACGTTGCTGGCCCGGATCGTGCGGATGGTCGGCGAAGCGCAGCGCAGCCGCGCGCCGATCCAGCGCCTGGTCGATCGGGTCTCGGCCTCTTTCGTTCCGGCGGTGATCGGCGTCGCCATGCTGACCTTTGTCGTCTGGGGCCTCTACGGTCCCGAACCGCGCATGGCGTATGCGCTGGTGAATGCCGTGGCCGTCCTGATCATCGCCTGTCCCTGCGCGCTCGGGTTGGCGACGCCCATGTCGATTATGGTCGGCACCGGGCGGGGCGCGAGCGCCGGCGTCTTGATCAAGAATGCCGAGGCGTTGGAGGTTCTGGAGAAGGTCGATACCCTGGTCGTCGACAAGACCGGCACCTTGACGGAAGGCCGGCCGCAACTGATGGACGTCATTCCGTGCGGGCCGCAGAGCGAGTCGGAACTGCTGCGGCTGGTGGCCAGTCTCGAGCGAGCGAGCGAACATCCCCTGGCCGGGGCCATCGTCGAGGCCGCGGCCGCGCGGGGGCTGGCGCTGGCCCGGGTCGCGGATTTCCGATCGGTCACCGGCCGGGGCGTGCTCGGCCGGGTCGAGGGTCATGCCGTGGCGCTCGGCAATCGGCGGTTGTTCGAGGAGCTGGGTTTCCGGCTCGAGGCTTTCGGTGACCGGGCCGCGGAGTTGCAGGCCCGGGGCCAGACCGTCATGTTCGCCGCCGTCGATGAGCAACCCGCCGGTCTGATCAGTGTGGCGGACCCGATCAAAAGTTCGGCCCCCGAGGCCATCCGGATGTTGCAGGCGGAAGGGCTTCGGATCGTGATGCTGACCGGCGACAACCGGGCGACCGCCGAGGCCGTGGCGCGAAGCCTGGGCATCCGGGAGGTCGAAGCCGAGGTCCTGCCCGCCGGCAAGCAGGAGGTCGTGGAGCGGCTGCAGGCCGCCGGGCGCCGGGTCGCCATGGCCGGCGACGGCATCAACGATGCCCCGGCTCTGGCCCGGGCGGACGTCGGGATTGCGATGGGGACGGGCACCGATGTGGCGATGGAGAGCGCCGGAGTGACCCTGGTCAAGGGCGACCTGCGGGGATTGGTGCGCGCCCGCCGCCTGAGCCGCGCGACGATGCGCAATATTCGGCAGAACCTCTTCTTCGCCTTCGTCTACAACCTGTTGGGCGTGCCGCTCGCGGCGGGTCTGCTCTATCCGGTCGTCGGACTCTTGCTGAGCCCGATGATCGCGAGCGCGGCCATGACCTTCAGCTCGGTCTCGGTGATCACCAACGCCCTGCGATTGCGCAAAAGCGAGTTGTAAATCGAAACCGCGAAACACACGAAGTGTTTCGCGGTTGAGGATTTAAAGCTGGAGAAAGTTAATCGACGATCTTTCCGTCGCTGCCCTTGCCGACGCGCGGCCCCCGGTTATCGCGGGCGAGCGTGTGGTCCAGGCCCGCGATCCGCAGCCCGGTCTCATAGACCAGTTGCGAGATCCGCGTCATCTTCTCGAAATTGATCTTCTCGACGCTGTCGGTATTGGCATGGTAGTCGGGATGGAGCCCGGTGGTGAAGAAGACGACCGGGATCCCCCTGGCCGCGTAGCTGTAATGGTCGCTCCGATAGTAGACCTGTTCGAGATCGGTCGGATCGTTGAGTTCGAAATCCAGTTTCAGCGGCCGCGTCAGCCCGGTGTTGGCCTCGATCGTCAGGTTATGAAGTTCGGTGCTGATTCGATCGGAGCCGACCAGGTAGACCGAGTTGGCCTCTTCCGTTTTGTCGTCGCGATTGCGGCCCACCATATCCATATTCAGATTCGCGACGATCTGATCGAGCGGGACCGACGGGTAGTCGACGTAGTAGCGTGAGCCCCAGAGACCGCGTTCTTCGCCCGCATACCAGAGAAACATCAACGAGCGTTTCGGCCGCGGACCGGTGGCAAAGGCTTTGGCGACGCCGAGCAGGGCGGCCGTTCCCGATCCGTCGTCATCCGCGCCGTTCCAGATCCGGTCTTCGGTCGCGCCCTCTTTGACCCGGCCGACTGCGCCCTGCCGCTGCGGTCCGTTCTGAGACTGCACGATCTCGCCTTCGCTGTAACCTACGTGATCGTAGTGCGCGCCGAAGGTGACATAGGTCTCCTTGAGTTTGGGATCCGTCCCTTCGAGGACGCCGACGACGTTGCGCGTATACTGGGTGCGCACGATCTGATACTCGGCCTCGAGGTTGAAGGTGAGCTTGACGCCTTTGATCGTGAAGGAGGGCAGCGGCTCCTGTTTCGCGGCTTTCTCTTTCAGTTCGGAGTACTTGACCCCGGCTCCGGTCAGGAGGAACTCCAGGAGTTCCTCTCCGGCTCCCGCGATCGGGGGCAGCGGATGGTTCAACGACTGGACCGTGGTGAAATCGGCCTGCTCGGTGAGGCGATCGTTGGCTCGCCCGCCCGCGCCGCCGGGTCGTCCCGGACCCTGGGGCGAATCGATCGGC
>DATEFT010000221.1:0-3237 GCA_035280505.1 Blastocatellia bacterium | reverse complement strand
CGAAGCGAAAGCCGCGAGCCAGAGTCCATAACAGCTCCAGAACTGAAATATCGAAGGAGATGCTGGTCACCGCCAACCAGGCAGCCTCGGGGTCGGGCTCAAGATCGGCATTCATCGCGATGAAGAAGTTAATGACCTGGCGATGGGGCACCAGGACGCCCTTGGGGCGCCCCGTGGAACCCGAGGTGTAGATGACATAGGCCGGGTTTCCGCTCGCCATCTGCAGCGGAAGATTCCGGTCACTCCGCTCCGCGATCAAGGGCCAATCTCGATCCAGGCACACGGTCACGCCTTCAAACTCCGGCAGGACTCCCAGTAAGCGTTCCTGCGCCAGGATCGCCAGAGGTTCCGCGTCTCTCAACATGAGATGCAACCGCTCGGCTGGGTAGGCCGGATCGAGCGGCAGATAGGCCGCTCCCGATTTGAGGATCCCGATCAGGCCGACGATCATCTCCACGCTCCGTTCGACGCAGATCCCGATCAGCTTTTCCGGCCCGCTGCCCAGCCCCTGCAGGTGATGCGCCAACTGATTGGCCTGCCGGTTCAATTCTCGATAGCTCAAGCAAACGCCATCAAAGACCATCGCCACGGCGTCCGGGCTGCGTTCCACCTGCTGCTCGAACAGTTCGTGAAGGCACTGCTCGGACGGATAGTCGACCCGGGTCTCGTTCCAGTCCTCGAGGATCTGTTGCCTCTCTCGATCCGTCAGATACTCGATCATTGAGACCTGACCACCGGGATCGGCCACCGCTTTCTCGAGGACGATCCTCAAATGTTCGATCAGGCGCTCGATCGTCGCCGCCTCGAACAGATCGCTGCTGTAATTGATACTGCCGACCAGGCGGCCTTTGCTTTCAGCCGTCGCCAGTAAGAGATCGAATTTAGAGGTCTCGACTGGAACTTCGAGCTTACTCATCCGCAGGCCCGGCAATTCCAGGCTCTCCGACGGCGCATTCTGCAAGATCAACATCACCTGAAAGAGGGGCTGGCGGCTCAAATCGCGCTCGGGTTGCAAATCTCCGACCAGTTGTTCGAATGGCAGATCCTGATGGGCATAGGCCCCCAGACAAACCTCCCGCACTCGCCTCAGCAACTCCCGAAAACTCAAGTTCCTCTCGACTCTGGTCCGCAGCACCAGCGTATTGACGAAGAATCCGATCAGTCGCTCGGTCTCTGCCCGGGTCCGATTGGCGATCGGCGAGCCGACGGTGATCTCCTCCTGACCGCTGTATCGCATGAGCAGTGTCTGGAAAGCCGCCAGCAGCGTCATAAACATCGTTCCGCCTTCTCGCCGGCTCAGCTCATGCAATCCTTGCGTCAATGTCTCCGAGAGCTCGAAGCTCAGGTTGGCTCCCCGGTAGCTGGCCGTTGCCGGATGCGGATAGTCGGTCGGCAACTCCAACGGCACCACCCCGGCCAACTGCTCCTCCCAGTAACGCAGTTGCCGATCCAGGGCTTCGCCTCGCAACCAGTTTCGTTGCCAGACCGCATAGTCCGCATATTGAATCTCCAGTTCCGGCAGCGGCGACTCTTCTCCCGCGCTGTAGGCCCGATAGAGCGCTCCGACCTCTCTGATCAAGATTCCCATCGACCATCCGTCGCTGACGATGTGATGCATGGTCAGCAGCACCACCTGTTCCTCCTCGCCGAGTTTCAGCGTCTTGATCTTCAATAAGGGGCCGCGGCTCAGATCGAAACCGGTCCCGGCCTCCTCTCTCATGATTTCGTGGATTGCGGCGTCTCTCCTCTCCGGGTCCAGATGACTGAGGTCGACGCGCTCCAAGCTCCGTGGCGACCAGTCCTCGATCATCTGCGCCGGTTCATCATCGATGATCTGGATCCTCGTCCTCAGCACTTCATGCCTTCTGACGACCTCATTGATCGATCTCTCCAGGACCGCGATGCCCAAGCGCCCTTCCAGCCTCACCGCTCCCAGGCAGTTGTAGAACGGGTTATTCGGCATGAGTTGATCCAAAAACCATAACCGCTGTTGCGCGAAGGAGAGCGGTAATACCGCCTGCCTCGAAGCTCTGACCAGCGGCGGGGCTTCCATCGATCGGCCTCCGCTCATCAGCGCCTCGATCTTCCGAGCCAGTTCCCTGGCCGTCGCTCGCTCGAACAGGCTTTTGACTCCGATCTCTAGTCCGAACGCAGTTCTCACGCGCGAGACGACCTGCGTCGCCAGCAATGAGTGCCCTCCGATTCCGAAAAAGTTATCGTCTCTCCCGACCCCACTGACCTTTAGCACCTCCTCGAAGATTCCCATCAGAATCTCCTCGATCGGCGTCCGTGCGCCGGTCTCCTCCGGTTCCATCCAGTGATCCGCATCGTTCCGCAGCGGCGCGAATGGCAATCTCTTCCGGTCGATCTTTCCATTGGCGGTAACCGGCATCTCTTTCAAGAGCCGGATCAGGCCGGGAACCATATACTCAGGCAGACGCTCTCGAACATGCCGTTTCAATTCGTCGGCGGTCGCGTCCGTCTCTCCCACCACATACCCGATGATTCGCCGGTCACCACCCTCTTCCTCACTCATCACGACCGCGCTCTGACTTACCGATCGATGCTCGTTGAGGATCGCCTCGATCTCGCCCAGTTCAATTCGATACCCTCGGATTTTGACCTGCGTATCGGCCCGACCGATAAATTCGATCCTTCCATCCGGCAGATATCTGACCAGATCTCCCGTTCGGTACAACCGCTCTCCGCCAGGATCGCCGAAGAGATCGGGGATGAATCTCTCAGCCGTCAGCTCCGGTCGGCTCCAGTAACCTCTTGCCAGCCCTACTCCCGCGACGTACAGTTCGCCTTGCACTCCGACCGGGACCGGCGCCAGTTCACGATCGAGGATGTAGAGCCTGGTGTTGGCGAGTGGCCGCCCGATCGTCGGTTTTCTGCCGGTGCCCGTTTCGCAGACCTCAATACTGGCGCAGACGGTCGATTCGGTCGGCCCATAAGCATTAAGGAATCTTCTGCCATGGGCCCATCGCTCCACGATCTCCGTATTGCAAGCCTCTCCGGCCGCAATCACGGTCTGTAATTGCGATAACTCTTCCTCTTCCAGCATCGCGAGCACTGTCGGAGGTAGGGTGGCGATCGTAATCTGATCTTCGGTCAGGGCTCTCACCAGGTCGGTCCCGGGCATCAGGCGATCTTGAGGATGCAGATGCAGGCTTCCGCCTCCGGCCAGAGTGCTAAAGATCTCCGACACCGAGGCATCGAAACTGAATGACGCGA
>DATEFT010000220.1:0-8661 GCA_035280505.1 Blastocatellia bacterium | reverse complement strand
TCCACGCGCGAGACGGCGGCGCGGGGCGCGGTCACCTGCAGTCGGCCGTTGCGAAACTCGCCTCGCAACTCGCCGACCGAGACGCTATTGATGCCGGTCCCGTCGATGGCGATCGCCTGGGCGCGGGTTCCGGAACTGCTGAACTTGATCCCGCCGTCGTTCGGACTGAGCGCGATCTTCTCTACTCGGAGGCCGCGCACCCGCACTCCGGCGGCGGCGGCTTCTTCGGTCTGGACGTCGCCGTTGACCCGATACTCGGCTCCCGTGCCGTCGATTCGTCCCTGCCAGGTCACGACGCCGGAAGCCGGACTCTCCGGACTGAAGACCCGGGCCGCCTCGGCCAGTTTAACCTTGGCCTGCAGGTCGAAACCGTACTGCGGAGCCTCCTTGTTCTCGACCTTGCCGGAGAGATTGGCGCTGACGAGTGGCGATTCCAGCGAAAAGTGCTCGAGGGTCGCTTCGGTAGACCCGGCCCGCCCGACGATCTCCAGAGATTCCAGCGGCGCTTCGCGCCCCTGATATTTAACCTGGCCCGCGCCGCCGTGGAGCCGCAGATTGATGGACGACGTCCCGGCGACCGGCCGGGCATCCACCCGCAAGTCGTTCAAGACCGCCTGCAGGTCATGCGCCTGGTCGTTGAGATGGACGGCCCCCCCGTTCAGAATGGCGACCAGGTTATCGAAGTCGACCGTGATCCTTCCCGGTTCCCGCTCAGGGGCGTTGACGCCGCGAAAGTTGTTACGGTTCTGCGCGTCGATCTCGACGTAGAGGTCGAGCCCGTTGAGGTCCAGCTCTTTGAGCACCACCTCGCGCCGCAGCCGCGGGGCGAAGGGGGCCGGAATGTCAGCCGCGAGCGCCAGCTCCTTCACCGTCGCGATGAGCTGTCCCGTCTCCCGGTTGTAGATCCGGACGTTGCCCAGCCGCACATTGCGTTCGCGCCATTGCAGCTTGAACTCCCCGATCTCCGCCCGCAGGCCATAGTCCAGCAACGCATTCTCAATCTCCTGCACCAGGAAGCGGTTAAATCGCTCGGAGCGGATGTAGTACAACCCGGCCAGAATAATAATGAATAAGAGCGCCACGATAATCAGTCCGACGATCAACGGGCGTTTGTGCCGTGTGGCCCAGCCAGGGCTCGGCGGTAACGATTCGGGCGGCAATGATTCTGATGGTGTGCTCATACTCCCTCCCAACAATCTAGTGGCATAAATCATTCAAGCGCGAAACCCGGTGAGGCTATGTAAGTCTTTTGTTCGTATTACACCAGGGTAGAGCTGGAACGATTTACTCGATCCGACTTAAGCAAAATGCTTGCCTCAATGCCGGTTAATCGCGTGCGCGGGCGTTCGTCAGCGCGATTTTTCCGTTTTTATTGCCGGTATGGAACTTGCTGGTTCAACTTTCGTTCAGGGGGATATCCAGCAGGTAAAGAAGATGCGGTCTCGATGACCGAGAGTGTTACGATCTGCTGTACGGTAAGAGAACGCAAGAGGCTTGAACTCGCAGAGGCGGCTTGAGTGCTTTAGGCGTTCCCTCCTGATCACATCTCGGGTGCCCAGGAATTCACGTAACATCCGGATGCGAAACCCGAGGCCGATCACAGCCCCGGAGCAAATGACTGCGTCGCTTTAATATTACCTTCCGCGAGTCTCGTCAAGATATAAGTGGAGCTGTCTGAATAATCGCGTCAGATCTTCGAGCTGATAGTTGGCGTTCAGTCCGCTGGGGTTCGGCAGCACCCAGACCAGCGAATCGCCCAGTCGCTCCTCCTGCCGTCCGATGACCGCCTGGCGGCGGTTGAACGCGACGCGGTAGGCCCCGACGCCCAGAAAAGCCACGCATCTCGGACGGTAACGCCGGACCTTCTCCTCCAATGTCCGTCCACCGTCCACATACTCTTCATTAGACAACTCCGCCGCCGAGGCCGTGGCCCGGGCGACCAGGCTGGCGATGCCGTAGCCGAGTCCGAGCAGTTCGTGCTCTTCGGAGGGCGCCAGCAGGCGATCGGTGAAGCCCGCCCGGTGCAGGGTGGGCCAGAATCGGTTGCCCGGCCGGGCGAAGTGGTGGCCCACCGCCGCCGTGTAGAGTCCCGGATTGATTCCGCAGAAGAGCACTTCGAGATTGGGCGCGATCAGGTCCGGCACGGTTCTTCCGGCCGCCGCCAGCAACTCGTCTTTGGTCGGTTTACGATTGGGCATGAAGCTAAAACGATTGAAGAACCGCGAAAGATGCGAAAGACGCGAAAGATTGAGGATCTCGCATCTTTCGCGTCTTTCGTGGTTGGTCAACCTGTTTAGGGAACCCTGAGATAACGATCGGCGAAGGTCAGGAAGATCGGCCAGTTCGGGCCCGGGGTGTGCCCGCCGCTGTGCTGCCGGAACGCGACCTCGCCCTCGATCAAGGTGGTCTCGATCGACGGGAACTCCGTCGTCCCCAGATCTTTCTTGCCGAGCAGTTGATAGACGGGCCCCGCGCCGACGGCGGCCAGGAACATCCCCTTGGCGTCTACCCACCCGTCCCCCTGGGTCGCTCCGGCGCTGATGAAGACCGGGCGCGGCGCGCACAGCGCCATCAGTTCATGCGAGTCCACGGGCAGATCGTTCCAGTTCAACGGTCCGGCGTATTTGAGATAGTTACCGGCCATCCAGTGATACTCGTTCGGCGCGGCCACGTTCTCGACCAGCTCGCCCCAATTGCGGCGATGAAGTTTGGCGCCCCCCGCGCCCGAAGAGCTGACGAAGGCGACGGCGAACCGCGGGTCATAGGCCATGGCGACGAGCACGGCCTTGCCGTAACGGGAGTGGCCCTCGAGTCCGACCTGCCGGGCATCCACGGACTTATCGGTCTCGAAATAGTCGAGGGCGCGGCTGGCGCCCCAGGCCCAGGCCCGCAGGGCTCCCCAATCGTCCAATTTGCGGGGCTGCCCCTTGTTGACCAGGCCGATGATCCCCTGGGTCAGGCCGGTGCCGTTGTCGGGTTGAATGCTGGTCGGAATGATCACGGCATAGCCCCAGCCCTTGCCCAGAACCTGTTGCTGCCAACTGGGCGGGTTGACTCCGCCGGGAGCGGGCGTCGTGGCGGCGGCGCCCGGACGAGGCCCGCCGAAACTGAGTTCCATGATGACCGGCACCGGTCCCTTGGCCTCGGCCGGCGTGGTCAACGTCAATCGGATATCGACGGTCACCTGCGGATAGGCGGAGTTGTCGACGTGGCCCACGAGCTGTTTGGTGATGACCGGGACCTCGCCCTTCTCCTCCCGGGTGGTGCTGACTACCTCCCATTTCACCTTGGGCGTCTTCTTGGGAGCGCGGCCGTAGATCTCCCGATCGAAATCTTCAAAGATCTCCTGGCGGCGCCGGTCCCACCAGAGCTTCGCCGTCGTCACCTTCCCCCCGTTCTTGAAGACCAGCGGGTCCGGCAGGTTCGGATACGGATTGGCCTTCGATTCATCGTAGTTGGCGGCGTTCGGGGCCTGGGCGTTTCGACCGTCCGCGCCGCGCCGCAAAGTTTTGATCTGCAGCAGGTCCAGGAGCCGCTGGTGATCCTGCTGTGAGGTCAGGCCTCCGGGCGACGGCAGCGCGCTGGTGTCCGGCCGCGTCGCGCTCAGGTCGGTGTTGCTGACGAAGGCGATCTTCTTGCTGTCCGGCGACCAGGACGGGACGTTGATCGTCCCCTGACCGCCGTAGAGGTACGCGATCACCTGGGGCGCGCCCCCGCCGACCGGCATCAGGCGCAGATAGACGTGTTTGTAGAACGGATGATCCCCCGGCGCAATGTCCGGCGGGAACGTGATGAAGACGATCGATTTGCCGTCGGGCGAAATGTGGGGGAACCAGTTGTTGTACTCATCTTTCGTGATCTGGGTCTGTTCGCTGCCGTCGGGCTTCATGCGCCAGATCTGCATAGTTCCGGTGCGGAAGGAGTTGAAATAGATGTATTGGCCGTCGGGCGTGTACTCGGGACCGTCGTCGACACCCGGCGTGGTCGTCAGGCGGATCTCATCGCCCCCGGTCACCGGAATCTTATAGATGTCGAAATCGTTGTCCCGGCGGGCGGCGTAGACCAGGAATTTTTTGTCCGGCGACCAGCCGTGCAGGTACGACGGTCCCTTCGACGTGACCTTCGTGGGGATGCCGCCCTTGATCGGGACGGTATAGATCATCGAGACGTTGCCGTCTTCCTTGCTGCTGCTGCTGATCCCCAGGGTCTGGCCGTCGAACGAGATGACGTGATCGTTGTTGTTGCTCTTGACCTCGCCGGTATCGAGGAGCGTCGGCGTCTTCTTGCCCAGATCGAAGCGGTAGAGCAGGCCGTTGTGGTTGTAGATCAGGTGCTTGCCGTCGCGCGTCCAGTTGGGCGCCTGCAACGAATCTTTGACTCGATACAAGACCTTTCGCTCTTTGGTGGCGAGATCCATAACCTCCAGCTTGCTGCCGATATACTCGCGATAGGGAACGAAGTTGTCCCGGGCGGGGACGGTGATCTCGACATCGCGGAAGAGCGCCTGTTCATAGACCTGCGGGTTGTGCGCGCAGACGTAGAGGCCGACGTAGACCTCGTCGCCGAGCGGGACCTCGATCGTCTCCGGTTTCTGGAACAGCTCTCCGAAATTGGCCACCGACATCGTGAAGGTGTTGCCCTTGCGCTCGAGTTGAATGACGTCCGGGCTCTTCGCGGTGAAGTTCGCGCGTTCGGTCTGGGCGCCCTTCGTGCGCCGGAATTGCAACGAGGCATGGCCGTCCCCATGGACAGAGGCGTTGACGTGCGCCGCGTCGGGATCCAGGCTGGGCCGCACGATCCAGCCGATCTTGCGGTGCGGATCGACGCCCTGGCCGACGAACTCCACGCGGGTCCGCAGAATGAAATTTCCCCTCATTCGCTTCCACACGTAATGGAACTCGTCCTTGTTGGTCCACATATTCGTGCCGGAGCCGATGATGCTGTAGATCTGCTTTCCGTCGTCGTAGACCGCCGATCCGGGTTTGGCCGGTCCCCCGACATCTTCGTGATGCTCGAATTGGCCGACGGGCCTGGATTGGGCATGCGCCCAGGACAACAACAGCGAGGTCAGCAGGACTGCCGGTGCGAAGGATTTTATAAGCATAGGCTCCCCCAGGTTTCGCTAAATGGTAGTCAACTTGCAGTATTTGAGGCGGAAGGTATGTTGGCTTAACGCGATGTCGGAAGCAATCCCGGGGAAATTAGTTTTGGCAGATTCCTGAGAGCGTTTAAATCTCAGCAGGTGTATAATCACGGCAGGCTGTTGTGGGTATCCACAGTCGTACCCGGTCAGCCGCCGATGCCTAAAATTAAATATGGTCAGATCGCAACATTCTGCTCTATTTCTCGTCTGTTATTCATGCAGTCTATTTTAACGAAGCCGGACTGCGAATGACCGTTAGCATTGCCCCCTTCTGATGACGGATCAGTGCCACTCGCGGTCCTGACTCAGTCAGCAGCCAGATCGCACATAGAAAGGATCTACACCCATGAAGATATTGTTAGGCATCGCCTGTTTAATGGTTGTCTCGTTGACCGCCTCAGCACAGGACTATCCGAAGGTCGAGATCTTTGGTGGATACTCCTATCTGCGGACCGATAGTACGACTACGGATCTAACCTCCACCGGAATCCCCGGAACGGCTTTTCAAGACTCCGCGAACCTGAACGGATTCAGCCTCTCGGTGACCGGTAACCTGCATCGCCGGATCGGGATCGCCGCGGATTTCGGCGGGTATTTCGGAACCATCAACAACCGGTTCTCATCGCAGACCTTATCGTTGGCCTTCCCGGCCGACACCAGCAACTACAGCCTCCTGTTCGGCCCCCAGTTTAGCTGGCGCAGCAAGGAGAGCAAGAATACGTTCTATCTGCGGCCCATGATGGTCGGGTTCGTCCACGGCAAGCAGACCGCCACCGTTCTGGGAGTAACCGATTCCGATACTCAGAACGTCTTCGCCGCGTCGATCGGAGCCGGTTTTGACCGGAAGGTCGCGAAGAAGATTTCGATCCGGATTCTCCAGGCCGACGCGTTGCTGACCCGTTTCGATCAGGGCACCGGCGGCCGGAATCAGGTGAACGTGCGCCTCTCGACCGGAATCGTCTTCCGGCCCTAAGTTTTCCGTCGCCTAAAATCAAACCGCGAAACACGTGAACTCACCGATCTTTCGCGTGTTTCGCGTGTTTCGCGGTTTGACCCTTTACCGCCCGCGCTGTTTCTCGATCATGCTCTCGATGATCTGGACGTCTTCCGGATTGTTCAACTCCCAGAACTCGAAGCCCCGCGGATCGACCTCAACCGCATAGACGTTCCGTCCCTGCTCCAGGAACCGCAGTTGTTCGAGCTGTTCGGCCTTCTCCAACGGGCCGGGAGTCCACCGGCAGTACTCCTTCAACACGGCCGGCCGGTAGGCGTAGATCCCGACGTGGTGGTAGACCGGCACCGTGGCCAGCATCTCCTCCTGCGGGAGGAAGGGGATCACCTCCTTGGAGAAGTAGAGCGCCCGTCCCCGCGCATCCGTGACGACGGTCGTCGCTCCGACCCGCCCGTGTCGCCGGTCGTTCAGAAAACGTCGGTAACTTTCGACATCGCATTTGAGAATCGGGGTGGCCATCTCGGCGTCCGGTTCGGATTGCAGAAATGAGATCAACTCCTCGACGAACCAGGGCGGCGTCAGCAGCGCATCACCCTGGACGTTGACGACGATCTCGGGCTCGGTCGGGCACCGGGTCAACGCGTCGGCGACGCGCTCGGTTCCGTTCCGGCAGGTCTCGGAGGTCATCAGGACCGCCCCGCCGAAGGCTTCGACCGCGGTCTGAATCCGCCGGTCGTCGGTCGCGACATAGATCTCGGTCACACCGCGAATCTTCTGTACGGCTTCGTACGTCCACCTGATTGCTATTTTTCCGGACACCTCAGCCAACGGTTTGCCCGGATACCGAGACGATTCATACCGGGCTGGAATAATAACTGTTACCTTCATCATCGAGTCTTACACTTCTCCCATCGATTGATCTAAGTGCTTTCCCTCGGCCCCCTTCCGCTCACGGTTTCGGCTCTGGATTGCACCGGGGCCGAAGAACATAACACCGAATCGGATCTGATGCGAAAAATTAAGGAATAACGCTTGCCTTTTAACCCGGCAGCGCCATCCGGGCCGCGTTCGTATCGATTCAGTTCGGACGTGTACTAATGAGCGCCGTCAATAAAGGGATCGATCGAGACTGATCAAGAGTTGATCGATCTTGATCATCAATTAACGAATCACCTTTAGGAGGGGGGACCGCATATGAACTCAAGAACACTGATAACTGCGGGCGCGCTGATCACATTGATGCTCGCAGGACTGATCTTTGCTCAGAACAATCTAGTCGCGCAAGGCTCTGCGCAGGAGATCCAGATCAAGCGCGAGACCGTGGTTGCGCCGGTCATGATCGCCAAGCGTTCGACCCTGGCTATCAAGTATCGTGTGGACAACGACACGAAGGTGAATATGGTGGGATCGGCGCTCGCTCCGAAACTCAAGGGGCAGGCCGAAGTGGTGAACAAGGATGGCCGCTCGCGAATCGAGCTGGAGTTGAGTTCGCTGGATCATCCTCAGCGTCTCGGAGCTTTCTACACGACCTATATTTTGTGGGCCGTCGCTCCGGAAGGGCAGGCCGAGAACCTGGCCGCCCTGCCCGTGAAGGACCATATCAATATGGACGTCACGACCTCTTTTCAGACCTTCGGATTGGTGATCACGGCGGAACCGCACGGCGCCGTGACGCTGCCCTCGCCGATCATCATCGCGGAGAATGCCCTGCGCAAAGGGACCAAGGGCGGGATCGAATCGAGCCAGATCGACTACCGCGGCGATACCGGTGACCTCTACACCGTCAACACGGCCGGCAAGCCGGTCGGGGCCGATTTCAACACTCCGTTGCTGATTCTGGGCGCGCGCCGCTCCGTCGAGATCGCACAGCGGGCCCATGCCAAACGATTCGCCGAGGCCGAGTTCCGCGAGGCCGAGCTCAAACTCGCGGCGCTGGAGCAGGCCTGGCCCAAGCATCACGAAGAGAAGTATGCCGCCATGGCGCGCGACGTCCAGCGATTGGGCGAGCACGCCCGAACGGTGGCCATGGATCGCGCCGAACAGGCTCGCCTGGAGGCCGAGCGACGCCATGCCGACCGGTCGATCTCCGAAGCCAGGACCGAGGCCGAACTGGCCAAGGCCGAGGCCGAACGCAAGGAGCGAGAGGCGGCCCTCGCCAACCAGCAGGCCACGCAGGCTCAGACTGAAGCCGAGCGTGCCAAGGCTGCGGAAGATGCGGCCCGCCTGGAGGCCGAGCATGCGCGTCAGTTGGCCGAGCAGGCCCGGAAAGAGCGGGACGACCTTCAACAACGTCTCTATATGTCGCTCTCCGCAATTCTGGAGACGCGACGCGAGGCGCGCGGTCTGATCGTCAATCTCTCGGACGTCCTCTTCGACTTCAACCAGGCGACTCTCAAGCCCGGCGCCAGAGAGAAGCTCAGCAAGCTGAGCGGAATCCTGCTCGCCTATCCGGGCAACTACCGGATGGAGATCGAGGGCCACACCGACGCCGTCGGGTCGGATGAGTACAATCTGAAGCTGTCGCAGGCGCGGGCCGAGACCGTGCGTAACTTCCTGGCGCAAGCCG
>DATEFT010000219.1:0-17671 GCA_035280505.1 Blastocatellia bacterium | reverse complement strand
GATCGGGAGCCCCCGGACCGTCTCCGGGTCGGTAATCTGCGCGATCGTTTGCGGAAAGACCCGCCCGCTCATGGCGACCACGCCCGCCGCCAGCCCCGGCGTCGTCAAGGCCGCCGCCAGGCTCATCATGGCGCCCTGGCTGAATCCCATCAAGTAGACGGCGCCCGGATCGCAATGATAAGCGGCAGCCAGTTCGGTAATGAATTTCCGCAGGATCAGCAGGCTGTTCTCCGCCTCCTCGAGATTGCTGGTGATGCCCTCGGGCGTGAACCCCAGGCTGAACCAGGCATACGAAGCGGCGCCCAGCGTCACCGGCGCCCTCACGCTGACGATCAAAAATCTCTCATCGAGCGCCGGCGCCAACGCCAGGAGATCGTTCTCATCGGCGCCAAAACCGTGCAGCAGCAACAGCAAGGGCGGTTTTTCGGCCAACCCTCCCCGGGAAGGCGCCAGGCGGTGAAATAGTGGTAAGGATTGATTGTTCATCGATTTGTCAATTCAGCTTGTCGTTGTGCGGAAGTAGAGTGCGCGATCGGGCTTGAATCGTCAAGTTCAGCCTCGCCGCTCTTGCAACTTGCAACTCGAATATCGAAACTACGCGCCTATGAACATCCACGATCTACAGATTCATCCGGCCTTCCTGGACCCGCGTCGATGGGTCGATCTCAAGCTCTATGATTCCATGTCCGGCGTCGATCGCGAGCCCATCAAAGGGACCGCACATCATACCCCCGATCGGACCTTCGCGCTCAAGCACCTGAAACTCGATCTGAACTTCGACGACGAAGAGCAGCGGATCGGCGGCAGCGCGAGTTTGACGCTCCTGCCCCTCAGCGACCACTTCAAATATTTCGCCCTGGACATCGCCGAGATGAATATTTCGAGCGTCAAGCTGCTGCGGGTCGAGAGCGCCAACCACGGAACTCCGGGACCGGCGCCGCCGGCGACTCCGCTCGAATTCGAGACCGAACCGGAGAAGCTGATGATCGAACTCGACCGGCCCTATTCCCGCCAGGAGCGGCTGGTCGTCGAGATCCACTACTCCTGCCGGCCCCGCAAAGGGCTCTTCTTCATCAAACCGGATGAATCCTATCCGAATAAACCGCGGCAGATCTGGTCGCAGGGCGAAAACGAGGACGCGCACTGGTGGTTTCCCTGCCACGATGTGACCAATCAGAAGATGACCACGGAGTTGCGGGCCACCGTCAAAGCTCCCTACTTCGTCCTCTCCAACGGCGAGTTGATCGAATTCCGTGAGAATCCGGAAGCCGGCACCCGAACCTACCATTGGAGCCAGACCCAGCCGCATCCGGCGTACCTGGTCAGCGTCGTGATCGGCGAATACGAGCATCTTCACGACTCTCACAACGAGCTGCCCGTCGATTATTACGTCTACCGCGAACGCCGGGAGGCCGGGCGCAAGCTCTTCGCCAATACGCCCCGCATGATCAAATTCTTCGAGGAGCGGTTCGGCTGCCCCTTTCCCTATCCGAAATACTCGCAGGTCCTGGTCGACGACTTTCTCTTCGGCGCCATGGAGAACACCTCGGCCACGACGCTGACCGACCGGTGTCTGCTCGACGAGCGGGCGGCCCTCGACCTGAACTACGACGACATCGTGGCCCACGAACTGGCGCATCAATGGTGGGGCGACCTGGTCACCTGCAAGGACTGGTCCCAGATCTGGCTCAATGAAAGTTTCGCCACCTACGCGGAGTACCTCTGGCGCGAACACTCGCTCGGGCCGGACGAGGCGCGGTTCGCGCTCTTTCAGGACTTCCTCGCCTATCTGCACGAAGACCGCACCAGCCACCGGCGGCCCATCGTCTACAACCGCTATCGTTTCTCGGAAGAGGTCATGGATCGGCACGCCTACGAGAAGGGCGCGTGCGTGCTCGACATGCTGCGCTACGAATTGGGCGACGAGGGCTTCTTCCTCTCGCTCCGCCACTATCTCGACAAATTCGCGTTCGAGGTGGCGGAGACCAACGATTTCAAGGTCGCGATCGAAGAGGTCACCGGGCAGAACCTCCACTGGTTCTTCGACCAGTGGCTCTATCACGCGGGGTATCCCGAACTCGAAGTCGGTTACGAGTGGCAGCGGGAGCGGCAGACGTTGCGGGTCTCCGTCCGCCAGGTCCAGGAGCTCGCCGAAGAGACCGGGATCTTCCGGTTCCCGGTCGAGATCGAGATCGTGACGGCGGAATCCGAGCGCCGGGCCCGGTACCGCGTCGTGGTCGAGAAGGCGGAGCAGGACTTCTATTTTCCGTGCGAATCGAAACCGCGACTGGTCACCTTCGATAAAGCCAACCGCATCTTCAAACTCATGCGGTTTCCCAAGACCTCGCAGGAACTGATCTACCAGATGACCCGCGACGACCACCCGCTGAGCCGGCTGCGCGCGGCCCGCGAACTCTCGGCCTTCAAAGGAGAGGCGGAAGTGAAGGCGCTCCGCGCCGTCCTGCTGGGCGAAGATTTCTACGCCGTCCGCATGGCGGCGGCGATCTCGCTGGGCGAGATCGGCGGCCCCGAGGCCGGCGCCGCGCTGACCGAGGGCTACCACACCAGCCCGGATCCACGGGTCCGGCGGGTCTGCGTGCTCATGAGCGGCCGGGTCGAGAATGGAGCGGCGGCCGGGTCGCCGAGGGCGGAGACCCTGGAATTTCTGCGCTCGGTCCTGGAAGAGGACCAGAGCTATTTTGTCGGCGTCGCGGCGGTCCGGGCACTGGCCAATCTTGGCGGCGATCAGGCGTATGATATACTCGTCTCGTCATTATCCCGCGCATCCTGGCAAGAGGTCATTGCGGCGGCCATCTTCCATGGCTTTGAGCATGGTTCCCCCTGGGCTAAAGAGAAACACCTCATAGACCTGGCAATCGATCAGAGCCGATATGGCAAACCCACGCCCATTCGCGTGGCGGCGCTGAGTTGCCTCGGTGCGTTAGGCAAAAAGCTGCGCCCGGACCAGGGCGATGATCGGATCGTCGATCATCTGATCCTGTTGCTGAAAGATAAGAATATCCGCGTCCGGGTCGCGGCCGTGCGCGCGTTGGGCAAAATCGGCAATCGCCGCGCGCTCCCGGCTCTGCGGGAGGCGCAGCAACACGAATGCCTGGATCAACTCAAAGCGGCGCTGCTCGACGCCCTGGAACGCCTGGAAGAGAAGTAGGTTTTTAGGACCTTGGAAAGTACAATCTTGAAATCCTTAATCCAAACCGCGGAACACGCGAAATACGCGAAATCGATCACTTTTCGCGTCTTTCGCGTCTTTCGCGGTTTGAATCCCAAATCTCAAATAAGTTATTTTTCCGAGTATTCAGTTTCCAGTTTTTAGTTTTTGGCAGCTAATTTCGACTTACTGACCCGAAACCTTTACCCAAGGAATTTATGAAAATTATTGTCTGTCTTAAACAAGTACCAAAGAACGATTCGATTCTTCGGATCAATGAACAGGGCAGTTGGATTCAGGATCGAGATTTGACCTACGAGATCAACGAATCCGACGCTTACGGCCTGGAGGCGGCGCTCCAGCTCAAAGAGAAGCACGGCGGCGAGGTGATCGCGCTCTCGCTCGGTCCGGCGCGCGTGCAATCGGTGATCAAAGAGGCGCTGGCCCGCGGCGCGGATCGCGGCCTGCATCTGGAAGACCCGGCCTTCGAGAGGCTCGACGCCTTCGGAATCGGCTCGGTCATCGCCGGAGCCGCCCGGGCGGAGGGCTTCGACCTGCTGCTGACGGGTCTGCAATCGGACGATTACGGTTTCGCGCAGACCGGCGTGATCGCGGCCGAGATTCTCGGGCTGCCGCACGCGACGATCGTCATGGACGTCGAACTGAATGATGGAACCCTGCGCGTCAAACGCGAGTTGGAGAACGGTTACTTCCAGTGGGTGAAGATGCCGGCTCCGGCGGTGTTGACGATTCAATCCGGCATCAACACGCTGCGATACGCCACCCTCAAAGGCATCATGGCGGCCAAGAAGAAAGAGATCAAGAAGCTGAACGCCTCGGCGCTGGGTCTCGATCAGGCCGCGCTCGCCCCGAAGGTGGAGTTTCGCCGGGTCTATCTCCCGCAGAAGAGCAAGCAGACGCAGTTCCTCGAGGGCACCCCGGCGGAGATCGCCACCAAGCTCTTGGACAAGTTGAAGAACGAAGCGCGGGTCTTTTAATCAGTGTTCAGTCACTCCGGAGGAAAGATGGCAAACGGAATCATAGTCTTCATCGAACAGGTCGACGGCGAGATCAACCGGGCTTCGTACGAAGCCGTGCGGGCGGCCCAACTGATCGGCGCGCAAACAGGTCAAACAGTTTCAGCCGTCGTCTTTGGAGAGGGGCTCGGCGGAGTCGCCGCCCAGATCGCCGCCCAGAAGGTTCAGACCGTCTACACGGTCGAGAATCGATGGCTCCAATCATACACGGCCGACGGGTATTCGCATGCCTTCCGGCAGGTCATCGAGCAACTGCAGCCCGCGCTGGTCCTGATGAGCCATACCTACCAGGTGCGGGACTTCGCGCCCAAGCTGGCGGCCTCACTCAAACGGGCGCTGCTGGGCGACCTCATCGGTTACAAGGTCGAAGACGGGCGCCTGGTCTTCACGCGCCAGGTCTTCCAGGGCAAACTCTCGGCGGACGTGGTCCCGGTCGGCGAGGCTCCGCACTTCGCCAGCTTCCAGATCGGCTCCTTCCGCGGCGATGAATGCGAGTCCGGAACCGGCGCGGTTCAGGCCCTGACCGTCAACCTCGATGCGGATCTCGTCCGCCAGCAACCCGAAGCCCGCTTCAAAGAGGCCAAGGCGGCCGTCGATCTGACGCAGGCTCCGCTGATCGTCTCGGTCGGCCGCGGCATCAAGGAGCAGCAGAATATCGAGATCGTCAAAAAACTGGCGGCGGCCCTGGGCGCGGAACTGGCGGCCTCGCGGCCGATCTGCGACAACGAATGGTTGCCCATGGATCGCCAGATCGGATCCTCGGGCCAGACCGTCGCGCCGAAACTCTACCTGGCGGTCGGGATCTCCGGCGCCATCCAACATCTGGTGGGGATGAAAGGCTCGCGCACGATCGTCGCCATCAACAAAGACTCGGAAGCTCCGATCTTCGAGATCGCCGACTATGGAATCGTCGGCGACCTCTTCGAGATCGTGCCGGCCCTGACGGCCGAAGCCGAGAAGCTGAAACGGTGAGTAAAGTCCATGGAGAACAATGAACGTGAGACCTTAGAAGTCGATGTCCTCTTCGTCGGCGCCGGCCCCGCCTCGCTGGCCGGCGCGCTCCGACTGCGTCAGCTCATCAACCGGCACAACGAAGAGGCCGAACGCCAGGGCCGCCCCAAACTGGAAGAGATCACCATCGCGATCATCGAGAAAGGCCGGGAGATCGGATCGCACATCATCTCCGGCGCGGTCATGGACATCCGTCCGCTGGAAGAGCTGTTGCCGGATTTCCGGCAACTGGGCGCGCCGCTCGAATCGGAGGTGACGGAGGAGGATGTCTCCTACCTGACCCGGCGATTCAAGATCAGGTCGCCGATCATTCCGCCGCCGCTCGACAATCACGGCAAATACGTCGTCTCGCTCAACAAGCTGATCCGCTGGCTCGGGCCCATCGTCGAAGAGGCCGACTGCATGCTGCTGCCCGAGTTCCCCGGAGCCGAACTGCTCTACGACGGGGACCGGGTCATCGGCGTGCGGACCGGCGATAAGGGCATCGGCCGCGACGGCAAGAAGAAAGAGAACTATGCGCCGGGCGCCGAGATCTTCGCCAAGGTCACGGTCCTCGGAGAGGGCGTCCGCGGATCGTTGACGAAGAAACTGGTTCAGAAGCTGAACCTCGACGCGGACAGCCATCCGCAAAGTTACGCGGTCGGCGTCAAGGAGATCTGGGAACTGCCCAAGGGCCGCGTCAAGCCCGGCTTCGTCATGCACACCCTGGGCTATCCGCTGCCGAACGATACCTTCGGCGGCGGATTCGTCTACGGCATGCAGCACGACCTGCTCGACCTCGGCCTGGTGGTGGGCCTGGACTATCAGGACCCCTTCACGGATCCGCATCGTCTCTTTCAGCAATTCAAGCTCCATCCGGCGATCGCGAAGATGCTCGAGGGCGGCAAGATGCTGCATTACGGCGCCAAGGCGATCCCGGAAGGCGGACTGCTCTCGCAACCGAAATATTACGGCGACGGATTCCTGATCATCGGCGATGCGGCCAGCTTCCTCAACTCGATGAAGCTGAAGGGCATTCACATGGGGATGAAATCGGGGATGCTCGCCGCCCAGGCGATCTTCGAGGCGCTGCTCGCCGGTCAGTATGACGCGTTGCAGTTGAGACGCTTCGAATACCTGGTCAAAGAGAGCTACGTCTATCAGGAACTCTATCAGGTTCGAAACTTCCACCAGGCCTTCCGGCACGGGCGCCGCTGGGGCCTGATCGAAAGCGCGCTCCAATATCCGACCGGCGGTTTCGGCCTCTTCGGAGACCTGACCACCGAGGCCGGGCACGAGAACCTCAAGAAACTGCACGTCTTCAATCGGTTGCCGAAATATCCCGGCGAGCCGCTGCAACCGCCGCCGGTCAAATACGACAACAAGCTGACCTTCGACAAGGTGAGCGACGTCTATCGCTCCGGCACCGAACACGACGAGGATCAGCCGCCGCATCTGAAGGTGTTGAACTTCGACATCTGCATCAACCATTGCACGCAAGCCTACGGGAATCCCTGCCAGAACTTCTGCCCGGCCGCGGTCTACGAGATCGAGGCGGTCGACGGCGGGCGGCGTCCCAAACTCAACTTCTCCAACTGCGTGCACTGCAAGACGTGCGACATCATGGATCCGTACCAGATCATCGATTGGGTGACCCCCGAGGGCGGCGGCGGTCCCAACTACATCAATCTTTGACTTCTGTAACTCAGGCTACACCGGATCGGCCGGGAGACTGGTAAAAGAGATGTTCTTAAACAATAACAATCGCTTCAATTCTACTTTCAAGGAGTACTGACCGATGGCAACACCGCAAGATGCCGATTTGATTCTCAAACTCTACGATCTGCGCCGCGAGAAGCAGATGCGCAAGGCGCGAAACTATCTGATCATCCAGTTCTTCCCGCAGAACATGGACGATATCAAAGCGATGTTCCTGGACCGCAAGCATCCGGAATACAATGCCTATTTTCGTCAGGTGACGACCTATTGGGATATGGCCGCGGCCATGGTCAATCACGGCGCAATCGACCGCGACCTCTTCTTCGAGACCAACGGCGAACTGTTCGCCGTCTGGGCCAAGGTCTCCGACCACATCGAGGGCCTGCGCGAATTTCTGAGCCCGCTCTTCCTGGTCAACCTGGAGAAACTGATCGCCAGCTATCCGGAAGGCCAGGCGCGGGTCCAGGCCACCAAAGAGCGGCTCAAGAAGATCGCCGCCCAGATCGCGGCCCAGGACAAGAATTAAATGCTTAATAACGATCTTCTTTGAAAATCGAGACTTGAGATTCAAACCGCGAAACACGCGAGATACGCGAAATCAATCCTCTTTTGCGTGTTCCGTGTGTTTCGCGGTTTTGAGCCGGTGAGTTTGAAGTTGCGCCCCTTCAAGATAGAATGATGGATCACTGAAAATCATCTGCTGAGGAGTTGCCTGTATGTACTTTCGGCGTCAATTGGGAAAGAGCCTGATCACCCTGGCCGCAGCGGCCGTCTGCCTGCTGGCGGCGGCGAACGCGCCGGCCCAGGGTCTCAATCCGGTCACCCTGACCGCCAGGCTGGATCCGGACCAGGTCAAACCGGGGCAGGGCGCGAAGCTGCTGATCACCGCCAAGATCGACCCGAAATGGCATCTCTATTCGCTGACCCAACCGGCGGGCGGGCCGAAGCCGACGCAGATCACCCTCGAAGAGGGCGGAGTCTTCAAGCTGGACGGAACTCCGCGGCAGCCGAAACCGAAGGTCGCGGCCGATCCGAACTTCTCGCAGCCCGGAGAGCCGCCCTTCATGACCGAGACCTTCGAGACCGAGGCCGTCTTCACCGTCCCGCTGAAAGCGGCGGACGACGCTCCCCTCGGCCCCCAGAAGGTCATCGTCAAATTCAGATTCCAGGCCTGTGACGATCATCAATGCCTGCCGCCGCGCACCAAGCCCATCGAAGTCGAAGCGACCATCATCGCCGCGAACGCCAAGGCGTCCAAACCGGTAGCCAACCAGATTGCCGGCCCGATTGTCGGCCCGATTGCCGGCCCGAACTCGACGGCCTCTCCGGTTCCGAGTCCGTCAGCCGCGGCCACGGTTGTGCCGACGGCGACGCCCGTACCGGTCGAGACTCCGACTCCGGCTCCGGTCGGCGCCACCGCCTCGATCCAGACGCCGGGCGGCGGCCAGTCGGCGACCGCGTTCAATGAAGACCCGACCGCGAACCTGAAAGAGCGGGGATTGCTGGGTTACATCCTGTTCGCGATGGGGGTCGGATTTCTCTCGCTCCTGACGCCCTGCGTCTTTCCGATGATCCCGATCACGGTCTCGTTCTTCACCAAGAGCCAGGAACAACAGGGCAGCAAACCCGTCACCCAGGCGTTGATCTATTGTTTTGGCATCATCTTCACCTTCACGGGGCTGGGTCTGGCCCTGACCCTGATCGCCGGGCCTTCCGGGATCAACAAGGTGGCGGCCAGCCCCTGGATGAATCTCTTTCTGACCTCGCTCTTCGCCGTCTTTGCGCTCAACCTGTTCGGGATGTTCGAGATTCGCCTGCCCTCGGGGCTGATCTCCAAACTCGACTCCAGGTCGAACAGCGGAACGATCGCCGCGACCCTGTTGATGGGTCTGACCTTCACCCTCACCTCGTTCACCTGCACGGCGGCCTTCGTCGGCACCGTCCTGGTGGCCGTCACCCAGGGCAACTGGTTCTGGCCGGCGATCGGGATGCTCGCCTTCTCGACCGCCTTCGCCTCGCCCTTCTTCCTGCTCGCCCTCTTTCCCAAGTGGCTGAAATCGATGCCGAAATCGGGGGGCTGGCTCAACAGCGTGAAGGTCGTCATGGGTTTTCTCGAACTCGGCGCCGCCTTCAAATTTCTGAGCAACGTCGACCTGGTTTGGGAATGGAACACGGTCTCCCGCAATGTGGTGCTGGCCGCCTGGATCGCGATCGCGCTGATCACCACCATCTACCTGCTGGGCAAATTTCAATTGCCGCACGACAGCCCGACGACCAGGATCGGCGTCTCCCGGATGCTGATCGCGACCTTCTTCCTGGGGCTGGCGTTCTACTTTCTGACCGGTCTCTTCGGCGCCAACCTCGGAGAGTGGGAGGCGATGCTGCCGCCGGCCCAGGCGAATCTCAGCAGTTCGCCGGTCTCCGGCAGCCCGCACGCGGCCTGGCTGCCGAGTTACGACGCGGCGCTGCAAAAGGCCCGCGCCGAGAACAAACCCGTCTTCCTCAACTTCACCGGAGTCACCTGCACCAATTGCCGCTGGATGGAGAGCAATATGTTCACCGACCAGCGAGTGCGGAAAGAGCTGGAGCGGTTCGTGCTGGCCGAACTCTACACCGACCGCGAAACCGCGGATGACGAACGCAACAGCCAGTTACAGGCCGAAAAGTTCGAGACGGTCGCGCTGCCGCTCTATGCCATCGTCAATCCGGACGGCAAGACGCTCGCCAAATTCCCGGGATTGACGCGGGATAAACAGGAGTTCATCGGGTTCCTGCAGCTCGGCGCGAACCGGTTTCAACCGATAAACGCCCTCAAAACCGCCCTCAACTAGCGCCGGCGGATTAAGCAAAACACACGAACCGGGCCGCCCTTCCTTCCGCGCCCGGTTCGCGCGCGTTTACGGCCCCCCAATCGCTCCCGAGTTCTAATCGGACCTTGAACAAAACATCGATAAACAGTACTATTTTGGCTTTCTCACCGGGCCGCGTGATCCTCGAGTGCGGCTGGGAAATCCATAACTAAGCTTTGGAGTGACTCGCTATGCTTCGCTTTTTCGCCAAATTCCAGCGCTCGCGCAACCTGGTGTTGCTCGCCTTCTCTCTGGTGCTCCTGGTCGGACTGGTTATCTTCTACATTCCCAACGGCCGGTTGGATCCAAGCCAGACCCTGCACGCCGCCTCCTCCGACGATGATACGGTGATCGCCAAGGTCGGCTCACAGGAGATCACGCTCAAACAGTACCGTCTCCAGTTGCTGCAGATGGCCCAATCCTTCGGCCGCGGCAATTCGATCCCGATCGGCATGCTGAAACAGTTCGGCGCCGACAAGATGGTGCTGGACCAGTTGATCTCCAGCCACCTCACGCTCGACCAGGCGTCAAAATTGGGACTGACCGGCACCGACCGCGAGGTCAGCGATCAGATCAAGAACATGTTCACGGACGAGAACGGCAAATGGATCGGATCGGAAGAGTATCAACGGAGGTTACGTTACCAGGGGGTCGATGTCGGCGAGTTCGAACAGGATCAGCGGGACGCCATCTCCTCCCGCAAGTTCCGTGACTACTTCTCTTCATCCGCCGACCAGGTCTCGGACCGGGAGATCGAAGATCGTTATAAGAAAGACAACACCAAGGTCGAGCTGGTCTACGCCACGGTCGATGTCGACAAGATCCGGCAGAAGTTCAAACCGACCGAGGAAGAGCTGAAAGCCTTCTACGAATCCCACAAGGCGGACTTCAAGACCACCGAACCGACGCGGCAGGTCGAATACATCTTCATCGCCAGCGACGACGTCGCGAAGATCGTTCCGGTCACCGACGAAGAGTTGCGGAAAGAGTACGAGAACCGCAAGCAGTACGAATACCGCGCCAGCGTCATTCAACTGAAGGTCCTGGCGCCCCAGGACAGCGCCACCGTCAAGAGCAAGATCGACGAGCTGGCGCTCAAGGTCCGCGGCACTGAAAGCGCGAAGCCTGAGGATTTCGCGACCGTGGCCAAGGGCAATTCACAACACCCCTCCGCGGCGCAGGGCGGCGACCTCGGCTGGATCAAGAAAGAACCCAACAAGAAGAACGATTTTCGGCAGCGCATCTACACCAGCAGCCTCCAGCTCAACGACATCGAGGGGCCGTTCCTCGAAGGCGGCAGTTGGTACCTGCTGAAGGTGACCGAACAGCGGGAAGTCCCCTTCGAACAGATGCGCGACACCATGAAGGCGACCGTCAGCAACAACAAGGCCTACACGAAGACGTCGGAGCTGGCCAACCTGGCCTATGAGAAGGCGACCGAGTACAAGAGCCTGCGCAAGGCCGCGGAAGAGATCGCCAAACAACTTAATATCTCGGCGGACACGATGCTCAAATCGACGCCCTACTTCAAGAAGGGCGATTCGCTCAAACTGGGCAACAGTACCGACAGCTCCAATGTTCCGGCCTTCGAAGATGCCGTGGCCACGCTGAAGAAGGGTGAGATCGGCGACAAGGTCGGCATTCCCGGCGGCCAGGCCGTTCCGCAACTGACCGATCTGATCGAGAACGGCCAGCAGTTGACCTTCGATCAGGCTCACAACCAGGTCGAGAACAAACTGCGCAGCGAAAAAGAGCCGACGCTCGCCCAGGCCAAGGCCCAGGAGATCGTCAACAAGGCCAAGAACGTCGAGGAGTTCAAACAGTTGGTCAAAGCCGCCGACCTGGAGGTCAAGACCGATACCAACTTCAACAGCTACTCATTCTCGGGCCCCGGAGGCTCGCTGGCCGGCAATCAGGCGCGCACCGCGCTGACCAATCTCAAGGAAGACGAGGTCTTCAAGACCCCGATCAAGAACGGACTCTCGTACCTGATCTTCGCGGCGACCAAACGCACCGAAGCCGATCTCTCGAAGCTGCCGGCCCAGCGTGACATCCTGCGCCAGAGCATCACCTCCGAGCGGAAGATGGCCGCCTTCGAGGCCTTCGTCAAATCCACGCGGAAGCTCTACGAACAGCAGGGCCGGATCAAGATCTATCAGGACCGGATCGATAAGTTCTTCGCCTCCGCTTCCGCCCAACAATAAGAAGAGGTCTAGAGAAGTCTAGAAAAGTCTGGAAAAGTCTAGAAAAGTCTGGGGAAGTCGAAGAAACTATCGACTTCCCCAGTTTGTTTCTGAAGCCCACGGAGTGGGCGTCAAGCATAAAGCCCAGGGTGATGCGAGGCGCGAGCCGAGCGAACCCTGGGTCTCGATAGTCTCAAGAACAAGCCCACGGAGTGGGCGGTAGAAACAGAAACAACCGGACACTAAGGCTCAATAAAACAGAAAAGTCCGGAGAAGTCTGAACGGTCTTTAGACTTCTCCGGACTTTTCTAGACTTTTCTAGACTTCTCTAGACCTCTATTTAGAGGCGGTCTTCTTCTTGGTGAGCTGCTCGAGCAGCGGGCGCGGGACATTGATCGAGAGCGAGACGTCGGTCGTCTTCGAGGCGACCTTGACCTGATCCAGCAGTTGTTTGAAGATCTCCAGCTTCGGATCGTTCCCGCCCAAAAAGCCCTGGGCCAGGGTCAGGACGCCCTTCAAGCCATTCTCCAACTCACCGGCCTCGCCCTGCGAAGCGGTTCTCATGACCGTATCGAGCGAGAGCGTGAGGTCCTTGGCCACATCGAAGGTGCCGAGGATCACTTTGATCGCCGCAATCGATTTGAAGAGGTCGCCCTGGTTGGCTGCCTCCTGCCGCACATTTTCGGGAAGATTGAGGGCGTAACGAATGAGAGCCGTGCTCCGGGTCTCATTCAAGGCTCCGGCCAGCGTCGGGGAGACTCCGCCTTTGGCGGCGCCGGTGCTGATCTCGATCACGCTTTTGATCACGCTCAGGTCGCCGAAAGCCAGCCGCTGCTGTCCGAGGGCGACGATCGAGGTCTCATCGGTCTTGACCGAGAGCGGACCGGCCGTGGGCGATTTGACCTTGTTGGACGGCAGCATGAAGATCGGGATTCCTTTATGCTCGGTGGTCTTGAATTCAGCCCGGTAGGCCTTGATCCCCGCCTCCAACTTTTTGCTGTCCAGATCCACCCCTTGCACGATGATCACGCCTTTGGCCTGGGTCCCGCTCAGGCTGAAACCCATGACCGCGCTCTGAATCTTGTTGGGGTCGACCTTGGTCTTGCTGGCGAACGAATCCAGCTCTTCACTCAGATGGCTGGTGTCCACGCCGAGTTCGGCCAGTTTCGGCAAGAGTTCATTGACGGCGCGATTGACATCGATCGTCGCAACGATATCCGAAGCCGGCAAGAGACTGACCAGGTCATTTACGGTCGAGACCGTCTTCACCGTCCGAATCGCGATCGACCCATTGGCCAGTTTTAATTGCGCGTGGGCACCAACGTAGGCCAAACTGATGGCCATCACCGAGATCAGACAGGTCATTATCGATTTGCTGCAAAACATTTTCATATCGTCTCCCTTGAAAATTACAATGCCCCAATCTTTTCTTCGTGCTTCATACTCCTGCTGAGACCGATCTTTGGGGTTTAGCGGCGAAATCTGATCCGGTTTGCCTGTGATCCAGTCTCAGGTCAACTCAGTATAGTTGACAGCTCATATACTTAGCAGTAGTTTTTCGCAGAACCCGGCAATTATAGCAAACAAAGCCAGCACAAAGCTGTGAGAAGATGACGATGATTGGTCAACCGAGCGGATCTAAAACCAAAGAGCACATTTGGCTCATTGCGCTCTATGAACACGAAATCCACGCCGATGAACTATTGATGCGTTTGAACGCCATCGGGATCGACACCAGTGAGGCGACGACCGTCCGGGTCGAGATCGACGACCAGATGCGCGCCGCCAAATATACACAGCTTCCGCAAGTCCCTCCTCTCTCGCCCCTGACGCGCAGCGCGGTGACCGGCGCCGTGCTGGGCGGCGCGGCGCTGCTGTGTCTTGGGATCGTCTCATACGCATCGGGGGTGGCCGCCTTGCAGTTCGCGGACGGACTGTTCAACCACGTGATTTTCTGCGTCATGATGGGCTCGGCTCTGGGGACCGCCTTCGGAGCGGTCCTGTCTCTGGCCAGAGGCCGGAAGATCAACCAGACTCCCCTGCCCGCGATCGAGCAGTTGAGAAGCGAGGGATTTCTGGTTGCAGTCAAGATGCCGCCGCCGCTGGCCGAACAGGCAGAAGAGATCGCCCGGGGGCTGGGGGCCAAGGAGATTCTGCTCTGACCCGGCCCGCCATGCAAGGGCGGCCCGCCATGACGGCCCGACGGATTTGACGGAATTGAAGCCTATGACGAACTATGACGCCATCGTAATCGGAGGCGGCCCCGGCGGTTCGACCGTTTCGATCCTGCTCGCTCAAGAGGGTCACCGGATTCTGTTACTGGAGAAGAGCCGGTTCCCTCGCCATAAACTGTGCGGAGAATTTATCACCCCCGAATGTTCGGAGATCCTCGAGCGATTGGGCGTCGGCGAGCGCATGTTCCAGGCCGGGGCGCAACGCATCCATCAGTGGACGATCTTTGCCCCCGATGGGCGCGCGATCCGGATTCCCATCGCCTGGATCGCCGACGGAGCGCAAACGGGAATGGGCCTGACGCGCGCACGAATGGATGCGATCCTGCTCGACCGCGCGCGCGAGATGGGGGTCGAAATCCGCGAAAATTTCCTGGTCGCTCCGCGATTCGAAAACCGGGACGGTTTGGGAACGGTGGAAGGCAAGGCCGACGGCGTCACCATCGAACGATTCTCCGGGCGGCTGGTGATCGACGCCTCGGGACGCCACAGCGTCTTCTCCGAGGAGATTCCAGCGGCCTCGGCGCCCGCCCCCCGGCTCTTCGGCTGCAAAGTCTATCTGCGCGGCATCAGCGGCTTGAGCGGAACCGGCGAGCTCTTCTTCTTTCGCGATGGCTACGGCGGGGTGGTCGAAGTCGAAGACGAACGGGTCAACCTCTGTTTCTGCACGACCGAAGCGACGCTGCGCGCCGCCAAGGGCGACCGCGAGAAACTGCTCGACCTGACGCTGCGCTCCAACCCGGCGGCGCGGCACAGATTGCGGGGCGCGACGATCGACGGCGAGTGGTTGGGAACGGGCCCCATCAGATATGGCTGGAAACGTCCACGGGCGGGAATGCTGGCGGTCGGGGATGCCGGGGCGTTCATCGATCCGTTCACCGGCAGCGGTCTCTGGATGGCGCTCTCCAGCGGCGAATTGGCCGCTCAGGTCATCAACCGGTCGTGGGCCGAGGGCCTTCACAATGCCGACCGGATCGCGAATCGCTACCGGCAACGACATCACGCCAGCCTCGGACTGAGATTCATGGCCTGCGGGCTGCTGCGCGGGCTCACGTCCAGACCGCTGACGCGCAATCTGTTAGTCTCCTTGCTGGCCCGCTACCCGTCGCTGCTCAAACTCGTCGCTCTAAGCACAAGAAGGGCATAAAAAGAAGTCTAGAGAAGTCTGGAGAAGTCGGGGAACATCGGAACGGTCTTCCGACTTCTCTAGACTTCTTAATTCATTGTTCGGTTTTGCTGGTCAGGATGGCATTGAAGATGAAAGGCACCGTGACCAGGCTCTGGCCGCGATATTGCGGCCTGAAGCCGAAAAGGATGACCCGGCCCTTCCCGACTTTGACTTCGACCAGGGCGGCCTTTCCGCGAATCGATTTGTCGCCCAGAATCCAGCCGCTCATCAAGGGGTTCTCGGTCTCCGGATAACGGGCGATGATCCGAGCCGCGGCGGGGTCGGTCACCTCGAAAGCCGGGCTCTGTTCGAACCAGATCGGCAAATCCTTCTCCAGTCCGAAGGTCATGAGATTGGCGGAATCGAGCGTCGCCCGCAGAAGAGACCCCGGACAGTAGAAGTCTTTGGCCGAGACGCCCCGCAGGACGTTGCGCACGGGCAGGCCGAGCTTCTCGATGGCGAAGTTCGAGGCGTTGTTGAACGTGACCAGGGTCCCGCCGGCCTCCACGAACTCGCGCAACGCTTTGACGCCGGCCTCACCCAGCCCGCCGGCATACTCGGCCGGATAGCTGCCGGAGGCTTCCTCATCGGAGGCATTGTCGCCCGACTTTCCGGGCAGACCGTCGGCCAGGGCTCTGACGGATTGATCCGGCAGAATGATCACGTCGTATTTGGCGTTGAGGTTTCCCTGCCGGGATTCGGGGCTCAACAACGAGGTATAAGGGAATCGATATTGATCGAAGATCCAACGGGTCCAGCCTTCATCCATCGACGGCAGGTAGTTCTTATAGAGCGCCACCCGGACTCCCGAGTTGGAGCGAACCCGGGATTGGATCACCAGAGCGGGCGGTTCCGGATTCGAATCGACCGTGAAGGGATCTTTGACCCGGACCGCTTTGACGTTCATGAGCAGCGACAGGGTATGGGCCGTCACGTCGTAGGGCCGTTTGGGCGGCCCTCCCGGATACTCGCGGAGGTCCGGGTACTGCTGGTTCTCCAGCAGGGCCTTGGCGAAGGCGCCGTACGGCTGTTTCATCTGGATGATATGGGTGCCGGCCGGATAGGTCTTGCCGTCGGCCACGAACGAGTCGCGCGCGCGCGCCACTTCCAGGCCGCCGCGCCGGAGGATCAACAGCAGACGATCGAGCCCCTCGATCTTGTAATAGTAGTTCACCTCTTCGCTCGAGGAGGGTTCGTTGCTGATCGCGCCGACCAGCGCCTCGCCCTGGACGTGCTTCTCCTGGTCGGTGCCGTTCACATTTTTCAGATTCTTCAGACCGGCGCTGAGCCGATTGAAAGCCTCGGTCAAAGATTTCGGCGCCTCCGGCTCCAGCAGCAGAAAGGCGTAGGGCAGCCCCTCGCCCTCGACCGCCCGTTTGCTGATCGCATAGAAATTGCGCAGGTAGAGTTCGCGGTGCCTCGCGGCATGACTCAAGAGCGCCAGGGCTCCGGCGCTCTGATAATCGACGATGTCGCGCAGCGTCCATTTGCCGCCCGTCCAGAGCTTCGGGTAGTTCCAGGAGGTGGCCTTGGCGTTGTAATTGGGTCCCGTGCCCAGTCGATCGAAGGGCACCTCGATCGGGGTCGCCAGCTTCGCGCTGGCGGTCTCGGACAAGATCCGCAGGCCGCCATGGTAATGGGCGTAGGCGCGGGCCGGGGCCCAGGCATCGAAGAGGCCATTGATCACCACTCCGCCCTTGCCGGCCCCGATCAGCTCCCAGGCCACCGAAGAGCCCAGCGCGTTGACCCCGGCGACGATCGCCGGATCGATGTTGGTCTCCCAGGGATCGATGTAGGGCGGGATGAAGAACCGCGCGCCCGTGGGCCCCATTTGATGAATATCGTGCAGAATCTGCGGATGCCAGACGTTCAGGAGGCGGTCTACCGTCATCTGGGTTTCGACCTGGGTGAAGGCGTACCAGTCGCGGTTGTTATCGTGGCCGGTATAGTGGTGATAAAGCTCGGGCGGCGCGGAACCTTCGGCGGGCGTGCCGAGCGTTTTCCGGTACCAGTCGGCGACGATGTCCGTGCCGTCAGGGTTGAGCGATGGCACGAGCAGCAGGATCACGTTGTCGAGTATTCGCCTGACCTCCGGCGTGTTTTGCGAAGTCAGTTTGTAAGCCAGCTCGGTCGCGGTGAACGTCCCTCCGACTTCTGTCGAGTGGATGCTGCACGTGATGGCGACCACGGTTTTTCCCAGGCCGATCAACTCTTTGGCCGCGGACTCGCTCGCGTTCGCGAGGAGGCGCGGGTCGGCCAGCTTGCGTTGGATCTCTTTGAACTCGTCGAGCCGTTTCAAATTTTCGGGCGACGAGATCGTGGCGA
>DATEFT010000218.1:0-28179 GCA_035280505.1 Blastocatellia bacterium | reverse complement strand
CAACATCCAGGAGGTTCGCGCCCGCGACGGAATCGTGGTGGCGGTCGTGACCGAGGGAGATCAGGATACGCGCAGCCTGGCGAGCTATACCCTCGAAGTTCCGCCTTCGAGCGAACTGCTCTCGCCCGTGCTGTCGGCCGTGCCCCTGCAGTTGCTGGCCTATCACGTCGCCGTCAGGCGCGGCTGCGATGTGGATCAACCGAGGAACCTGGCCAAGTCGGTAACGGTCGAGTAACCACCGATTGCAGACGCCTCTTGAACCGCGAAACACACGAAACACGCGAAAATCGGACCGATTTAGCGTGTTTCGCGCGTTTCATGGTCAGCCTAATTCCCCGCCGAGAAATCCGGCTTGATCCGAAAATCCGCCACGACAGGTAGATGATCCGAGGCCATCAACGCGGCGCGGCTGCGGTGCCAGATGGCATTCATCAGTTCCAGGTGGTCATCGAAATAGATGTGATCGAGGTGCAGGAAGGGCAGCACTCCCGGATAGGTCCGCGCCCGTCCGAGGTGCAGGCGGATGTCCGCGCTCTGAAAATGGTCGGTGAGCAGGCGGGAGGCCAGGCCGCTGGTCCACTCGTTGAAATCGCCGAGCATGATGCGCGGGCCGGTATGATCGTTCCGTTTGAGGATCTCGTCGTTGAGCAGTTTGCGAGCCTGGTGGCGCCGCTCAAAATACGAGGTGCCCAGATGCACGTTGTAGATGTGGAGCAGGTTCCCGCGATGCAGGTCGAGATCGACGCGCATACAACCGCGAGCTTCGCGCCCGTGAACGCTGATGTCGTAATTGCAAGTGCTGGTGAAGGGAAAGCGGCTGAGCACGACGTTGCCGTAAGCCCCCCCGCGCAGCTTGCGGTTTTCGCCGAGCCGAAAATCGAATCCCAGTTCCCGCCCGATGAAATGCGCCTGATCGTCCTCGCTTCCGGCCCCCTGAATGCAGAGCACCTCTTGCAGAGCGATCACATCAGCATCGATCTCCCGCAAAACATCGACTATTCGCTGGGGTTTGACTCGCTGATCCAATCCCTTGCACTTGTGAATATTGTAAGTGACGGCCCTGAATCTCTCGATCTGACGCATGGTACAACATTACCGCCGCCGGGAACCGCCGGGGTCCGGCGGCTATTGATCCTCGGCGCTTCCTTCCCGGGGGCTTGAAAGCGCTTCGTGAATCCGGCTTTCGGAACGCCGCGCGGCCGTCTCTCTCCGGCCTTCACGATAGAGTTCATAAGCCCTGACCAACAGGGACCCCGCGACCCACAGGGCGAGCACGCCCAGGGGCAGGCTGATCAGGCGCGGCCAGACGATGGCCAGGAGCCCCAGGATGAACAGCATCGACGCGGCGGTGAACATGATCCGAGCCTCGGCCGGACCGAGCACCCGCCGATTGGTCAACGCGGCGCTGACGACGCGACCGATCCGCATGGCCCCGGCGGCGGCGCGGCCCGAGCCGCTGCTACCGACGATTCCGGGCTGCCGGGGGCGTTCCCGCCGGCTGACCACCGGAGAGGGCCGGCGACGGTGCGAGAGCACGATCTCCGTCGAATTTTGCAGATCCTCGAGATACATCCGCTCCATGGCCTGCCCGAATCCTTCGTCTTCAATCACCACATCCAGTTCCCAGTTGCCGAGCCAGCTCGCGAGGTTGAGGTTGGTCGAACCGACCCGGGCCCAGGCGCCGTCCGAGACCGCCGTCTTGGCGTGAATCATCGGCCCATTCCATTCGAAGACCCGAACGCCGGCCTCCAGCAGCGGACGATATCCGGATCGCGAAAGCGAGCGCATCAGCGGGATATCCGTCGCCTGCGGGACCAGCAGCCTGACGTCCACGCCATCGACCGCCGCAGCCCTCAGGGCCTGGACGTAGGGTGTCGTTCCGGCAAAATAGGCATCGGTCAACCACAAAGTCTCGTTGGCGTTGGCGGCCACCATCTGATCCAGGCGGTACAGGACCGCGGTGTTCGGCACGCTGCCGACGACCCGCACCGGAACCTCTCCGGCGGGCCGGATCGATCCGGCCTCGATCAACTCATCGGGCGGCAGGGGCGGGCCCGCGGCCGCCCACATGTGCGCGAATGACCGTTCGATATCCGCGACGGCCGGGCCGCGCACCTCGATTCCCGTATCACGCCAGGGCGCGATGCCCCGCTCCGGGTAGCCGACCCACATCTGCCCCACACAGAGGCCGGTGACGAATCCGACCTGCCCGTCAACCACGATCATCTTCCGATGATCGCGGCCGAGCCATCCGAAGGGGCTGCTGAAACGCGGCGGATTGAAACAGCGCACCTCGATTCCGGCCTCGCGCAACCGCCGCCAGAATCGGCGCGACGTGGCCCACATCCCGCCCAACCAATCGTAGATCAGCCGCACCCGCACGCCTTCGCGGGCCTTGGCCGCCAGGGCCTCGGCAAAGAGCTCTCCCTGCGCATCTTCGTGGATGATATAGCTCTCGAAATAGATCTTGTGCCGGGCCGAACTGATGGCTTCGAGCCAGGCCGGATAGTTCTCGCGGGCGTCTTTCAGGAGGCGGACGCTGTTACCCTGAACAATGGGCGCTCCCACCGTCCGCGAGAGTGCCCGCTCCGACAGGAGCTGCTGCCGCGAAGGCGTCTGGTTCGATAATCCGGTAGGGGAATAATTGCTCATCTCTCCCGACTATTATCCGAAAGCTGCGGGAACGGCGCAACATCGATCAGATTTTTTTAACTACCAAAGATGCGAAGCCGACTCAATCCAACCGGCGGGCCTCGATCCCGTCCACCTTCAAAACTCGCAACAACTGCTCGACCTGGTCGTGTCCGCGAGTCTCCAGCGTCATATCGATCTCGACCCCTCCGACCTCCAGGTTCGAGAAGGCCCGGTTGTGCATGACATCGAGGATGTTGGCTCCGACTTCGGCCACCCACTGGCAGACTCGGGCCAGCTCTCCGGGACGATCCCGCATCACGGCGCGGATGCGCACCAGGCGTCCGTCCTTGGCCAATCCGCGTTCAATGATCTGCGAAAGCAGATTGGGATCGATATTTCCGCCGCTGACGATCAGGGCCACGTTCCGGCCGTCGATCCCGGCGATCTTTTTGAAGAGGACCGCGGCCAGCCCGACCGCGCCGCCGCCTTCGACCACCGTCTTCTCGATCTCCAGCAGTTTCAGAATCGCGCTGGCGATCTCGTCCTCGCTGACGGTCACGATCTCATCGACGTAGCGCCGGGCGACCTCGAGGGTCTGTTTGCCGGCCCGTTTGACGGCCAGACCGTCGGCGATGCTCGGCTGGCTCTCGATCTCCACCGGCATTCCCACTTCGAGCGCGCGCTTCAGACAGGGAAAATAGTCCGGCTCCACCCCGATCACGCGAATGCCGGGACGGAGTTCTTTGAGGGCCACCGCCACTCCGCTGATCAGGCCGCCGCCGCCCACCGGGACCACGATCGCGTCGAAAGACGTCTCTTCCTCCAACAGTTCCAGCCCGATCGTCCCCTGACCGGCGATGATCTGATCGTCGTCGAAAGCATGAATGAAGGTATATCCGTGCTCGCTCGCCAGGACGCTGGCCTGAGCCAGCGCCTCGTCATAGCTGGCGCCGTGCAGCACGACCTCGCCTCCCAGGTCACGAGTATTTGCCACCTTGATCAACGGCGTCATCTTCGGCATGACGATGACCGACCTGATTCCCAACCTGGTCGCGTGATACGCCACGCCCTGGGCATGATTGCCCGCGCTGGCGGCGACGACCCCCGCGCGCCGCTCCGACTCCGAGATTTGCAGCAGTTTATTAAGAGCGCCGCGCTCCTTGAAACTGCCGGTCATCTGCAGGTTCTCCAGCTTGAAATAGGTGCGGCAGCCGGTCAACCGGCTCAGAGTGTGGGAGACTGGACAAGGAGTGTGATAGATCGCGCGACCCAATCTCGCGCGGGCTGCTTGAATTTCGGACAAAGTAATCATATTAAAAATAGAACGTTGTTCAAATTATTGCTCCGACGACGGTCGAGAGCAACCCAAATAAAAGATCGCCAATCTTAAGGGTTCCGGTTTATTCAAGAGAAGTCAAAAACGACTGAATCGGGCCCGCGTGATGAAAAATCGGATCAAAGCAGGTAGAATTGAAGCTGTGAGTCTCAGCCTAGTTGTCTGGATAGCTCTGCGGTAATCAGCCATCCCGCAAGAATTGAAGCCGGAAGGCAAGTCAGCCATTAACAGCGATGAAAATTCCGAAACAGAGCTTTGCGCTCGTACCTATTATTGCGGCATTGGCCATCTCGCTTCCCCTGATGAAGGCCGGATCGGACCCGTCATCACAGGAATCGGCCAAATCACCGGCGGCGCCGGAAGCCCAGAGTTCGCCAACCCAGGCTTCGGCCGCCCCAACCCCTACGGTCATGGGCTCCGGGGCCGCGAGAATCCTCTGCAGTTTCTTGGACTTGACGGACAAGAACGGCAACCGGTCTTCCGACATCGACTACAACCTCCTGCTCAGCCGCGGCGAAGCGGAGATCAATCGAAGAGCCGGGCCTAAATTCGAGGTCGAGACGATGATCGCGACGGTTCCCGATCCGCAGGATTCGCGACTGAACTACCTCTTCGATCAGAATCTGGACGCGATTCAGCGCGCGGTCGAGGCCGCCGGCTACGTGCTCGATCGTCACTGGCTGTTGTGGGAGATGCAGAATCGCGCGCCGTCATCCGGAAGCGGAGACGGGAACTCGGCGGGAGCCGGGTCCGCGGCTCAGCTTCGCCGGGACTACCGGCGAGACCCCAGCCTGGTCCTCTTCCGCAACATCGGAACGGACAAGCGGCGCCTGCTGCTCCTCTTCCTGGTGGGCGAAACGCCGACCAGCGGGATCCACAAGATCGCCTTTCGCAGCGCGCTCGATCAGATCTCCGCGCTGCCGCCCTGGCTGGTCAGGCCGCCGGCCGATCCAGCCGTCCCGAAGATTCGAGTGATGGGCCCGACCTTCTCCGGATCCGCGATCTCGCTCTCAATCGCGCTCGACAAATGGTTGGCCGCCTTCACCGCGGCCGGGAAGCCGGCCCCCCGGGTAGAGATCGTTTCGGGCACCGCCACCGGCATCAATAAAAGCGCCATGTTCACGCCGATCGGCCAGTCCGGGAACGTCACCTTCCACTCGACCGTGCCGTTCGACGGCCAGGCGATCGAAGCCCTCATGAACTACCTGGTCGGAGTCAGCGGCAATCCGGGAGTCGCCATTCTGGTCGAGAGCAATACCGCCTATGGCGACGAGGTCCGGAAGAAGATCAGGAACCTTCAGGTTTTGACCGTGCCCTTCCCGCTGCACATTTCGCAGTTGCGGCGTGAAGCGGCCAAGACGAAACCCACGCATAACGGCGTGCCCAACGGATTGTTGACTCCCACCGACAATATCGCCCTGCCCATGGGCGAAGCCGGCGAACCGAAAGCGCGGGACGTCATCCCGCTCTTCTCTTCCCTGGAGACGGTCTCGATCGAACAGGTGGTCACGAGCATCTTTTCGGCGATCGATCGCGAACCGATCAGTTACATCGGCCTCTTCACCACCGACGTGCAGGACCGCATCTTCCTGGTTCGCGAACTGCGAAAGTATTGCCCGAACAAAGTCATCTTTCTCTTCAGCACCGATCTGCTCTACCTCCATTCGGAAGCCAATCTGGATTTTCAAGGATCGTTGATCATCACGCCCTATCCGCTCTTCAGCCCGAACCAGCTTTGGACCTATCCGTTCAAGGGCGATAAGACCCGGCTGCAATTCTCGACCCAGAGCGCGCAGGGCTGGTACAACGCGATGCTGGCGCTGCTCGGCAGAGATGACCTGATGCTCGAATACAGCCCGCCGTTCGATGGGACGCTGCCGCGCAAACCGGCCCTCTGGCTCAGCATCGTCGGGCGCAACGCGGTCTGGCCGGTTCGAACGCTCCCGATCCCGGACGAGGTCGGCGAACGGAACTCATATCTCTATCCGATCTCGAGCCCCGGCCCGGACCAGACCATGATCTCGGCCGGATACCGCAGCCACTCTCTGCTCATGATGGCGCTCCTGCTGCTCATCAGCCTGCTCTGCCTCTTTCCATCGGTCATCCTGCTGCTGCAACTGGCCAGGGAGAAGTTGGAGCAGATGGAGCTTAAGGGGCGGCTCGATCGTTGTCGTGAATGGTTGCGTTCGCTCAAACTGATCAACCAGAGCTGGATCGGCCAGAGCCTGGCGGTGGATCGAAAATTCCGTTATGACTTCGATCGGCGCATCTATCTCTTCTCTTCCTGCATCAGTCTGCTGATCATCTCGCTGGGCAATACGATCGTGACGCTCCTGCCCGACTGGATCCGGATCGAGAACATCCTGCTCTCGCAGGGCGAGTTCCGGTCGTATCTGCCCGGGTACGGAATTCTGGCGCTGACGCTCATCGTGCTCTTCGCCATCGTCACCTGGCTGCTCTCCTGTGTGATCGGCTGGATGCGCCAATCGCACGCCAGCCGGCAGTCGCGCGCGCTGGTCATCGTCTCGATGTTCATCAGCCTGGGCCTCTTGACCCTGGCCGGCCTGGCGCTGAGCCGCCTGGTGATCCACGCCAGAGGCTCGAATCCGTCGGCCATCGAGGCGCTCTGTTTCTTCTTTCGGGCGACCGATTTCAGCAGCGGCGTCTCATTGCTGCTGCCCTGGGTCTTCGTCGGGCTGGCGTCGTTCTGCTCCTTCTTCGGGGCCGCCAAGCGTCTGGAGCTGGACGAAAGAATGCATCTGATCAAGGCCCCGCGCGAAAACGGTGCCGTCTTCGAACCCTATCTCAACTTCACCACTCCTTCCTTCCTGGGTCTCGACCAGCTCGAGGATCGGATCAAGGAGGTGGTGAACGGGCGCATCTTCTCGATCCCCGGCTCATCCGTGCTGATCTTTATCATCCTGATTCCGTATGCGGGCCACTTCGTCAACGAACATATTCCCTCGATCGAGGGCTGGGGATTCGATTGGTTCTTCATCGCCGCCTTCTATCTGATCCCGCTGATCCTGGGATGGACGCTGCTCCGTTTCTTCTGGCTCTCGTTGACGCTCCGGCGTTTTCTCAAACACCTGGGCCTGCATCCGTTGTTCAGTGCGCCGATCAATACGCAGGAGGCGGATTTCCAGATGCTGCCCAAGGTCAGCCTCATGTCGTCGATTCCAGGCTACAGCGGGCTGTCCGACTCGCTCGCCCATGCGAGGGAGTTCTTCAAACTGCTCAACAAGGCGGCGGAGAACCAGCGGGTCACGTCCTGGCCCGTTTCGACTCAGAGAAATATCTGGATCATCATGACCGAGGCCGAGAAGAAGCTGCACGCGGCCATTCAAGCCGAGTCCGAAGGCCGCTGGCGGGAGGCCCTGGGGCCGCGCCGCGCCGCGCAACATGCCATTTCAGCGGCCTCCAGGGAGATCGCGACCTGGATGGAACCGCACTGGTCGGAACTGAACGACGAGTCGGCGGAGAACCGCGCGCTGATCCGGCGCGGCCGGATTTTTATGATCAGCCACGTCGCGGCCTTCTTACAGTACATCCTGGTTCAGTTGCAGAATCTGGCCGGATTGGTCTCGATCGGATTCATCCTGATCCTGCTGGCCGCAACCTCCTACCCGTTCCAGCCGCGCGAATCGCTGCTGCTCTTCGGTTGGGTCTCGATCCTGGTCGTGGTCGCGGTGACGATCTTCGTCTTCGTCCAGATCAATCGCGATAAAGTGTTCAGCCTGGTCTCAGGTTCCACGCCCGGAGAGCTGAGTCTGAGCCGCGACCTGATCTACCGCGTGTTGATCCATGGCGTGGTTCCGATCGTCACCCTGCTCGGCGCACAATTCCCGGAGACGGTGAGGGAGATTATCTCCTGGCTCAGCTTCTTCAAAGACGGAACACAGTGACTTTTCTAGACTACCATTTGTACGTGGTGGTGGAGGCGCGGTGAGCCAGCGTCGCGGCGATCTCGCGGGCCCGGGCCAGCGGCAAATTGCCGATCTGCGGGCCGCCGCCGGTGTAGGCCTGTCCGGCGGTATCGATCGAGAGTGTGGCCAATCCCAGCCGCCGATCGAGCGGAGTCTGCGTAATCAAAACCGCCTGAATCTTATTGACCGGGACGATATGGGTCGAACGCCCGAGCCATCCGCGCCGGGTGCGGAAGTACCGTTCCCCCATCGCATAAGAGAGATTGCGATAGCGAACGAGGTTGAGCCAATAGACCAGCGGCAGGCCCGCCAGCGGCCAGAGGGCCACCAGCTCGCCCTGATAAAGAAAACTGGCGGCGGCCAACAGCAGGCAGATCACTCCGCCCTTAATGGTCCCGCGCCTGATTGCCAGCCGAGAGACGGACTGCCACTCCGCGCGATCCGTGGCGATGTTCTCGAAGATTCCGGGCAGCAATTCATCCACCTCGCGGCGGCGCAAGATCGGAATCAAGACGTCGCGGCCGTCTTTTTTGTCCTCCCCCTCGCGATTGCGGCCTGAAGTATCCACCCGCAGGGTGGCCAGGCCGAAGAGGCGGCGCAGCAGTCTCTCTTCGATCTTCAGAACCTGGATGCGCCGGCGGGGCAGGCTGCTCGTTCGTCGAGTGATCAAGCCGTAACTGCGATGCAGGTCCTCTCCCAGGCGGGAGAAGGTGAATCGGTAGAACAGCAGGATCGAGGCGATGATTGAAGAGCAGAGGCCGATGATGAAGACCAGCACGGCGGCCAGGACGGTGATGACCGCGGCTTTGGCCGCGCCATACGCCCGCAGCGTCTCCACCTGATGGTAGACCGCCTGGGCCAGCCAATCGTAGATCCGATCGGGCAACAGGTCGTCCGCATATTTCCAGAGCGCTCCGACCAGAAACAGAGCCGAGATCAGATGGTTCGAAGTCACTCCGGCCAGGACCAGATCCTGGAGTCCGAGCCGTCGAATCGTGACGCGCTCCGGAGCCATCGGCGCGGACTCCGCGCCCTCGGCGGCCTCGACCGTGAACCGCTCCCGCTTGATCGCCGCGGCGCGTTCGAAGACCGTCCGCCGCAATCTTTCGGCTTCATCGCGCGAGAGGACCGAGAGACTGGCCTCCGCGCCTTCCCCTCCCCCCGTCTCGATCTTCGCGTCGACCACCCCGAAGATGCGGTGCAGCACGCCCTGCTCGATGCGGATCTCCTGCACTCGTTCGAGCGGAATGCTTCGATGTTTGCGGGCCAGGAGCCCCTGCTCGGTGATCAGTTCGTTGTCATCGATGCGATAGCTGAATGAGAAGTAGTGGGTCAGCGCGCTGACGATGGTGGTGATGAAGATCATCACCAGAAATCCGGCGAAGGCCCGATTGCCGAACAGAATGAACGGAATGGCCGGAGCGGCTCGCCGCAACCCTTTGATCAACCCGAAGAGCAGGGTGAAGGGATGCAGGCGGCCTTCAAAGACGGGCCGCGCTAAAAAATCGTCGGGAAAGTTCAATGAGACCGGGACCGCCGGAGCCTGAGGGTCGCTCACGCCGCGATCGGCGGTCCGATCATCCGGTTCATCGGATAGGTTAGACGGCATCATCGCCTCCGGCCTCGACCAGGTGGTCGCGCAACCTGACGGCCGTCTCCGCATCGAGTCCGGGAATCAAGATGCTCGCCGCATGAGTGCCCGCCGTGTGCAGGATCAGCGAGGCCAGCCCGTACATTCGCTCGAAGGGGCCGCGCTCGAGATCGACGTGCTGCAACCGTGAGAGAGGTAAGAGCCGGGTCCGCTTGAAGAAGATTCCGCTGCGCGTCTCCAGGACCTTCGCGTCAAGGCGATAACCCCAGGCCCGATAGGCCCGCGGCGGCCGCCAGAAGCTGTACCAGAGGCAACCCGCCGCCACGACCGCCCAGGCCGTAATCAACCACCAGAACTGCTCCGGCCGCACAAATCCCCAAACCAGCAGGCTCGCCAGCAGAATCAGCAACAACACGCTGAAACCGACCAGGTCCGTCACCAACCAGAGCTTGACGACGCGCGGATCGAGCGTTTGAAACTCCGGCTCGGCGGCGGCGAGCCGCGGGTCCGGAAGATGGTCTGGTCCTGATTCTCCTATCATGCCGATGTGCTCCGAGATCTTCAGTTTTTAAGCATAGCACAACCACCGCGAAATACGCGAAACAGTGGTCTCTCTGAAGATCCTGGGCGCGACGGCTACTCGCTGCCGTAGTTGATCTCCATCTTGCGGATCCGAATGGCGGCCAGGAACAGGACCGCCACGGTGAAGAGAATCAGACTGGGAACTGAAATCCAGGGAGAGGTTGGATCGACCACCGTCGCCATGGGTCCCTCGTTCATGGGCACCGGCGCCAGCGTGTGCAGATAGTGGATGATGCTGATCTTCTTGAGCATCGGCGGCAACAGGAAGTTGAGCCACTCCCAGCCGTAGGCCAACAAGGCCGGAATGATCGGATTCCGAAAAAAGAGCCCGATCGCGAGAAAGACCGCGCCATATCCCAGGCACGCCAGGACCGTGATGCCGTAATAGGTCAGGACCTGGCCCCCGCCGGGACCCTCCAACAGGTAATCGAGGTTGGCCGGATAGCCCCGGGCATAGTAGAAAAAGAAGAGCGATCCGGCGGTCGTCAGCGAGAAGAGGACGACCGAGGCGAAGAGGCCGGAGAAATATTTGCCGGCCACCAGCACCTCACGCCGCAGCGGGCAGAGAAAGTAGTAGTGCAGGCTCTTGTCGACGACCTCTCCGCGAAACAGGTTCATGAAGATCCAGGCGCAACCGAAGAAGACCATGGTCCGCAGAATCAAGCCTTCGAAGACGTTTCCGAAGACCTCCTGCGCGCCCGCCCAGTTCTTTCGGATATCTTCGGCGGCATGCGGCGTGGTGGCCACCAGCAGAAACATCAGGGCCACCGGCGTCGCCGCCAGCAGGTAGAGCAACAGAGCGCGTTTGCCCCAGAAGTTCTTCTTGATTTCCAACCGCAGGATCGCGCGGATCTGCTGCAGCCATAGCGACCACTCGAGAGGCGTCCCGGTTGAATTCGTTGCCTTCATGCTTGCCCATCTCCATTGGAACCGATCAGGTATTGATAGACCGCGTTGAGATCGTCGTCGACCGGAGTGATGGTCTCGATCCGCACTCCGTTCTCGACCACAATCCGGTTCAGCAGCAGGTAGAATGCGTCGGCATTGCGGGTCTTGATGAATAGTCCGCGCCGGTCTTCGTGCAACCGGGCTTCGACCACACTGTCGTTGGAAAAGATGCTGGCGGCGAATTCCTGGGGGCGGTCGCATCTGATCATGATCTGCATCGGATGCTCGTTCATCTCTTCGCGCACCCCGCTGACTCCGCCCTCGGCCCGGATGTAGCCATTGTTGATCAGGACCACGCGATTCGAGAGCGCCTCCACCTCTTCCAGGATGTGGCTCGAGATGATCAGATGCAGTCCCTCGGCCGCCAACTGAGTGAAGAGGCGCATGGTCTCCGCCCGGACCATCGGATCCAATCCGTTGAGCGGTTCATCCAGCACGATCACCGCCGGTTCGTGGGCGATCGCCTGGGCCAGACGGATGCGCTGCCGCATCCCCTTGCTGTAGCCGCCGACCTTGCGATGCGCGGCCTCGACCAGATCGACTCGCTGAATCGCCTGCCAGGTCTTCGCCTCGGCCTCTTTCCTCGGGCAGCCGTGAACCTGCAGCAACGATTTGATGAACTCGTAACCGGTCATCCCTTTCGGAAACGAATCGAACTGGCTGCAATATCCGACCTGGCGGAAGAGGGCCTGCGGGTTGTCGGGCGAGATCCCCAGCACGCTGATCCGCCCCCGCGTCGGTTGAATCAACCCGGTCATCAGGTTCATGAGGGTCGTTTTGCCCGAACCGTTCGGCCCCACGAGCGAGGTGATGCCGGGTGCAATCGTTAAATTCACGCGATTGACGCCCAGGATCTCTCCATAGAACTTCGAGACGTTCTCGAAGACGATCAGTTCGGAGGGATCCGGCTGGAGATTTGAAGTTTGAACTGACATTACGAGACTACCTCATACGCACGAACTCGGCGTGAGAGCATCCAGAGACAGATCGCGGTATAAACGGCATAGACTCCCCAGGCCTCGCCGAACGAAAAGTAATATTGGTCCATGTCGAGCCGGAAGAGATCGGCGCTCATGACGCTCATGGCCATGGCCAGATTGAGCAGGTGGCCCTTGGTCGAATCGAACATGCCCTCGATCGCGAAACCGATCGGAGTCGGAATGATGAAGATCGCGAAGAGGGCCGCGCTGGCCGCCATGCGCCACTTGATCCAGGCCGAAAAGGCCATCGACAGCAGGGCCAGAATCGAGATATAGGCCACGCCCGCCACCACAATCGCCCGGGCGATCCACAGATTCTGGCCCAGCCAGCCTCCGCCTTCCAGGTATGAGTGAAAGAGAAACAGCAGCAACCCCGGAATCCAGGTGATCGCCGACAGCAGAAACAACAAGACCGACATCTTGCCCGCAACGTACTCCAGCCGGGTGAAGGGGCGGCAGAGGTAGAGCGGGAGGGCGTTGTTGGTCAGGTCGCGCGAGATCAAGACCGGCCCGATGATGACCGTCAGGATGAAGGCCAGCGAGGTCTGGATGCCGGTCAGCACGCTGAAGAAGAATCCGTTGATCGTCACCACCTGCCCCGGCGATAGATTGAAGATCGTCAGCGCGTTCACGTTGTGATGCAGATAGATGAGAATCGCAAAGATCAGGGGCGGAACGAAACAGAGGACAAAGAGGGTCACGAACAATTTATATTTGAACAGGTCTTGATAGGCGTAACGCGGAATCACGCCGAAACGCGACCAGGCGGGCGTCAAGGCGCCGGCGTACGGTTTGTAACTGTGGTCATAAACAGCCATCGTCTGCTCCCCGGTTATCGCTCAGTCCATGGCCTTCAGGAAGATGTCTTCGAGCGAATCTCGTTTGTAATTCAGGCGGCGAATCTGCACATTGTTGGTCGCGGCCACTCGATACAGATCGCGGATCTCCATCCCCTCCTGCATGACGATCTTGATCCGCTGTTCGCCGGTCAACGCATATTCACACCCCAGCTCGCCGAGGGCCTGGGCAAAAGCCGGCGTGGCCTGGCGGGTCTCCATCTCGATGAACTTGCGATTGGCGCGGCGTTCTTCCTCGAGATTGCAATTGGCGGCGATCTGCCCGTTCTTCAGGATCAGCACCTCGTCGCAACACTCCTCGACGTCCCGCAGCAGGTGCGACGAAAAGACGATCTGCGTCTTCCCCGAATCGCGAATTTCGCGAATGAACTCCAGCATCCGTTTGCGGGCCGGCGGATCCAACCCGTTGGTCGGTTCGTCCAGAAAGATCAGGCGCGGCCCGTGAACGATGGCCTGGGCCAGTTTGGCGAGTTGCTTCATGCCGAGCGAGTAGGTGCCCAGCTTGCGATAACGGGCCTCCCCCAGACCCACATAGAACAGGGCCTCGTGGGCCCGCTCGAGCGCGGCTTCGGAAGGCAGGCCCGATAATTCGGCCATCAGGCGCGTGAAGCGCACGCACGTCATGTTCGAGATGAAGGCGTCGCGTTCGGGCATGTAGCCGATCATCGTCCGCACCCGGCGGGCTTCCCGGCGGATGTCGGATCCGAAGATGCGCGCCGTCCCGGAAGTCGGCTGATGGAAACCGAGCAGGGTATGGATCAAGGTGGTCTTGCCCGCGCCGTTCGGGCCCAGCAGCCCGATGCAGCGGCCGGACAACGAGACCTGAATGTCCTGAAGGATCGCCCGCTGACCGAAGACCACCCGCAATCGATCGAGTTCAATGACCGGCTCTCTGGTTGGCTCCATGGCGCTCACCCTCACTTAGCTGTCGCACTCTTGGTTTTGGCCGGGGCTTTGGTCGCGGCGGAGATGGTCTTCTCGGATTTGCCCAGATGGAGATTTCCATTCACGCCGTGCGCTTCGATCTGAACGCCGCCGTTGCCGATGCGGGCGCTATATCTCCCAAATCCTTCGTTCTTTCGAACTTCCAGATTTTGAAAATCGGCATCGACCCTCCCGTTCATGCCGTTCGCCTCGACCTCGGCATTGACCTCGCCGATGAACCGCAGAGTCGTATTGCCGTTGACGCCGCTGAGATCGACGCCCTCTCCGGAGAGTTTCGCGATGGTCGCCTCGATATTGCCGTTGACCCCATGAAAGATCAGCTCGCCGGTGGCCTGCGCGATATTGATCTCCCCGTTCACGCCATTGGCCTTGATCTTTCCATCGACCTCGCCGACCGTGAGGTTGCCGTTCAAGCCATGGGTGTTCAATTCGATCTCGCGCGGAAGCCGGAGGAGGACCCGCTGCCGGCCTTCGGGGATCGAGCCCAGGGTTGAAAAGAGGCTCTTGCGGTCATTCTCCACGCGAATCTCCAGCTCGCGCGACTCTCGATCGATCATGATCTTGCGGAACTGCAGGTCTTCGCGCTTCCTGGCCGAACGAACGATGAAGACCTCGGCCGTCTCGGTGTCGGCCGTCTCGACATCGATCTTGCCGTTGATGCCGTTGATCGAAACGCGCGATCCGGGTTGCAGCTTGTAGACCCGGCGAATCTCTTCGCGCTCCGGCAGATCTACCCCGTCCCCACCCTTATCAACGATCGAGAGGGCCGGCTCCGAGCCGTCCCCGGCATCACTCGGCGCGATCTTCACACCGTTATCGCCGTTATCCCTGGCGTTGAGCTGCGGCTCTACCCGCCGATGATGCTTGCAGCCGCCGGCGATCAAGACCTGACTCAATCCAATCACGACCATCAACGCGATGTTTGGTTTCACCCTCATGTTCTATGGCCTCCTGAGATCCTGGATAGTTGATAGTTTCCTGAAATGCATAATCGGTTACGCCAACCGATTGATCGAAGTTCCAAAGGGAAAATTGAAGAAATCTAGAAAAGTCTAGAGCAGTCTAGAAAAGTCCAAAAGCCCAGAGCCAACCCTCGCCCCGGGCAATTATAAAGATGGATTCCAGAAAAGCCTGAAGAAGCCGGAAAGAACCATTCTTCCCGACTTCTCTAGACTTTTCTAGACTTCTCTAGACTTCTCTGCTTAATGGGTCGCTCCTCTAAGGATGTGTCCCAGGCCCGACGATCCGGGGAGGGCCAGCAGATCTGAAGTGCTCAAGCCCAGGGGACCGCCCTCGGTGTTGATCGAGAAGATGGCCCGGTCATTGAAGGCATAGATGTATGCCAGGCCCGCCTTCTTCCCGAGCAAGTCTTTAATCGCGTTGCGGGCGTGCTCCGGTGCTCCGGAGTTGCCGACGATCTTCGCCACCGGCCCCGCGACCGAAGCGATGTTCTGGTAGACCATCGCCGAGAAGTTGGCCTGCCGGTCTTCAGGCAACGTCGATTTGAACTTCGATGAGTGCAAGAGCGTGTAGCCCGACTCACGATACTTGATGGCGTTCTCGACCAGCGCGCGGCTCGGCGCCACGATCAAGTAGCCGTAGACATAGGTATAGTTGACCTCCAGGTTGAGATCCAGCGACCGCAACGTGTGGAAGGTCCGCCCGCCGCTCTCGGCCCGTGACCAGGCCAGGCCCTTCTTGCCGTCGCGGACGAACTCGGAGTTGATCTTTTCAACGCTGCGCTCCAGGGTCTGCTGGAGATGGGCCGGGTCGTCGACTTCAAAGACCATCTTCCACGACGGCATCGGCAACATCGGGCCGTCGATCGCGAAAGCGAACTCCCCGCCGAGCGGCGCGGCGAAATCGTCGCGCAGGTTCACCCCGTGTTGCGCGTGGGTCTCCTGAAGACGCTGGTAGGCGTGCTCATCGACCGACTTCAGGGTATTCAAGAGGTCGTCGACCAGAGCCGCCGGTCTCTTGACGACGAAGGCCGCCACGATGTTGGCGTCGGGAGAGATGAACTCGAGCGCGCCCATCGGGCCGGGCTGCGCGAGCCAGGAGGTCAGGCCATGCTGGCTCTCCTTATAACTCACGACGGCGCGGTTGAACGGTTTGCCGTCTTTCTCTTTCACTTCGACGATAAAGTAGCGGAGATCGGTGACGCCGAGTTGTTCGGCGGTGGCGGCCGCCGGCTCCCGGCGGATCGAACGGACCACCAACCGATCGAGATCGGCGGCGATCACCAGACCCGCGCCTTCACGGTAGAGTTCGGCGATCTGCCCATGGAACGCTGAACCCGCAAACGGCTTCGCCGACTGTTTGAGCCTGGAGGAGAGGGACTGCAGCGAACCGAGTTCCGGCGCGACCGCAACCAGATCCTGGCTGATCCAGACCAGCAGGCCGGGTTTGGATTGATCGACCTTGGCGGTCGCCGGATCGTCGATGATCCGGGCATCTTTCCCCTCGACGTTGAACCTGGCAAACCGGTTTTCGACGAAGGTCCGGAATCCGGAGGCATCCCGCAATTCGGCCATGACGATCGGCGACTTCGGCTCGCCGCCGCCGGGGCCGGACTCCACGCCCAGCGCGATCTCATCGCCCAGGTAACCGCCCAGATCCCGCACCAGGTCGATCGCCTCGCGCAGGCCGTGCCGGCGGTTCGACTGCTCTTTCTCCCACCAGGCGCTCAGTTCGGCATTCTTCTCCAGGTTCTCCTGCAGAATCTGGTTGGCCTGCTTGAGCGTCTCGCTGAGATTCGGAATCGCCACGTACAAGACCGCATTCTCCGGCATCAGGTCGAGCAGACGAGTCGAATAGCGATTGCCCGGCAACGGCACCTGTTGATCGATCTGGTTGCGGACGGCATCCAGCATCTTGAGGTAACGATCCGCGTCGCGGCTCCAGGCGACCTCATCCCGAACCGAGTTGCGTTCGATGCTCGGATGGGTCGTGAGCTGCTGGCCGGCGTGCAGAATCTGCTCACGGCCGTCCTGGTTGACGTGGACTTCACCCTCGATCACCGAGACCCGCGCGCCCTTGGTCCCATGGTTGACCGAGAAGATGGTCCCGGTCACCGAGACCAGCGCATCGTCGGTGGCCACGAAGAGCTTGCGATCGCGTTGTTTCGCCGCCTCCACGATGATGTTTCCGCGCTCGAGGTTGATCGTCTGGCCCGCGGCGTTGTCGGTGATCGAACACTCCGCGCGTTCGCGCATTTCGATCAAGGTGCCGTCGGCCAGCTTGAGCATGGCGCGCGAATCCTTGGCCGTGCGCAGGCGCTCGCCCCGCAGCAGCTTCTCGCCGATCTTGACGCTCTGGGTCGCATTGCCGGAGACCTTGTAGACGCTGCCGTTGGCCGCCTCGACTATGGCGTGCAGGGTGCCGACCGAATTCATGAAACGCCGGGCCCAGGGCCAGGCTACCATCCCCAGGCCGACGATCAGGACGGCCGCCACGCCCCACCGCAACACGGTCATCCGATAGTTCGCGGCCGAGACCTGGGCCTGCTGAATCTCGAGCTGGCGCGCGGCCGGGTTTCCATGTCTCGCCGTCTTCAAAGCCTTGCGGCACGGCACGCACTCATTGACATGATCTTCGAGCAGCATGGTGCGCGCGGCCGACAGGATTCCGTGCAGATAGGCCGGAATCAAGGTTTGAAAATCCTCGCAACTGCGAATCTGTTCGACCGGGGAGACCCCGATCTCGGCCGCCGCCTGTTCGCCCGAGAGCCGGGACCAGACGCGCTGCGCCGCGCCGGAGACGATGGCCGCATCGAGCTGTTCATCGCGAATTTCGGCCGTCACTTCATCGACAATCTTGTTCAGTTCTCGATCTGTTATTCTCATGGCTAAACTTTGCCTCCTTCCAGGAAATCTCCGACCTCTTGCTTGACCCGGGTGCGCGCCCGATGCAGCAACACTCCGACGACCAGCGCGGAAGTTCCCATCAGTTCGGCGATCTCTTTGTTCTCGTATCCCTCGAAATATTTCAACACGAACATTTCCGCCGATCGCTCACCGAGCTTCGAGATCGAGCGACGGATGGCGCCCCGCAACTCGTTGTTCGCACGCTTCGACTCGGGGCTGAATCCGGGACCGGCGGTCAAATTCATGGCCATCTCGTCGATGGGAATCGACGCCGAACGCGACCGTTGCCGGATCAGATCCAGTGAGACGTTGATGGCGGCGCGATGCAGGTAACTACCGGGGCTGGGGGCCAAATCGACTCGCCCCTCCCGCCGTGAAAGCCTCAGAAAGACCGTCTGTAACACATCCTCGGCATCCACAATGCTGCCGGTGATTCGGTGCGCCGTCCGAAAGATCCGATCCTGGTGTTCTCGGAAAAGGGTCTCCAGCTCCGGCGCCGCTCCGGAAAAGGAACCGGACTGCGTGTCCGGTATGGCTTTTAATTGAGATCCGTTTATCGGCACTTGTTCCTCCTTTGCACCATCCTTCACTCCCATAAACGTTCTCCGCTGAGATTAATTAACAGCCAGACCCAAAAAAGACCGCGCCAGATGCGAAATAACCGGAAACAAAGTTGTTTGGAATTTGAGATGCAGACCGCGAAACACGCAAACCACGCTAAATCATCGGTTTTCCGCGCTTTCGCGTCTTTCGCAGTCTGTAAACCAAAATTGTGAGCAAAGTACTTAGTTTCCGGACTGCTGGAGTACCGTCAGGAAAAAATCGGCCGGCAGTTCGCTGAGATTCCCGACGACCCATTCGGCCTGCAAATCCGGATGGGTCGTCCTGACCCCGACCGACCTCATGCCGGCCCGCCGGGCCGCCTCGATTCCGGCCGGCGCGTCCTCGACCACGATACAGTGCTCGGGCGAGACGCCCAGCTTTCCGGCCGCCGCCAGGAAGACATCCGGATTCGGTTTACCGCTCCGGACCTCTTCCGATGAGATCACGGCCTCGAAATATTTCTCGATCTCGACCGCGACGAAGACCGCGTCGAGATTCCCGCGCGGCGAGGAGGTGGCGATGGCCTGCAACCACCGATCGGCCTTCAGTTGCCGCAACCAATCGAGGACGCCCGGCAACAGTTCGAGCCCCTTGCTCCGGACCAGTTCCCGATATCGAGCCTCCTTCGCCAGCGAGATGCGGAGGATTTCGCTCTCCGGCAGATCGGCCCGCAGCCGTCCGCGCAAGATCTCATCGTTGCGTTTGCCGAAATCCGACACGTACTGTTCGTAGGTCAAAACAAATCGTTCCTCCGCCATGACGGCTTGCCAGGCCTCCCAATGATAGGCGGAGGAGTCGATCAGCGTTCCGTCCAGATCCCAGATCACCGCCCGGCTCCCATTTTCAACGCTCATCGGATTCACAGATCATCCTTTCTTCTTCTGTGTGCTCTTTGCGCTGGAGTTTCTTCCAGAGCTTCTCCACCCAGCGGCGCTCGCTCTTGGGCACCATCTTGCGATGCCGTTTGCGCATCTCCAGGTGAACCGTCTCATTAAGAACCTCTACTTTAACCGGAAGCAGCGCCTCCACGCTCTTGCCGCAATCTTCGACCACCTGGCCGGTGGCCGGGTCAAAGCCGACTTTATGATGCGGACAGACCAGTAAGCCCTTCTTGATCTTCGGCGGGAACATCGCCAGCTCTTTATGAGTGCAGATTGAGACGTAAGCATTGATCTGCTCCCCGACCTTGATCACGCAGTAAGGCACGCCCTCCCGCTCGATGCAGAACGGTTCCATCTCTTCCAGTTGCGCGGATGGAACAACCGGGATCATTTCAGCCATCAGAATCTCCCATCAGTGATAACCGCAGGTATCCGAAACGGGCGAGCGCCGATCGAGTCGGACGGCCCCGCCGGTTCGCAATTTAATGATGACCAATTGTCGCTTCACTCTCTGGCGAGGTCAAATTGACAGCGGCTTGCGGCGCGTGCTAGCTTCCTCAAGCTTTGTATCAAGTGGTTTCGAATCATAAAAATGAGCAAGGGGCACAGCCGCTGAGGCCGTCGCCTCGCGAACGCGGGCGGGCGCGCAACTATCTCGAATATGCCGTGGCCTGGTCGATCCTGAAGAGCGTCGGTCTGCTGCCCCGCCCGATCGCGCTCAGAGCCGGCCAGGCGGTTGGGGCGCTGGCCCATGCCGTGCTGCCGCACCTGCGCCGCCAGGCCGAAATTAATCTGCGGCTGGCCTTTCCGGAGCTGGGCCCCGACGACCTCGACCGGATCAAACGCGGAGTCTATCGCAATCTCGGCCGCCTGCTCGGCGAAATCAGCCAATTTCCCCGATTCAACCGTGAGAACATCGCCTCGGTGGTGACGTACGAAGGGCTCGAAAATTACCTGTACGCCAAGGAGCAGGGCCGCGGGGTCATTCTGCTGACCGGCCACATCGGCGCCTGGGAACTATCGGTCTATGCCCATTCGATCTACGGTTACCCGATGTCATTTCTGGCGCGGCGGGTGGATAATCCGCTGGTCGAGCAATTGGCCTCCAGCTATCGCACCCGTTACGGCAATCGCGGGATCGACAAGAAGAATTCCGTGCGTGAAGTGCTCAAGACCTTGAAGAGCGGCGGAGTGGTCGGTATTCTCGCCGATCTCAACGCCACGCGCGAGGAGGGCGTCTTCTGTAATTTCTTCGGCCGCCCGGCTTGCACGACGGCGGGCGTGGCCGCTCTGGCGCTGCGCAGCGGCGCGGTCGTCCTCCCCGGCTATCTGGTCTGGGATGAGTCCGCGAACCTCCACCGGCTGCATTTCGAAAGACCGCTGGAGACGGTCGACACCGGCAATCAGCGGGAAGATATCATGGCCAACACCGCGCAATACGCCGAAGTGATCGAATCGATCATCCGGCGTTATCCGGACCAGTGGCTCTGGATTCATCGCCGATGGCGAACGCGGCCCGATGGCGAACCGGAGATTTATTGATCATCGGCCATCGCAAAATATACGAACCAAATGAATCATCAGCACACCTCACCCGCCACCCCACTGATGATCGTTGCCGGTGAGGCTTCGGGTGACAAGCACGGAGCCAAACTCGTAACGGCGCTGGGCGCGTTATGTCCCGATCTGCAATTCAACCTCTTCGGCGTGGGCGGCGAAGAGATGCGGGCCGCTGGGGTCGAGACCCTGATCGATGCGCGCGAGGTGGCGATCATGGGAGCCCTCGAAGTAGCCCGCGCCCTGCCCAAATTTCTACGAATCTTTCGCAATCTTCGCCAAACTGCCAACGAACGAAAGCCGGCCCTGGTGATCCTGATCGACTGGCCGGAGTTCAATCTGAGGCTGGCCAAGAGACTGAAGCGCGACGGGCATCAGGTGGTCTATTACATCAGCCCGCAGATCTGGGCCTGGCGCAGCTACCGGATCCATGCGATCAAGCGCGATGTTGAAAAGATGCTCGTCATCCTGCCTTTCGAGAAGGACTACTATCAGAAGAACGGCGTCGAGGTCGATTACGTCGGACACCCGTTGCTCGACAGCGTTCAGGTCACCTCCGACCGGGAACAATTCTGCCGGCGCCATGGACTGAATTCGCGGGCCCCGATCGTGGCGCTGATGCCCGGCAGTCGCCACTCCGAACTGAAATATATTCTGCCGCCGCTGATCGAGACGGCCGCGCAGTTGAACCGATCTCATCCGGAGCTGCAGTTCGTGCTGCCGGTAGCCAGGACCTTCTCCCGTCAAGAGATCTCCATCCAAACCAGCTCCATCCAGAATCTGCAACTGATCGAGAACGACACCTACAACGCGCTGGCGGCCGCCGATCTGGCCGTCGTCGCCAGCGGCACCGCGACTCTGGAGACGGCCATCATCGGCACGCCGCTGATCGTCGTCTATCGCGCGTCATCGCTCAATTGGCGGATCTTCCGCCCCTTGATCAATGTGCCGTTCGTCGGAATGCCCAACCTGATCGCCGGTCGTGAAATAGCGCCTGAACTCCTGCAGGACGATCTCAATCCGCGGCAGCTCTCGGCGCTGATCATCGACCTGCTGCAGGACGCTCCGCGGCTCGAACGGTTGCGAAACGATCTGGCCGATGTGCGCCAGCGACTGGGAATCGCCCGCGCTTCGGAACGCGCCGCCCAGGAAGTCATAGAGATGCTCAAGGCCAAAAATTGTTGACGCTCCCGATTCCAAGGGTCATTTGTCATGATCGGCTGACAAACCGCGGAACACGCTAAATCAGACGTATTTCGCGTATTTCGCGTATTTCGCGGTTGAAGAAAAAATTGAGATCTTTCCGAAAGTTATGACCGTCAAGACCACCGAACCCGACATTGCCAAAGATCTGCCTCTCCGGCACGACATTCGCCGCCTGGGCGACCTCCTGGGCGAGACGTTGAAGCGATTGGGGGGCGAAAAGCTCTTCGAGACCGAGGAGCGGGTCCGTTCGCTCTGTAAACAGTTACGGGCGACTCACGAAACCAGGACCGAACGCGAATTGAAAAAAGTCCTCCACAATCTGAGTCTCGACGAGGCCATCGGCGTGATTCGCGCCTTCTCCGCCTATTTTCAACTGGTCAACATCGCCGAGCAGCATCACCGCATCCGTCGCAAACGGTATTATGATATCCACACGCCGGACCAACCGCAGCGCGGCTCGATCGCCGAGACCTTCCAACAGCTCAAGAGCGAATACGCGGACCTCAAACCGGCCGAGGTCCGCAAGAGATTGCAACCGGTGATCGATCGCCTGGAGATCCAACCGGTCATGACCGCCCATCCGACCGAGGCGGCGCGGCGGACCCTGTTGGAAAAACATCGTCGGCTGGCCGGGCTGCTGACGGCCTTCGATGCCGAGAACCTGCTGCCGCGCCAGCGCAGCGAGCTTCAAACCCGGCTCGCCGCCGAGATCGAATCGGTCTGGCAGACCGACGAGGTGCGTCACATGCAGCCGACCGTCCTCGATGAAGTCAACCTGACGCTCTTCTATTTCGACACCACCCTCTTCGACGCGGCGCCGACGTTGATCGAAGAGCTGGAGAGCCGGTTGGCCGAAAATTTTCCGGGCGTCAAATTGGCCGACGGAGCCGCGCCCTTGCGTTTCGGCTCCTGGGTCGGCGGAGACCGCGACGGCAATCCGTTCGTCACTCCCGAGGTCACCTGGGAGACCATTCGCCTGCAACAGCGCCTGGTCCTGCGCAAATATCTGGGCGCCGTCGCGGACCTCTCCCGACGATTGAGCCAATCCTCGCGGTTCGCGATCTCGACCGAAGAGCTCGGCGAATCGATCAAGCGTGACGCGCTGGAGATGCCCGACGTCGCGGCCCGGGTCTTCAGACGCAATCCCGAAGAACCGTTCCGGCAGAAGCTTTCGTTTATCTACACCCGGCTCGAAAACACGCTGCAGCGCAACCAGGACCTGGCCTCCGCGCTGCAGATCGACTCGTCCAACTCCCTGATCTCCACCCGTCCGGCCCTCCCGATCATCGCCGCCATCACCAAGTCCGGAAGCATCAATGCCAGCGTCTATCGCACCGGCACGGCCCTCTGGGAAGACCTGCGGCTCATTCGCGACGGTCTGCGGACGGGCCAGGCGGAGTTCGCCGCGCAGGCCATCGATCATCTCATGCGGCAGGTCGCCACCTTCGATCTGCACCTGGTCACGCTCGATCTGCGGCAACACAGCCAGCGCCACACGGCGGCGCTCTCCGAAATCACCCGGGCCCTGGGCTATCAACGCGATTATGGACAATGGAGCGAAGAGGAGCGGGTCGAGTGGCTGACCCAGGAGATCCTGACTCCGCGGCCGCTGGTCGGAGACGCGCAATACGGCGCGGAGACGACAGAGACCCTCAACGTCTTTCGCGTCGCGCGCCGGGCGCTCGACGAGATCTGCCCGAACTCCATTCGCACCTATATCGTCAGCATGACGCGGGAGGTGAGCGACCTGCTGGCGGTCCTGGCGCTGGCCAAACAGGCGGGCTTGAGCTCGCTGCTGGTCACGCCCCTCTTCGAGACGATTGAAGACCTGCGCCACGCGCCGCTGGTCATGAAACGGTTGTTCGAAAATCCCGCCTACTCTCACGTCCTGACCGCGCATCATCACCTGCAGGACGTCATGATCGGCTATTCCGACAGCAGCAAGGACGGCGGGATTCTGACCTCGAGCTGGGAGCTGTACAAAGCCCAGGAGCGGTTATGGGAGGTCGCGCGCGAGCACGAAGTCGAGCTGCGGTTGTTTCACGGACGCGGCGGCACCGTCGGGCGGGGCGGCGGTCCCAGCCATGAAGCGATTCTGGCGCAGCCGCCCGGCACCGTCGCCTCCCGCATCAAGATCACCGAGCAGGGCGAGGTGGTCTCCTCGAAATACAGCCTGCCTGAAATCGCGCTGCGCAGCCTGGAACTGACCACCGCCGCCGCGATCGCCGCCAGCCTGCCGCACGAGATCGAAGACGAAGTGCAACTGCTCCGCTGGAAAGAGGTCATGGAGCAGATTTCGGAAGAGGCCTGGAGCACCTATCGCCGCTTCGTGCGGGAGACCGAGAGTTTTTATGACTACTTCATCCAGGCCACTCCGGTCGAGGAGTTGCAGTTCCTGCGGATCGGTTCGCGCCCGGCCAAACGCAAGCAGGGCTCGAAGAGCCTCGATGACCTGCGCGCCATCCCCTGGGTCTTCGGATGGACGCAGAGCCGCCATCTGCTGCCCGGCTGGCTGGCAGCCGGTTCCGCGCTCGAGAGATTCATCAGATTGAGTCCGCGGAAGAACCTGCTGACGCTGCGCGAAATGTATGAGCAGTGGCCGTTCTTTCACAGCACGATCTCGAATATCGAGATGACGCTGGCCAAAGCCGATTTTCAGATCGCCCGGCAATATGCGGCCCGCACGCCCGATCAGAAACTCGGAACCCGGATCTTCAAAATGCTCGAAGACGAATATCGGCGCACCTGCCACGTCGTCCTCCAGATCACGGGCGAAAAGCGGCTGCTCGACAAATCGCCGGTCCTGCAGCGGTCGATCGCGGTGCGCAATCCTTATGTCGATCCGATGAGCTACCTGCAGGTGGAGTTGCTGGCGCGGAAACGCGCGGCCGAACGCGGCGAGGAGGGCTGTGAATATGCCCCCGGCGAACGCGAAAAATTGCTCTATGCCATTCTGTTGACGATCAACGGGATCGCCGCCGGAATGAGAAACACGGGGTAGACTCAATGATCAAGATGTCGAGTGAAGATGGCGCGGCCGGGTCGGGATGGGTAGGTTGAAAGTCGCACTTAAACCGCGAAAGACGCCAAAAGCATGGGCTTTCGTGTCTTTCGCGGTTTGTCAAAAAGCGCGCTTGATAATGACAGAGCGATCAAGCAAAACTCTTCACGCCGGCGGCCTCGTCTTCATGGATCTCGAAGACCGTGATCAATTTGGTGATCGTCAAGAGGTCGCTGATGCGTTTGGTCGCATTGAGCAGTTTCAGATCCCCACCCGCCCGCTTGACGGTCGTATAGCTGCGGACGATCTCACCGAGGCCGCCGCTATCCATATAAGGCACATTAGCGAGATTGAGTAAGACCTTGGTCTCCTGGCGTTCGATCAGTTCGTCAATCTTGCGCTTTAACTGGACGTCCCCTTCCCCGAGCAGGATCTTACCCTCGACATCGAGAATGGTTACGTCACCGCTTTTGCGCTCTGTAATGGTCATACGGGCCCTCCAAAAATGAGATGTTGTCGTATAGATAGAAGGTATAGAAAGCGTTCACAAACTAACACAGGCTCGCAATGATGGCAAGCCATCAACCTTGCAATTAAACGAGATCTTTATCGCGCCCAGGGGCTGACGGAAGGCGATAATCGAGTTGCCAAGCGGTTGACAATTATGCGTAAATCAGGGCCCGTATGATCCTTAATCATAAAGTCATCGAACAGCTACATCAAAAATGGCCACATTTCATCGCCTTCGACCATTCGTCTCGCGATGAGGCCAAGAGTTACCGGCAGGCGATCGACCGGCTCTGCCAGAGCAGCGCCGAGGAGTTGAACCGGCAGTTGTCGAAGATCGAGACGCCGGGGGCGATCCCGACCCCGGAGTTCGACCTGGCGACGAACCTGTCCCTGGGCTTCCCTCCGCAATTCAACAATCACCAGGAGGCTCGCGACTGGGCCTGCGAGGTGCTGCTCAACCATACGACCTTCGCCGTCGACGGCAGTCAGATCCGGCATGATCCGGATTTCAGCATTCCGGTGGCGGCCGTTCAGGTAGCCTGGTTCGAGAACCATCACCTCCGCGAGGGCGGATATACCAAGGGCGTCGGTTTTGAAATCCTGACGCCCGACGAACTGATCATCGAATTCAACGGGGATCGCGTCTATTCCGAGCAGACCGTCAGCACGCGCCGCTTCGAACTGGAGATCGAGACCCTCTGCAACCTGATGCGCCGGTTGGCGGCGGAACGGCGCCCCTTCGCGCAATTGCCCGTGGCGCTCTTCGACAGTTCGCTGGCGATCTCGTTTGCGGACCGGTTGCAAGAGGAGACCCGCCGGCGGCACGTCGAGGCCATGCTCAGGCTGATGCGCTGCTCGAAAGAGGTCGGAATCCCGGTGGTCGGCTATGTCGACACCAGCTATGCCCGCGATCTGACCAACCTGCTGGCCCATTGCTTCCGGCAACCCGAGGCCTCCCGGGTCCACGATGCGCAACTGGTCGACGACCGGCTCGGTTGGGGAGCGCGAACTCCGTTCTTCATCTGTGCGCGCGGCGGCGCCGACCCCAAACGAAAGGGCATTCTCGAAAGCTTCGAGGAGTATCGCCGCGGGATCGGTTTCGTCTATCTCAAGACCAACTCCGCCATCCCTCCCGCCCGGCTCGAAATCCCCGCCTGGGTCTACGAAGAGGGTCTGCTTGATGAGGTGATCGACATCGTGCGGGCGGAGGTGATCGTCGGGAACGGATATCCCTATGTCATCGAATCCGCGGACGCCGCCGCCGTGATCACGGCTCGCGACCGCGAAGCCTTCTATACCCTCTTCCATCGCTATGCGGCCGAGCAGGGGACGGTGCCCAGGCTCTCGCGGAAAGCGACCAGTAAACAACGCCGGAGATGAAGAGGGAAAGCTAGACTATGCGTGCGGTTCTACAACGAGTCATCCGGGGCCGGGTCACCATCGCGGATCGCGTCTCCGGCGCCATCAACGCCGGCCTGGTCATTCTGGTGGGCGTCGGAGCCCAGGATACCGAGGCTGAAGTCGAGACCCTGGCTCACAAGATCGCGAACCTGCGAATCTTCTCGGACCCCGAGGGCAAGTTCAATCTTTCGGCTCTCGACGTGAAGGCCGAGTTGCTGGTGATTTCGCAGTTCACGCTCTATGCCGATGCGCGCAAAGGCCGGAGACCCAGCTTCACCAACGCCGCGCGCCCCGAACTGGCGATTCCGCTCTACGAAAAATTTGTCGAACGATTGCGGGCCCTGGGCTTTAAAGTGGAGACGGGCGAGTTTCAAGCCGACATGCTGGTCGAAATTCACAACTCGGGCCCGGTTACGATCTGGCTCGACACGGCCGACCTCTAATAGACAAATAGACAGACCGCGAAAGACGCGAAAGACGCGAAAGAGTAATGATTCGCGTCTTTCGTGTCTTTCGCGGTCTGTCCTTAAGCCTCGTCAACTTGAGGATTGATCAAGGACTCAAACTCCGAGTCCCCCCGCAAGTTCTCGAAATCGATCTCCACTCTCGCGCGGGCCAGATTGAACGCGGGACGAGTCTCGACCGCCTTCCGCAGATGCTGTAAGGCGCTCTCTTTCCGGCCCATCATCGCGCAGGCGCAGGCCATGTAGTAGCGGGTGAACGGATCGTCGCCCCCGGCGCTGAGGCGCGCCTCGAAATCCTCGTTCAGTTGGTCGAAGATCCGGTTGGCATCCTCGGAATTCCCCTGGCGCACGTAGGCGCAGACCAGCTTTTGATGAACCTCGAGCGAGGTCCGCTCCCGAAGGGCGTGATTCGATTGGCGCAGGAAGACCAGTTCCCGGTAATACTCGGCAATCGCGTCATCGTAGCTGCCGGCGATGTAGTAGAGATGGCCGAGCCGCACAAAAGCGCCGATGATCTGCATCCCCACCTGACCCGAAATATACTGTTCCTGGGCCTCGACGGCCAGGCGGGCCGCCTGAATGCCGCGCTCGAAATCTGGAAGATATGAACAACAGAGCGCCAGTTGAAGGGCCGCCCATCCGGCTTTCGGATTGAGCTTCAGGGACTGCTCGTACTCGAACGAGGCTTCGCGAAACAGGCCCTTGCCCAGCATCTGGGCGCGGCCCAGCATGGCGTGGACCTGATAGTCGTGGGGGGCGAAGGAGAGGGCCCGGCGCAACGCGCCGATCGCCTCGTCAGGGCGGCCGGTCTCGACGAACGCCATGCCCAACCCGCTGTAACCGTCGGGCAGCATCGGCCGCAGTTCGATCGCTTTCTGGAAATAGTCGATC
>DATEFT010000217.1:0-8473 GCA_035280505.1 Blastocatellia bacterium | reverse complement strand
CTTCAACACCGGGCAGGTGATCCTGGGCTGGTGCCGGGCTTACACCGAGACCAAGGATGAGCGGTATCTGGCGGCGGCCAAACGGGCCGGCGACTGGTTGCTCAAGGTTCAGTTTCCCGACGGGTCATGGCGGCTGAACGGTCCGGAGGCCGAGACCATGGTCCATGCCTACGATGTGCGGACCGCCTGGAGTCTGCTGGAACTCGACTCCCTGTTGAAGGACGGACGGTATACGCGGTCCGCCACCTTCAACCTCGATTGGACGCTGGCGCAGCAGCAGGAGAACGGCTGGTTCCGGCATAACGCCTTCTTCACCGCCGACAAATGGAAACTGCCGCTGACCCATACGATCTCCTATGTGCTCGAAGGGCTGGTCGAGGCGGAACGGCTCCTCGGCGGCCGGCAATACCTCAACGCGGCCGGGAAGACCGCCTGGCGGTTGCTGGAGATCTTCGAGACTCAAAACTACATGCCCGGCGAGTTCGACGGCTCGTGGCAATCTCCGGCCCGGTACAGTTGCCTGACCGGCAATGCCCAGATCGCCGGGGTCTGGCTCCGTTTCTACCAGTTGTCGCGAGAGCCGCGGTTCCTCAACGGCGCCGTCAAGCTCAACGACACGGTCAAAGCGACCCAGCGGCTGCGCTCGCTGCATCTGGGCGTGCGCGGCGGAGTCAAGGGATCGCAGCCGATCAGCGGCCGCTACACGCCGTACACCTACATCAATTGGGGGGCGAAGTTCCTCGCCGACTCCCTGATGCTGGAAGAGAAGGTTCTGGCGGAGAAGGACCAGGCGCCGCGCGAGACCCGGGTCGTGGCCAACGAGCCCGTCCGCCGGCAATCGGTCCAGGCGATCAATCAATAGTTACTTGCAGTTCGGGTGGAAGAGTAAAGATGATGAGAACCACAGCAGCGAACGTATCAAGAGAGATCAGTCAGACCGGTCAGGCAGCGGCCCGCCTTCTTCAGGGCCGGGACCTGCTCTGTTTCAGCCACGATTGGAGTGGCGATCCTTTGTCGAAGACCCATCTGATGCGGTTGTTGTCACGCAATAACCGCATCTTATGGGTCAATTCGATCGGCTATCGGATGCCGACCGCTTCCAAGGCCGATCTAGGCCGCGCCTTCAAAAAGCTGGCGGCGGCGACCGGCCCGATCACCGAGCCCGAACCCAATATCTTCGTGCTCAATCCGCTGGCGATCCCCGCTTACGGGCAGGCCAGTATCCGCGCTTTCAATCGCCGGTTCCTCTGCTGGCAGGTCAAACGGGCGATGCGCAAACTGGGTTTCAAAAACCCCATCAACTGGGTCTTCAACCCGGCGGCCGGCGTGATCGCCGGCGAACTGGGCGAAGAATCGGTGATCTATTACTGCGTCGACGAGTACACGGCCTTTACGGGCGTCGCGTCCTCCTCGCTGGCCGAGGTCGAGGAGCGCCTGCTGCGCCGCGCGGATCTGGTGATCGTCTCGGCCGACCGGCTCTACGAATCGAAGTCGCCGTTCAATCCGCGGACCGTCATCGTTCAGCACGGAGTCGATTACTCCCATTTCCGAAAGGCGCTCGACCCCTCGACGAAAGTGCCGGAAGAGATGGCCGGGTTGCCGCGCCCGATCATCGGGTTCCATGGATTGATCGCCGACTGGGTCGATGTGGAGTTGATGGCCCAGGTCGCGGAGCGGTTTTCCAAGGGCTCGATGGTGATTGTGGGCAAGGCGACCACGGATCTCTCCCCCCTGACCCGGCAGCCCAACGTTCACATCCTGGGCCGCAAACCCTATTCATCGCTGCCGGCCTATTGCAAAGGGTTCGATGTCGCGCTCAATCCGTTTCTGATCAACGAGCTGACGCTCAATGCGAACCCCCTCAAGGTGCGCGAGTATCTGGCGGCGGGGTTGCCGGTCGTCTCGACCGCCATCCCGGAAGTGGTGAAACTGGATCAGTGCCGGATCGGGCACAATCGCGAATCGTTCATCCGGGAGGTGGAACTGGCGCTGGACGAGCCCGGGCCCAGCGTGCGGAGAAGCGAGGCCGTCCGCAGCGAGAGTTGGGAAGCCCGCCTGGATGAGATCGACCGCCATCTGACGGCGGCGATTCCGAACCGCAGGTAGTAAGATCAGTAACCAGACGACCGGCCATTAGTTAAAAACAGGAACCGCGTCGTTAATTAGTACCCTGGAATATTCAAGCCGCGAAACACGCGAAAGACGCGAAAGATCGATGGTTCAGCGGGTTTAGCGTGTTCCGCGGTTTGTAAACCGAGCCGGCTGGCTGACAGCCTCTTTAGTTGGAATGTGCCCTAAAGTTACTTGTAAATACGCTTATATTATTCGAGAGCTATCGACCGCACCCGAGCCTCAGCGCCTGATATCTGCTATAATGAGAGGTCTGGCCACCTCGCGTCGTGATGCCTGGGATCTGCATGAATAACGGAGATACCATATGAAGTATATGGGAAGAAGTAACATCAATAGATTGATCATCGCCCTGTCCTTTCTGTCCGCCGTGACGCAATGTCACACCACGAAGTCTCAAGAAGCGGCCGCCTATAACTACTCGGCGGCCGATAGTATCGCCAAACCGGTCGTCGCCGCGTCGCCGGCCCAGGCCGGAGGGCCGGAGCTTCCGCGTTTCTATCTGGATACGAGTTACAACCCTTCGACCCGCGAGCCGAAGCTGGTGGCGGCGGGAAGCAATCTGCAAGCCGCCATTAATGCCGCTCAGCCGGGCGATGTCTTAACGCTGCAGGCCGGGGCGACCTTCACCGGCAATTTCAACCTGCCGGCCAAACCCGGCTCGGGCTGGATCACCATTCGTTCGGCGGCGCCCGACAGCAGCCTGCCGGCACCCGGCAAACGCATCACTCCGGACTATGCCAACGTCCTCCCCAAGATCGTCAGTCCCAATAGCGACCCGGCGCTGATCGCCAAACCGGGGGCCCATCACTACCGGTTTATCGGGGTCGAGTTCACGGTCGGGCCCAAGGTCGCCCAGAACTACAACCTGATCTATCTGGGGGACGGCGAGACTTCGACCGGGCAGTTGTCGCATGACCTGATTTTCGACCGGGTCTACATCCACGGCAATCCCAACGTCAATCTGCGTCGAGGGATCGCCCTGAACGCCGCGGCGACCGCGGTCATCGATTCATACATCTCCGATATTCATGAGATCGGCGCCGACGCCCAGGCGCTCGCCGTCTGGAATGGTCCCGGACCGTTCAAGATCGTCAACAACTACCTGGAGGCGTCGGGAGACAACTTCCTGGCCGGGGGCGCGATCCCGACCATCCCCAATCTGATCCCTTCGGATATCGAGTTCCAGCGGAATCACTGTTTCAAACCGCTCACCTGGAAGGTCGGGGAGCCGAACTACGCCGGGAAGCACTGGCAGGTCAAAAACCACTTCGAGCTGAAGAATTCCCAGCGGGTGCTGGTCAACGGCAATACCTTCGAGAATAACTGGCTGGATGCGCAGGTCGGATTCGCCATCCTCTTCACGGTCAGGACCGAAGACGGGAACGCGGCCTGGGCCGTGGTCAACGATGTTACTTTCACCAATAACATCCTGCGGCATAGCGGTTCCGGAATCAACATCAGCGGCAGCGACGAGGCTCCGGCGATCGGAGATTCAAGACGGATCCGAATCGCCAATAACCTGTTCGAGGATATCAACGGGCCCCGCTGGGGCGAGGCGGACGGGCGTTGGCTCCAGATCATCGCCGGGCCCGACGAGGTCATCGTCGAACATAATACGGTCTTTCAGACCGGGACCCTGGTCTATGCCGACGGCGACCCGCCGTGCCAGGGATTCGTTTTCCGCAATAACCTGGCGCCGCACAATGCCTACGGCTTCTTCGGCAGCGGCGTGGGCTCCGGGACCGAGGCGCTGAACCGGTATTTCCCGGGCGCGGTCTTCAAGAAGAATGTGATCATCGGCGGCACCGCGAAGGACTATCCGCCGGACAATCTGTTTCCCGCGACGATGGACGAGATTCGGTTCGTCGATCGCGAGAAGGGGAACTATCGGCTGTCGGCGTTAAGTCGTTATCGCAAGAACGGCACCGATAGTAAAGACATCGGAGTCGATTTCGGCGCCCTGACGGCCACGATGTCTGAAGGTACTCCAAACGATACAAAGGGCGATTTGAAGGCACTTGATAAGTGAACTCTTTGATGACTCGATGAGCTCCGGATCAGTGCTTGAAGGTTGTTCCTGGTTAACGTACTGGCACTCATATTGGTGACCTGGACAGTAACTTGGTCATCCGTCCTTATCACAGTTGGCAGGTTTGAGTAGGGATCTACTACTGAAGGAGGTTTCGCATGAGACGGGTTTTGGGATATCTGAGTCGGAATCAAGAAGGGGATCGCCTTGAGAAGAGAGCGTTATGGGGCATGATCATCATCGGCGTCGTCGCGCTGGCCCTGCGGGTGGTCTACGTCTTCATCTCGCAGGAGTATACGGATCTGGGCGCCGATGAGATGCAACGGGCGGCGATCTCCCTGGCACGCGACGGCTACATCGGCGGCGTCTTCAAGGGCTCTCCGGGCAAATCGGCCCACGTGGCGCCCCTGTATGCCGCCTTCCTCGGGGGCATCTACAAAATCTTCGGGTGGAATACGGTCACCGGGCGGTTGGTCCAGGACCTCTGCGCCTGCGCCGTCTCCTCGATCGGGATCTGCCTCTTCCCGCTGATCGCCAAACGGATGAAACTGCCCATGGAGATCGGGTGGGTGGCCGCGATCTTCCTGGCGCTCCAACCCTTGAACCTCTGGAATGAAACCTCCGGTTCGTGGGAGCAACCCTACTCGATGCTGATGCTCCTGGTGGTGGCCCTGGCCTTCTGCCGGCTTCAGGATGAAGAGTGGTCCCAATGGCGGACCATCCTGCTGACCGGTCTGCTGCTGGGGGCGGCGGCGCTGTTGAGCCCGTCGCTGCTGCCGGCGGTCGCCCTGCTCTTCGCCTCGGAATGGATCTTCAAGAGCCATCACCGCAAACGGATTGTCACCGCCGGGCTGACGATGATGGCGATGGTCATGATCATCATCACCCCCTGGGTGATCCGAAACTACTATGCCCTGGGCGGCTTCATCCCGGTTCGGAGCAATTTCGGTCTGGAACTGGCGATCGGCAACAATCCCCAGGCTACCGGCAAGACCTTCATCACCTATGCCGACGATCCCAACAGCCCGGCCTACAACATGCATCCGAACTCGAGTAACAAAGAACGAGCCCGGATGGCCGAGATCGGGGAGCTGGCCTACATGCGCGAGAAACAACACATGGCAGTCCAGTGGATGAAGGAGCACCCCGGCAAAGCGTTGGAGCTGACCCTGGCCCGGTTCCGGTTCTTCTGGTTCCCCCCGGAGGATGAATGGCCCCGCTCGTCGAATCTACGGCTCTATAAATCGTTGTTCTTCTCGTTGATCGGCCTCTGGATGTTCGGTGAACTGACGGTCCTGATCCTGTCCCGCCATCCGCGAGCCTGGCTGCTGGCCTGCTTTGTGATCGGGCCCAGCCTGATCTACATGGTCACTCATGCCGATCCGCGATACCGATATCCGGTCTTTGGTCTCTCCGCGTTGCTGGCCTGTCACTTCTGTTTCAGGGCTTACGGGTTGATCAGGGGCCTCTCCGGATCGAAAGCGATCCCCGAATCGGTATAAAGGCGGCCGGAATTTAATCAACCGCGAAACACACGAGAGACGCGATGAGCGATGGTTTAAGCGTCTTTCGCGTGTTTCGCGGTTTAAGGAAAAGAAGACGAGTTAGTAGCCAGAGTACTAATTTTAAGATAGTAATTGATCAGAATAGTAATTGATAGGATACTGTAATGAACGAACCTTGGGTTAACAAATCGATCCAGCTCAAGTTTTTGATGGGAGAGGTCTTTCTGTTTACGGTCAAACTGCCGGCGCTGGTCTTCAACGCCCACTTCTCAAATCTGACGAGCGATCTTAACGAACCGCGCCTCCCGGTTGAACGGTTCTCATCCAAAATGGAGGCGATCATGATCCGATCGCACCCGGTCGATCAAGAACTGCCGCGGCTCAACCGGCTGGACCGAACGATTCGCTATGTTCCGGCCCATTATCAGCACTACTATATCGATCTGCAATGCACATTCAGTGAGTATCTGGCCAAGTTCTCGTCCAAATCCCGCTCGACCCTGCAGAAGAAGGTCCGGAAATTTGCCGAGTTCTCCGGCGGAGAGGTCTGCTGGCGAGAGTATCGTTATCCGGAAGATGCCGAGACCTACTATCGCCTGGCGCGCGAGGTTTCACAGAAGACTTATCAGGAGCGGCTCCTGAAGGTCGGATTGCCGGACGATGACGAGTTCCTTAGAGAGATCAAAGACCTGGCCAGCCGCGATCAGTTCCGCGGTTACCTGCTTTTTCATCAGGAGAAACCGATCGCCTATCTTTATTGCCCGATCCAAGATAACATCCTGCTGTACCGCAACCTTGGGTACGACCCGGAATTTCGCCAGTGGTCCCCCGGAACCGTCTTGCAATATGTCGTTCTGGAAAGACTGTTCTCCGAGGGCAAGTATCGGATGTTTGACTTCACTGAAGGTGAGGGGCAGCATAAGGAGTTCTTCTCGACCGGCAGTATTCAATGTGCGGATATCTATTATCTGCGGCCTACTCTTCGTAATCTGTTACTCTTGAGAGTGCATTCAGGATTGAAGACCTTCTCGAGTAGCACCGTTAAGTTCCTGGACCGTTTCGGACTTAAAGCTAAGATCAAAAAACTGATCCGGTCCAAGGGATGATCTGTTCCCGCCTGTGATCCTGGTCAAGGCCCAATTCAGCTAAGCTTCTCAACTTAACTCATGCCTGTTCAGCGCACCACCCGGCTCTGCCAGGGCGCTGAAGATTGTCAATCCATTAAACTTCCGGAGATTGCTCGATGTTAGGAGGATCCCTATGAAGCTCTCTACCAGACTGGTGCCGATCGTAATTTTCGTCGCCACTTTCGGTTTAACTTATGGCGTTGGAAAATATTACGACGATCGCCACGTTCTCGACCAGTGGAATACTCTCTTCGATTCGGATGCTCCGGAGTATGTCGACGCCTTCAGCAATGGCTGGCCCAAACCTTCATTCCGTCACCCTTTCGGCGGAATGTTCTTCAGTACTCCAATTCGCGCGATCGGCAAAGTCGCCGCCACGATCACCGGCGGCGACGAATTGCGGATTCGCCGAGATCTCTGTTTCCTGATCGTCCCGTTCTTTGAGGCCCTCAAGAACCTGGTCCTGTACCTGTTGCTGATCAGGATCGGCCTCAACTCCTGGCAGGCGGCGATCATGTGCGGTCTCAATCTGTTCGCCCTCAGCACCATGACGATCGGCAGCATCCCCGAGTCGTTTCCGATCAGCTCGGCGGCCATTGTGGTCTTCGCCTGGCTGATGGCGCGCGAGTTCGGGGCGCGGGAACGGGTGCCGATCTGGCAATGGATCCTGGCCGGGAGCTTCGCGATCGGGATCACCATCACCAACATCGTTCCCCTGCTGGTCTTCTACCTGTTGGGGAAGAGACTGGGGCGGACCGAGAGCTGGTTTTCGGGCCTTAAACAATCGGCGGTCCTGGCCACCCTGAGTTTGGTCTGCACGTTCGCGCTCTCGGCGGTCTTCGCCGTGGCCTACTCTCACGGCGCCAAATCTCTGCTTCCTCAGAGCAAGCGAGGCGACCTGGGGATGAGACAGAACGGCGACAACCCGGTCGAACAACTGGCGATTGCCGCGGCCAGCACCTTCGTCGGGATCATCCCGAGAGACATCGTTCCCAACAATATCTATGTCGAGAAGTCGTTCACGCCGGAAGAACGGCCGTCGTTGTTGATGATGTTCACCTACTCCCGGCAGAAGTTGAACAACTTTCAGACCTTGAGCTGGGTCCTGTTGTACGCGGGATTGCTGGCGATCGGGGGCTGGCTGGCCTATCGGCAACAAGGGGCCTGGTCGGCCATCACGCTCGGGTCGGTGGCGTTGCTGGTCTTCAACTTCACCTTGCACCGGTTCTTCTATTGGAACGATATGTTCTTATATGCGCCGCACTGGCAGGTTCCGATGCTCTTGTTGTTGGCCGGCCTGGTCTTTCTGAAACCCCGCTTCGCGTTGGGTCCGGCGGTGCTGGCCGCGCTGGCCATCGCCTCCGCCGTGACCAGCTTCCAATTCCTGGCCGAGGTCGGCAATGCGGTCAAGCACCTGCCGTCGGTCTACTGAGCTCCGGCCGTCGCGATCGTTGCTCGGTCCTCTGGAAATTCAGTTCTTTAGAATTTGAGGTTCAAACCGCGAAACACGCGGCAGACGCGAAATTCTCCAGCTTTCGCGCCTGCCGCGTGTTTCGCGGTTTCGAATCCAAGTGTTCAGGCGTCCTGCCGGCGCGGGAGCAGGGCCGCGACGCCGGTGAGCCATCCTTCGAACTCGATCGAGGATTGTAACGAAGTGTCGATGAATCGGGGGAGCAACA
>DATEFT010000216.1:0-4114 GCA_035280505.1 Blastocatellia bacterium | reverse complement strand
TAACTTGAGCCCATTGCTCACAAAATCGGTTTACAAACCGCAAAACATGCGAAAGACGCGAAAGATTGATGATTTCGCGTGTTTCGCGCGTTTCGCGGCTTGAATCTCAAATCTCAAATCTCTGTTGGGGAGCCTGGACCCGGCAGCTCCAGTCGTGATTCAATCAACGGATGGATATCAACCAGATTCGTCGCGACACCCCCGGCTGCGCGGGGGTCAAACATTTCAATAATGCCGGCTCTTCCTTGCCGCCGAGCATTGTGCTCGATTCGGTCCTCGCTTATCTCCGGCGCGAAGCCGAGATCGGCGGCTATGAGGCGGCCGAAGAGCAGCGGGCGCGGATCGAAGAGACCTACTCGGAGATCGCGGCGCTGATCAACGCCTCCGCGCCGGAGATCGCCGTGATCGAAAATGCCACCCGGGCCTGGGACATGGCCTTTTATGCGATTCCCTTTCGGCCCGGCGACCGCATTTTAACGGCTACCGCCGAATATGCCAGCAATTATATCGCCTATCTGCAGATCGCCAGGAAGACCGGGGCGGTGGTCGAGGTCGTCCCGGACGACGAACACGGGCAGCTCTCGATCGAGGCTCTCCGGCAGATGATCGATGAGCGAGCCAAGTTGATCTCGATCACGCATGTCCCCACCAATGGCGGACTGGTCAACCCGGCCGCGGAGATCGGGCGGATCGCCAACCAGGCCGGCATTCTCTATCTGCTCGATGCCTGCCAGTCCGTCGGGCAGATGCCGATCGACGTCAAGGCCATCGGGTGCCATCTCCTCTCCGCGACCGGCCGGAAGTACCTGCGCGGGCCGCGCGGAACCGGATTCCTCTACGTCGACCAGCGCCGGCTGGGGATGCTCGAACCGCCGTTCCTCGACTTTCATTCGGCCACCTGGACCTCCCGCGACGAATATGTGATTCGTGATGATGCCCGGCGCTTCGAGAACTGGGAGACCAATTATGCCACGAAGATCGGGCTCGGCGAGGCCGTTCGTTACGCCCGACGCCTGGGGCTCGAGGCCATCTGGTCCCGAATTCAGCAGTTGGGCGATTCTTTACGCCGTCAACTTCAAGCCGATCCGCGAGTGACGATTCATGACAAGGGGGCGACCAAAGGCGGGATCGTCACCTTCTCCGTGGAGGGGCTGGAGGCCCGGGCCGTCCTGCAGGAGCTGCGCCGCCACGCCATCAACGTTTGGTATTCGGTCGTCGCCTCCACCCGGCTCGATATGGAGTCTCGGGGGCTCTCGGAGATCGTGCGGGCCTCGGTCCATTACTACAACACGGACCAGGAGATCGACGAATTGTGCGATCGAGTCGCGGCCCTCTCGGCCCCCCCTTCCTGAAATAGGACTCTCGATTGCGCCGGAGGCCGGAGCGGCGCGCCGCCGGCGAGACAATTTCTTCGTGCCTTTTCGGGAATTTTCGCGATATATTCCGTCCGTTCGTTACACTCTACAACGGGAGATTTAGATTTAAGATTGAGACTATGTCAGATGCAACAGGCTGCAAACTGCGGTTGCCCGGCCCCCGCAGAATTTCAGCGACCTTCACGCCGCTGAAGCCACGATCGATGACTCTGCCGTCTTCCAGGCTTCGGTAGCGCAACTATCCCCCATCAGACCACTTCAGCGTCTGATCCAGATTTCGGAGATCCTGTCTATACATTGGAGATTGATCTATGTTAGTCGACATTGCCCCGGCGGTTACCGGGAAGGATAAAGAAGCTGCCTTGGCTGTCAGGCGGCAAGTCTTTGGCGTCGAGATGGGGGTGCCGCTGGCCTACCTGGATTTGCCTGAGTATGCGAACGGGCTGCAATTGCTGGCTCGGGACCGGCTCAGCGGCGATCCGGTAGCCTCACTGACCCTCCTGGAGACCACCGGTCACCTGGGGCTCCATCGTGAATATCGATTGCCGTTCGGCCCGGACGCTCGCAGCGTTCGTTACACTCAGCTCAGCGTGCTCCAGCCCTATCGCGGCCACAAACTCTCGCTCAGACTGATGCTGGAGGGATATCGCCGGTTCGTCGAACCGGAGCGATTCGATTATTCCTGGCTGGTCTTTAACGCCGGCCGGGCCGCCTCTTCGTTATGGTGCCAGTTGTTGGGGTTCACTCCCGGCACCCGGACCGTGACTTCGGCCATGGGCCGCAGCCTCGTCCTCTCCCGGAACGAGCGTCTGCCGGCCTGCCAGGAGGCCATGGGCCGCGCCCAGGCGTTCGCCGCCGCTTTCGACGGGCCTCTGGCCTCACTCTCCACCGGAGAACTGCTGGCTCTGAAGGTGACGTCCTGAAGCCTTGCCGGCGACCGTTGATGATTCCGGCCGGGCCGTCTTCGCGCGCGCGAATGCGGTCCGAGCCGGTGCTTGAATCGGCCGATGAGCGATGGTATCCTGACTTTTCTGATTGATGTTGGCGAGTCTAGTTCAGCTTTTCAAAAACGACTGTCCTCCCCAGTGCTGCATAGTCAGCCGATAACAGACAACAGAGTAACTGACAAATAACCGATTGCCCTTCTCGATCGATAAGCCTCATCTTTAGCCTGACAGACATTCTTGAGCGTTGCATTTTTCTTCTGCTTTACCTGAAGACGCCAGTTCGGGCAAAAAGTTTTGCCAGACCACTGACCGGCCGGATTGCGATCAGTAGTCAACCGACCGGGCAGAAACACCACAGAGGAGGAATGACAATGAAACGCATACGCATCTCGGTTCTTTGCGCCGTGGCGATTCTCGCCGTGGCCCTGGCAACTTACGTGGCGCTGCGCCGACTCAACGTCAATGCCGCGCCCGCGACTTCCCACCACGCGCATCCGGCGGCTCCCGCCGCTGCATCGGCGGACTTCGGCATCCTCTCCAACGCGACTGTCAGCTTCGGTTCCTGGATGACATCGCCGCAACCGCTGGACCGGTTCCCCAATCTCTCGCCGGGAGCCGCCAACAATCATGAGTTGAAACCGCAGATCGCCTTGATCCGGGCCGGCGGCACCGTGAATTTTGTGGTCGCCGGTTTCCATCAGGTCATCGTCTACGGCGATGGAACTCAACCGACCGACATCGACGTCACCAACACCGTTCCTCCGACCAATCAGGCGGCGCCGATGTTGATCGCCGACCCGAACCGGAGGGTCTACCGGGGACTGGACCCGAGCACCCAGGGAGTGGATCGGGTCGAGGTCGTGCATTTCGCCGAACCTGGAACCTATCTGGTGATCTGTGGAGTGCTTCCCCATTTTCGGGGCGGCATGTACGGCTACGTGAAGGTGCTCAAGTAAGAGGCCTCGGAATTTGAGATTCAAACCGCGAAAGACGTGAAAGACGCGAAAGATCGATGATTTCGTGTCTTTCGCGTCTTTCGCGGTTAAGCCTCAAAACTTCAAGAAATTTACTTTCCAAGGTCCGCGGTGCGACGGCCCTCGAGATTGGCCCATTCGCCGGCTTGAATGAAGCTCGCCCAATAGTACGGAGAGCGGAGTGCCGGATCCTTCAACATCTTGAGCTGGATCTGCCGCAGGGCCTCGCCGCGGCCCTCGCCCTTCGTCAACCGGCGGTAGTAACCGACCATCAGCTCGCGAGTCTGCCGGTCCGAGACCGGCCACAAGCTCATGACCTGCGTCTCCGATCCGGCCAGGACCAGCGCCCGTCTCAGACCGTAGACCCCCTCACCATTCTCGACTTTGCCGATTCCGGTGTCGCACGCCGAGAGCACCACCAACCGAGTCCCCGACAGATTCAGGCTGGACGCTTCCAGCGCGGTCAACACGCCGTCGTCAGCGCCGCCCCCGCGTTCATTCGCTCCGGCCAGAGCCAGCCCCGAACGCAACAGCGGGTTTTCGAGCCTTGCCGCCCACTCGCCGAGCCGCGAATCGGTGTCTCGCTGCCGGGAGAACTCGGAGGCCGCGCGGGTCTCCGCCGATGGACTCGCGGGTCCGTCGAGGAAGAAGCCGTGGGTCGCAATATGCAGCAGGCTCGGCGCGGGGGTCTGTTTCAACGCGGCTTCGGTCGCCTGTTCACGCAGCAACACCGAGGCTTGCGGCAGAATGGCCTTGATCGCCAGCGCCTCCTGTCCGGTGCCGGGCAGCGCCTGGAAGAAGATCTGGGCCGAGCCGG
>DATEFT010000215.1:0-18363 GCA_035280505.1 Blastocatellia bacterium | reverse complement strand
TCCTGCCCTTGCGCGAGGGCGCTCAACGAACAGGCGCTCAGGATCAGTCCCAGCAGCGAGCCCGGTAGTAAAATGGACAACATCGGTCTCTTCATTTTGCGGTCTCCTTAAAAGTAGGTCACGGGATGAGGACGTTTTATGGCGCGGTCTTCGATCGGCCCTCTATCTCTCGTGACGAAGCAGCAACTTCCTGGCCGTCACGGTCGAGTCGGACGATGGCCCGGTGATCAACGCTTCCAGCGCCTCCATCGTCTGCCGCTCTTCCGCGGCGTTGAATTGGCGGCGCCGCTGTTGGATGGCGGCCTCCAGGGTGCGGATCCGTTCGTCGCCGGATTGTGTGGCAAAAACGATATAGAAAGTTTCAGCGCCGGGCCGGTTGTCGAGCCGGAACCAGGGCATTTCGTCGGTCGACGATGGGATTTCGATGCGTTGTCCGGCCCGGGCCTGATTGTAACTGCCCTTGATCCGCGGATCGGGATAGAGAATCCTGATCGGTCCGGTCGTCCCTTTCAGGACGATGTACAGATTGCCGTCCCGATTCGACGAGGCGACCAGGCGCATGGCATCGCCGCTGTGGAAGACGGTCTCGGCCGGGACCGGGCCTCTCCCTTCCTGCACGAACTCGACGTTCAGCTCGGGCCGTGGCGCAACGATCGCGGGCGTCGAGCCCGGCGTCGCGGCCGTCTCTGGAGGCTTCGGCGGCGTGCCCGTCACGCCGTCCGCCCCGTTCACGTCGCTCGGAGTGTTGAAGTAGCCGCGAGTCAGCCAGCCGCCGCCCAGCACCAGCACCACTAAGATTCCAAGCGGCAACGCATAGCGTGAAAGGAATCCCGGCGCGGACGGAACGACCGGCGGAACGGCCGGCGGAACAGCCGATGGAACCGGTGATGGCACGCGATGGCGCGCCGAGACGGTGGGAAGTTCATCGATCACCTCCGTTTGAGTCGGAAAGTTCTGCCGGTGCGGCAGCGGGGCTGAAGGTCTCTCGACCGCTTCTTTCAGGCTGCGGGCGAAGTCGCGAGCCGTGGGAAATCGTTCGCTGGGATCTTTGGCCAGCGCTTTCATGACGACCTGATCGACGGCCGCGCCGATTCCGGCGGCCGGCGCCCGCTCCGACGGGCAGGGCGGCAGGGTCTTGACGTGCAGGTGCAGGTAACCGATGGGGTCCGAAGCCGTGAAGGCGGTGACGCCGGTCAGCATCTCATAGACCACCAATCCCAGGGAATAGATGTCCGCTCGTCCGTCGATCTCCTGGCGGCTGGCCCCGCGCGCCTGCTCCGGCGACAGATAGGGGCCGGTGCCGATGACGGCCCTGGCCGTGGTTCGAGTGTCGGACTCTTTCAACGTTGCGATGCCGAAATCCAGAATTTTGACCAACCGGCCGTCATCGTCGCGAGAGAGGAAGATGTTCTCGGGTTTGATATCGCGGTGAACGATTCCGCGGTTGTGGGCCGCATTGAGCGCATCGCAGATTTGCCGGGTGATCTCGGCGATCTCCGGCTGCGGAATCGGTTCCCGGCTCATTCGGGCCCGCAGCGATTCGCCCTCCAGGTGCTCCATGACGAAGTAGTGTCGATTATCAACCTGGCCGCTGGCGAACATGGTGACGATGTTGCGTTGATTGAGGCTGGCCAGGGCTTTGCGCTCGTCGTTGAATCGTTGTAGATAGCCGACATCCAGACCGGCGAGCATCAGTTTGATCGCGACTTTTCTGCCGACCGGCTCTTCGATCGCCAGATAGACTTCGCCCATCCCTCCCGCGCCGAGCATCTCGACCAGCCGGTAGTTGCCGATGTACCTGAAAGGCAGCCCGTTGGATGGTTCTTCATTGATGATTTTTGTCATGACTCACTAATTACCACGAAAACCGAGTCGCGGTTTGAATCTCTTTCCGGTCAGCGACGCCGCATGAAGATGAAATCTCCGCCCTCGTCGCCCACTTCGAAGATCGTGCCGTAGCGCGGCGTCGGCCGCGAACCGTCCCGCTGCGCGGGGCTGTTGTTGATGACCGGGAGGCGGAGCTTGCTGAAGAGTTCCAGGGCCGGCAACCAGTCCTCCGTGTTCTCTCTGAGGCGCCTGAGCAGGTACTCGACGAAGACGCTGCGGTCGGGAACGGTGGTCAACGTTCCGCTCGTCATCGCCGTCCGGCTGGGCAGATTGTTCAGTTCGGCGATCGCGCTCGGAACGGGTCCGAACGCCTCTCGCGCCAGGAAGATGCCGCCGGCGAAACAGGCGTCGGAGACCAGCAGGATATGCCGCGCCTTGATTCCGCGAATGGCGTCGCGCAGATCGCTGTTGGAGATCCAGCCCGCGCGGCGCTCGCGCATCGCGTCACGCGGCAGCCAGTATCCCTGTTTCCGCTGCTCGTCCCATTGCCCGTGACCGGCATAGAAGATCAGGAGACTGTCTTCGGGGGTCAGCTTCTCCGTCATCTGATCGAGCGTGTCGAGAATCGTCCGGCGATCGGGGTTCTTGAGCAGGGTTACGTTCTGCGGGTCGAAAGTGTAGCGTCCGGTCAGCTCACGCTCGACTCGCTGCGCGTCGTTGACCGGGTAGTCGAGACCGTTGATGCTCGGATGGTCGTACTGCTGGACCGCGATCAGCAGCGCGTGATAGCGCCCGCCGCCGGCCGCCGGAGCCGTCGTCTCTTTGACCGGAGGTCTGGGAGGCTCGGTCTCAGCCGGCGGGGCCGGTCTCTCGGTCGTCGCGGTGTGGCCGGCGGTCGCGGGCGGACTCTCGCCCGTGGTCACCGGAGGGGAGACGAGCGCGACCTTCTCGCCTCTCAGCCCGGCGGCGACTTGGTCGGGCCGGTTGAAGCGCGACATGAGTTCAGCCCCCGTCGATTCAGTCGCGTCGTAACGGTTGTGGCCGGCATGCCAGGTGATGAACCTCGCGACTCTCTCCGAAGCCACGTAATAGCCGCCGGGAATGTAGGTGATCCAATTGCCGTCCTTGAGGTAGACCAGTGAGGCCCGCAGATCACCGGTGGCGGAGTCCCAGATCTTGATCGATCCGTCATAGCTGCCCGAGGCCAGTAGCTTCCCGTCCGGGCTGAAGGCCACGGAACTGACCGATTCGCGATGATCTTTCAGGGAACGAATCTGATGTCCGGTGGCGGCCTCCCAGAATTCGATCGTCCCGCTATAACCGCTCAACGCGAGCGTCTTCCGGTCCGGGCTGAAGGCCACTGATCCGTACAGGCTGCTGTCATGATTCCCGATTGAGTTGACGAGGCTGCCGGTCTCGACCTCCCAGAGTTTGACCGTTTTGTCGGGGCTCCCCGACGCGAGCATCTTTCCGTCCAGGCTGAAGGCTACGGATTGAACCCAACCGTTATGTCCTTCGAACGTGCGGATCAGGCGCCCGGTGCCCGCCTCCCAGAGCTTGAGCGTCTGGTCGAAACTTCCCGAAGCGATCGTCTTTCCGTCCGGGCTGAAGGCCACGGACTGAACATAGCTGTGATGCCCTTCAAAGGAGCGGACGAGGCGTCCAGTGCCCGCCTCCCAGAGCTTGATCGTCTGATCCTGGCTCCCGGAAACGAGCAGCTTTCCGTTCGGGCTGAAGGCGACGGAGGTGACCGAGTCGCGATGCCCCGTGAACGCGCGGATGAATTTCCCGCTCTCCACGTTCCAGAGCTTGAGCGTCTGGTCGGGGCTCGCGCCGGCCAGCACCGTCCCATCCGGGCTGAAGACGACGACCGGGACGTGGCCCGTGTGCCCCACGAAGGAACGGATCAGGCGCCCGGTGCCGACCTCCCAGAGCCTGATCGTGCTGTCATTGTGCGTCGAGGCGAGCGTCTTTCCGTTCGGGCTGACGGCCACGCGGTAGACCGACCCGCTATGCACCCGGTCGATCCAGATCTGCGGTTCCTTCGCCCCCTGTGCCCGAACCGCGCCGGGCAGCGACAGGACCATGATCGCCATCAGCGGCCAGATCGTCCGCCGGGCTCTGTTCATTGGGCTGTTCATCGATACCTTCTCGGGCATAGTACTTATGAAAGATGCAAACGCTGTACGATTCCGCAGGTTCCGCGATTTGTCGGTCAATTAGCGCCGCACGAAGATGAAATCCCCGCCCTCGTCGCCCACTTCGAAGATCGTGCCGTAGCGCGGCGTCGGCCGCGAACCGTCCCGCTGCGCGGGGCTGTTGTTGATGACCGGGAGGCGAAGCTTGTTGAAGAGCTCCATCGCGGGCAGCCGGCCCTCCGTGTTCTCTCTGAGACGTTTGAGCAGATACTCGACGAAGACGCTGCGGTCGGGAACGGTGGTCAGCGCCCCGCTCGTCATGGCCGTCCGGCTGGTCAGATTGTTCAACTCGGCGATCGCGCTCGAGGCGGGGCCGAACGCCTCCCGCGCCAGGAAGATGCCGCCCGCGAAACAGGCGTCGGAGACCAGCAGGATATGCCGCGCCTTGATCCCGCGAATGGCGTCGCGCAGATCGCTGTTGGAGATCCAATCCGCGCGGCGCTCGCGCATCGCGTCACGCGGCAGCCAGTATCCCTGTTTCCGCTGCTCGTCCCATTGCCCGTGGCCGGCATAGAAGATCAGGAGATTGTCTTCGGGAGTCAGTCTCTCCGTCATCTGATCGAGGGCGTCGAGGATCGCCCGGCGATCGGGATTCTTGAGCATGGTCACGTGCTGCGGGTCGAACGTATAGCGCCCGGTCAGCTCGCGCTCGACCTGCTGTGCGTCGTTGACCGGGTAGTCGAGGCTGTTGATGCTCTGATGGTCGTACTGCTGGACCGCGATCAGCAGCGCGTGATAGCGCCCGCCCCTGGCCGGTCCGGCGGTCTCCACGGAGGCCGTGGGCGCCGCGATCGGCTCCCGCCGGATGATGAACGATTCGCTGGCCTGATTGCCGTGGAGATCCGTGGCCGTGACCGTGATCAGGTTGTTGCCGACCTCGAGCGGAACTTCGGCCGAAAAGTTGCCCCGGATGTCGAGCCGGGCGATGGCTCCGCGGACCACGACCTGCTTCACGCCGGAATCGTCGAAGGCCTGCCCCATGACGGTCATTTTGGCGGCGCCGGCGTTGGTGCCGATACCTCTGGTGACGGCGGGCGAAGTGATGACGATCTTCGGAGCGGTCGTATCTCTGATCGGCGGCGAGACGGGGCCGGTGGCCGCCGGGTTGTTGCCCGCGGCATTCGGTTTGTTGCCTCCGGTCGTGACCGAGGAGACCTGGTTGATCACCTCTTTTCCGCTCAATCCGGCGGCGACTTTGTCGGGCTGATAGAACCGCGGCCTGAATTGAGCCTCTTCGTACTCTTTACCGCCCTGGCGCCAGGCGATGTATTGCGCGGCCCCTTCCGAAGAGATGTAATAGTTGCCGGGGGTGAAGGCGATCCAATTACCGTCGTGGTAGTGCAGCAGCGATCCCAGCATACTCTTGGAGCCGACCGACCAGACTCTGATCGTCGCGCTGCCTCCCGAAGCGATGGTCTTCCCGTCCGGGCTGTAGGCCAGGGAGTGAACATAGTAGTTCTGCCCCTCATAGGCATGAACGAGATCGCCGGTGTCCACCTCCCACAACCTGACTATCCGATCGTCGCTCCCCGCGGCCAGCCTCTTGCCGTCGGGACTGAAGGCCACCGCGTTGAAGCTCCGCCCGTCGAGCGTGCGGATGACGCGCCCGGTGCTCACCTCCCAGAGCTTGACCTTGTTGTCGCCGCTGCCCGAAGCGAGCGTCTTGCCGTCGGGGCTGAAAGCCACGGAGTAGATGGTGTTGCGATGTTCCGCAAATGTGCGGATCAGATTGCCGGTGCTCACCTCCCACAGCTTGATCACATACTCATTGCTCCCCGAAGCGAGCATCTTGCCGTCGGGGCTGAAGGCCACGGAGGTGACCCACTGGTTACGCTCTTCAAAGGCGCGGATCTGGCGGCCGGTGCTCACCTCCCACAGTCTGAGCGAACTCTCATTGCCGTCCTCGCCGGTCGAGGCGAGCAGCTTGCCGTCGGGACTGAAGGCCACGGAGTAGACCGCCCGGGTGTGTCCGTTGAAGAGACGGACCTGCTTGCCGGTCTCGACCTGCCAGAGCTTGATCGTACTGTCGGCGCTGCCCGAAGCGAGGGTCTTCCCGTCCGGGCTGAAGGCCACGCAGCGGATCACATCGCCGTGCCCCGCGAAGGAACGGATCAGGCGGCCGGTGCTCATCTCCCACAATCTGATCGTTTTATCGCCGCTGCCCGAGGCCAGCATCTTCCCGTCCGGGCTGAAGGCCAGGGAATAGACCACACCGCTATTGAATGGTCCTGTGACCCGAATCTGAGGTTCCGCCGTCTCCTGCGCCCATGCCGTGCCGGCCAGAATCAACACCGCCGTCGTTATTATCGGCAGGATCTGCCGCCAGGCTTTCGCCACCCAGTGATTCATCAATATCTCCTCTTTCAGATGATCTGATACGTGACTGAGGCTCAATGAAGATCTATTCATCCAAGCTCTGAATCTCTGTCCGGGGATCAGCTTTTACGAGGTAGGCTCCGATTAGAAAAAAGCATGAAACACCGATCAGGGTGGATCAGTCAAGCAGTGGGAATGAGAAGAAGATTGCGGGCTTCAACCAACTGCGCCTCGCCCGGAAATATTTCCTGACCCGGTGAGATAATCCGGAGGCGGTCCGCACTTTGTTACTTGGGCCGAACGCTTCTCGTTCGTGATAGTTAAAATAGATAATACTAATCAATGTTGGAGGAAGAACAGCTTGATCAACACAGTGTTAAAAATATCGATGATCGCACTCCTGATAATGTTAGCCGGCGGATTGCTTCCGGCGGCTGCTAGTGAGCCGTCCAGTTATACGGTCGAGTTCCCGATTCAACTGAGGGATAATGTTTCGGTGAAGATGGGAGCAGTGGTCCTCACCAACCCACGTCACCCTCGTAATGGATTGCAGGTCCTCGTCCTCAACGGCACCGGACAGACGGCCAATACCTTCAAGCCGCTGGCTCAGGCGATCTTCGCGGACCAATTTGGGGGGATCGTCTCCCGAATGGTCCTGTTGAACTATCCCGGACATGGAAATAGCGGATACCCGGTGGGCGTCAAATTCGGCGATCTCACCATCGGCGATTACGTGACCTCTCTCCTGGCCTCGATCGAGAGTCTGACGCCGATGGGGCTGCGCCCCAATGTGCTGTTGGGCCATAGCCTGGGAGCCGAGATCATCATGCTGGCCCAGCAGCGATTGCTCAATCAAGGCACGACGTTGCGGGGTAAGTATGGAATCCGGGGAGCCCTCTTCCTGGTCCCGGATATTCCCGGACCCTTGCCCTGGGCCTTCGTCGATAGCGGAATGGCGGCTCCGCTGGTGGGGCAACTGGTCAGGCCGGATCCGGTTTTAGGCAACGTGTTGGATGTTCCGCCTCCGGTCTGGGTCTCGTTGTTCTACAGTGACCGGAACGGAGCGCTCGCGCCCGGAGCGACGACTCCGGACGAAGCCGTGAATAAGGGCTACATCTCTCTCGATTCGGCGACCGTGGGAGCAGAGCTGTTGGGGCTCAATGGGGCTCGCCCGCTCGTCAACTCCGGGCTCTTCTCGAACAATCGGGGCACCGTTGCTTCCGTGATCACCTTCGAACAAGACTCGTTGTATGTTTTCCCGCTCGAACATCAGAATCTCTATTCCTACCTGACCTTCGACCAGAGCGGAAAACTGTTCTTCACGGTTGGAGGCGCTCAGAGCGTGCATAATCTGCACGTCATCAATCCCGGCGCGATTCTGACGGCCGTCAAAACGGCGTTGCTCAGTTGCCGTTAGGGCTTTGGAAATTAAGTTCTTGGGAATTTGAGAGGCACACCGCGAAACACGCGAAACACGCTATATCATCTGTCTTTCGCGGTTCCGAATCAAAAATTCAAGAAATTTACTTTCCCAAGTGGCTAGACCGCGCTCTCGAAAGTCATTCCAATCCGTCAGGCCGGCGTTATTTTGCGCCGGCCTGATGTCGTTTTAGACGACCCTCTCCCCGCGATCAGGATTTAGCGTCGATGCTTCCGTGCTGTGGCGGTCTCGGAACTGTCACAAGCGCCGGAGCCGGGATCGCCGAGATCTGTTCTGATATGGCGGCACTGGCGATTTTGAGATCGCCAACGGTGCCGGCTCTTGACCCTGGCCGGCGTTTGATCGGGAAAGGAGAGGTTCATGACATCATCAGTCTATCTCACAGCCCTGGGCAAATTTCTGCCCGGACCAACGATTGCCAATCATGAAATGGAAGATTATCTGGGGATGATCGGCGGTAAGCCTTCGCGGTTGAGAGCGCGGATTCTCAAACAGAACGGCATTCAGAGCCGCCATTACGCCATCGATCGCGAGGGAAAGGCCCGGTACTGGAACTGCGATCTGGCGGCCGGGGCGGCGCGGGACGCGATCGCCAGATCGGAATTGACCCTGGCCGAAATCGAACTGCTGGCCGCCGCGACCTCCCAAAGCGACCTGTTGGTGCCGGGGTTCGCGAGCCTGGTGCATGGAAAATTACAGATGTCGCCCTGTGAGATCGCCAGTTTGCATGGGGTTTGTGCCAGCAGCGTGATGGCGCTCAAATATGCGACCCAGAGCATTCGCAGCGGCGAGCATTCCAACTCCCTGGTTTGCGTGAGCGAACTCACCAGCCGTTTTTTCCGACGAGAATTGTTCGAGGAGACGAGGGTCTTCAAGGAGAGAAGGGGGGTGTCGTCCGAAGCCGAGTTCCTGCGCTGGATGCTCTCGGATGGCGCGGGCGCGGCCGTCCTCGAGTCGCGGCCAAATGCCCGGGGACTCTCCCTGCGGATCGACTGGATCGACCTGGTCTCATATGCGAACCGGCTGGAGGTCTGTATGTATGCGGGCGCCAACAAAGACCGGGAGTCCCGGTTGGCGCGTCCATGGGGCGATTATGAGACTTTGACGGCAGCGGTGGAGGACGGCGCCATGCTGCTCAAGCAAGATTTTAATCTCCTCGACCAGATCGTGAAACTCGGCGTGGCGCGGTATTTCGAGCTGATCGAACGCGGACGCTTCAACCCCGGCGAGATCGACTGGTTGGTCTGTCACTATTCGTCGCGCATCTTTCGCCCTCGGATCATCGAATTATTGCAAAAAGGGGGCGGGATGATTCCCGAAGAGCGATGGTTCACCAACCTCTATACCAAAGGCAATGTCGGTGCTGCCTCGCTCTTCATCATGCTCGAAGAGTTGTTTTACGAAGGCCCTTTTTAACCGGGTCAGAAGATTCTCTGCATGGTTCCCGAAAGCGGCCGATTTATCGTCTCGTTCATCCAGTTGACGGTCGTCGCCGCCGCGGAAACGGCCGCCGGTCGAGAGCCGGCGCCGGCGGAGCCGGTCGATTCGCACGAGGCCGCCCCGCCGTTCAATCGGGCAGGGGAGGATCTGCCGGGCTCGCTGCTCCGGCGGCTGACGCAGGTCTGGGTGGATTTCGAAACTCGACTGAACGACGTGCCGATCATCGATAAGTTGAACCGGGGCAAACTGCGGATGGAGGACTATCGGTTGCTGCTGCTCAATCTGCATCAACAAGTGATGGAAGGCGGAAGGTGGATTGCGCGCGCGGCTTCCAATATCACGATCGAACATTTTCCGCTGCGCTCGATGTTCATCACCCACGCCGGAGAAGAGCATCGCGATTATCAACTGCTCGAGCGCGATTACCTGGCGGCGGGCGGGAGCCTCGAAGAGCTTCGGCGCGCGGAGAAGAATCTCGGTTCGGAAGCGCTTTCGGCCTGGATGTTTCATCGCGCCGGCCATCAAAACCCTTTCGATCTGCTGGGCGCGATGTTCATCATCGAAGGATTGGGCTCGCGGCTGGCGCGCCGGTGGGGATTGAAGATTTGCGAACAACTGGGAATCGCCGAGCACCTGGTATCTTTCCTGCTCTACCACGGAGCCCATGACGACCATCACCTGGCCAAATTCGAGGCCGCGCTCGCCGGCGGCATCTTGACCGAAGAGGTGGCGCGGCAGATCGTCAAAACGGCCAAGGTCACCGCGCGACTATACCTCTTACAACTCGAGGAATTGGGGAAGATCTAGATGAGTGAGGAGGAACGGCATGTCATTCACGTCACAATTCGATTCGCTGACCTATGATCGGAATGACCCCGATCCATGGCTGGCGCTCTATCTGGATCGAAGCATTAAGCTCGACGATGAAGCGAAAGGCGCGATGCTGCTAGCGATGCGCTCGAAGTCGAGGCAATTTCTGCTGCCGGTCGTGCGGCCGCTGGCCCGGCTGGCGATGATCGTGATCCAGTTGCTCAAGATCGCTCTTCCGAATCAGTTGACCTCTTCTCGGCTCCTTCATGATCTGATCTGCTGGGGCCTGAAAAATTTCGCCAGCCCGGAGACCAATTTTCTGATCCTGCGCCATTTTCATATCGGTGCTGAAGTGCTGGCTTTTGTCGCCAACAACGTGCCGGGCATCAGAACGGCGCTGCATCCGCTCAGACCAGGTTGTCTGGAAGACCTCCGTGACCACGTCTTTCTTAAACATGACCTCAATCTCTTCAACTTTGTCATTCAGTTCAATCGCCAATTGGAGGCTCGGGGGGCTGACCTTCGGCCGCCGGCACAGCTCGATTTGAGCTGTATTACCGACGGGCCGTTCCCGATCGGTGAGTTTCCACGCCGGTGGACGAACGTGATCGACATCCAGACCGCGGTCGAAATCTACACGCCGCTCTATCAACTTTTCCTGACCGACAACGATTTCTGGCGCGCCTCCAATTCGCTGCAGCTCGACGAGACCATCGGGCTTTACGTGACGAGTCTTCTGAACGACCCGCGCCATCTGGGGCTCGTGAACAATAAACACCCACTGGTGCCGCTCTCCACTCTGGGGGCGGGTTTCCGGCTCATGCTGCATGGACTGTCCGCCGAGACACTGCATGCCATGCTGCGGGAATATAAGCGCAGATCTCGGCCCGGCGATGCTCTGTGAGCCGAGTCTCTTATACTTGATGATCGGTTTCATCCAGCCGGTCCACCTTTCGCAGGGAGGGGAACATTCGGGACCACGCGCCGGTGATGACCAGCGAACCCACGCCGCCGAAGATCGCCGCTCCCACCGGCCCGAGCCACCGGGCCATGACTCCGGTCTCGAACTCACCGAGTTCGGCGGAGGTGCCGAAGCTTATTTTCTTTGGGGCAGCGTTTCATCGGCTGAGCGCTCGCCTTTGATGAGCTGCTCAAAGACCGGCCCGAGGATCTTCACCAGCGCCTTCGGGTCCGCCTCGGTCAGCGCCGAGAGGCCGATCATTTGTCGCATGATCTGGAGGCCGGCGATCAGTGAGAGCATGACGGCGGCGCGTTGGGGAGCCAACTCTCCGCTCAGCGCCGCGGCGATCAGCCTTTGATGGTGATTCTCAATCTGTTCGCGCCCAATCTCCGAGGCGCGCTCACTGGAGGCCGAACGCAGCATGATTTGGAAGCCTTCCAGCGGCGCCGCGTCTTTCTTCGTGATGTTGATGAGCGCCGCGGCGATCTCCTCACCGGTAGCCTGCGGATTGAGCATGATCGGGGCCAGCACGCTGGTCCTCGCCATGGTCTCGGCAATCGCCTCGGCAAATAATCGCTCCTTCGATCCGAAATAACGGTTGACCATCATCGCCGTGACGCCGGCCTCTTTCGCAATCTCCCGGACCCCGGCACCCTCATATCCCGCCCGCGCAAAGGCTCTCCGCGCCGAATCGAGAATCGCCGCCCGCGTGGCGGCGGCATTCCGGCGTCGCACCGGCGCGACGCTCTTCTTCGCAATCTGCTTCTTCATAATTCTACAAGTGTAGACTTTTCTCCTCTTTTCAAGTATACATGTGTAAACATAGCGCGGCAACGAAAATGGCGCGGCCGCATATTGATGGTTGATGACCGAGGGAGAAATGAGATGACCGAAACAGTTCTGGTGACGGGCGGAAGCGGATACCTGGCCGGTTGGTGCATCGCCGAGCTGCTCAAACGCGGCTACGTCGTGCGCGCCACCCTTCGCCGTCTCGCAAAAGAACCGATGGTGCGAAGCTCCGTGGCCGCCGTCGCAGATCCGCGGAACCTCAGCTTTTGGGCCGCCGATCTGACCGGAGACGAGGGGTGGGAGGCGGCGGTGGCCGGGTGTGATTATGTGCTTCACGTCGCCTCACCGCTGGGGGTGAACAACTCTCGCTCTCCGAATGATCTGATCGTTCCGGCGCGCGATGGCACCCTCCGAGTGTTGAGGGCCGCGGTTACGGCCGGGGTCAAGCGCGTGGTCATGACGTCGGCGGCAAATGCCGCCAGCCCGTCATCGTACACCGAGGAGGGCGTGACCGACGAAACGCTCTGGACCGACTCGGACGATCCGACACTCATCCCGTACCGCCGCTCGAAAACATTGGCCGAAAAAGCCGCGTGGGAGTTGATGAAGACTGCCGGGGGCGAGACGACGCTGACGACCGTCCTGCCGGGGGCCGTTTTCGGGCCGATTCTATCGCGCGACAACCTCCATTCGGTGCAGGTGATCGGAAGACTGCTCCGTGGTGAGATGCCCGGCCTCCCACGCATTGGCCTGGAAGTGGTTGATGTCCGCGACCTCGTTGACGTTCATCTTCGGGCCATGACTGCACAGGCCGCGGCCGGAGAGCGATTCCTGGCCACCGGGGAACTGATCTGGCTTTCCGAGGTGGCCCAGGTGCTGCGAGACAACCTCGGAGCGGCCGCGAGCAAAGTGCCGACTCGCACCATTCCGGACTTCATGGTGCGTCTAATGGCGATCATGAAGCCTGAACTTCGTGAAATTGCCATCAGCCTCGGGCGCAAGAACCGGCACACCACCGGTAAAGCCGAGACCGTGCTCGGCTGGAGGCCGCGTTCCGCACGCGAGACGATCATTGACTGTGCGAAAAGCCTGAAGGAGTGGAAAGTTGCATGAAACCCAATAGATCATCGTTGACCGCCAGCTCTCTACGGATCGGCCGATGGGTGGGCGTTGCCGTAGCCGTGGCGATTCTCATGGCTGCCGCCGCCTATCCGATCGCCAACTGGTCTCGACAGCCGCTCAATGACGCTGCCCGCGGGGAGCTCTTGCAGCAGGGCCAGGCGCGCGCCTTTGTCTCGACCTCGCTCGGCGTCATGCACGTCCGGGATTCAGGGCCATCGGACCGGCCGGTGGTCCTGCTCGTCCATGGAGGAGTGGTCGGCGGCTATGCCTTTGAAAACTGGCGAGAGCCGCTCCTCGACGCGGGCTACCGGGTCATCGTGCCGGATCTCCTGGGTTACGGTTACTCGGATCGCCCGAATATTCCGTACACGAAAGAATTTTATGTGACCCAGCTCAATGACTTGCTCAACGGATTGGGAATGGCCGTTCCAGTCAACATGATTGGGGCCTCGCAGGGCGGCGGCATAGTCGCGGCGTTTGCCGCCGCTCATCCGGAGCGTGTCAAATCGGTCGGATTGCTGGCGCCGAATGGCGGCGGCCCCGTACACGTCGTGAGCGGGGCGCTGGAACTCCCGGTCATTGGCGATTGGGTCTTCGGTGTCTTCGGTCCAAGGGTCATGCAGAACATGATGGCGCGGGCGTATCAGAACAACCCGGCGCGCGACGGAATGCTCGCCTGGATGAAAGAGCAGTCGCGGTACCGCGGTTATGGCGAGGGTGTGCTCAATTCCGTCCGGCACACGCTCTCCAACAATGCGCTGACGTGGCAGCCGAACGCGTTCGAAGCGATCGGGCGCTCCGGCGTGCCGGTGCTGGCCGTCTGGGGGACTAACGACACGACCGTACCGTTCTCTCAATCGGAGGAGTTACGGAGCCGGATCCCGCAATTGAGACTGGTGCCGCTTGAAGGCCAGGGCCATGCCATCACCTTTGGCCAGGCCAGGGCCGTGCTCAACTCGGTGATTCCATTTCTGGACGAGGCGAATAGGAGGCATTGAAACGGTAGATCATGTACTGTAATGAGCGACTTCTCATCTGGGATCAGGCTGACTAACACTAGCGGGTGAAATTTCGCTACACCTGTTTAGCGATGCCACGATGATTCCGGTTGTTGTACCGTTGAGCCGCAAGAGCAGATCGAAAACAGAAAACATTAGATGCTTTACTCTATGACTAGTGAGCTAAGGACCTCATCCTCGACCGATGGCGCGCTCGACGCCCCGCCGGATCCAGCGGCCGAACTGCGCCTCGAATGCGCGGGGTGCGGCGCAGGCACGGGCGAAGGGGCGGAGAGTTGCGGGCACTGCGGGGGCGTCCTGAAGCCGCTCCCGGCCGGACAGCCCATCGCCGGGCGATACCGGCTCGATCGACTGATCGGGAAGGGGGGCATGGGCAAAGTCTATCGCGCCCTCGATCTGCGGCTCGGCCGTGCGGTCGCGATCAAGATCCTCCCCGACCACTTGACCGGCAACCAGGAGGCACTCCAACGGTTCAAACGGGAGGCTCGCGCGCTGGCGGCCCTGACCCATCCTCAGGTTTTGACGATCTATGAATTCGACACCGATCAGGGGCTCTCTTACATCGTCACCGAACTCCTCACCGGCGAGACGCTCCGCGAACGAATGTCGCGGTCGGCGCCGACCCCGGACCGGATGCTGGAGATCGCGCGGGGCCTCGCCGAAGGTCTGGCGGCGATGCACGACAAAGGGATCACTCACCGGGATCTCAAGCCGGAGAATATCTTTCTGACCGAGGGCGGCAGCGTCAAGATTCTGGATCTCGGCATCGCCCGCTTCGTCGAACGGGCTCCGGCGGACCTGCTCACGAGTCTGCAAACGGAAGAGGGCCGGGTGCTGGGGACGATCCCTTATATGTCGCCTGAGCAACTCCGTGGAGAGAAGGCCGATCCGCGGAGCGACGTCTTTTCGTTCGGCTGCGTGCTGTCTGAAATGATCTCCGGGCGGGCCCCTTTCCCAGTTCGCCTGATCGCGGGGGCGGAAGCTGCGGCTCAAGACGACCCGCTGAGATCGGTCCGGGCCTTCTCGCCGGAATTGGAGCAGGTGGTGCGGCGATGTCTGGAGAAGGATCCGAGAGACCGTTATCCGTCGGGGCGCGAACTGAGCGAGGCCTTGAAATCCTTATCCGGCGGTTCGGTCACGATGGGGCTGGGGTTCCGGGCCTGGCGCCACCGGCCGGCCTGGGGGAGCCTCTGGCGACTCGCGGCGCTGTTCGGCGGGCTGGCGCTCGTGGCGGGCGCCGCGGCCTTGATCAATCAACCTGATCGTCTCTCGCGGATGGTCCGCCCATTCGTCGAACGTGAGACCGGCGAGCGGGCGGAAGAACGAAATGAACTCCGGGAGGTCTTGAAATACCATCTGGAGCAGGGCCGGCCCGAAGGACAGGATCAGACCTACAAGTTCCATTTCATCCCTCGCCAGAGCGGCTTCTTCTATATCCTCGCTCCGGGGAAGAACGATCTGCCGACGGCGTTTCTGACGGATCTTCCCGACCCGCGTTCCGGAGTGAAGACCAATCGCTGCGAGGCCGGGAGCGAGTATATCTTCCCGGCCGGTGATCATAACTGGATTCAGGTGACGTCTGATGAACCCCTGACGACCTTCACGATCATCTTTCGTCCGCTGGCTCCGGCACTGCCGCCTTCCGGGTCGGCGGACGGCGGTTTGCCGGCTCCGGACTCGCTTCCGAGTGTGCTCCGGGCTCGCGCCGGGCAGACGTTAAAAGCGGAGGCTCAATCCGAATTGGAGACCTGGCGACGGCCATTCAGGATAGATAGCTCAAAGTTCGTTTCACTACCGGACGGCAATCGGAGACTGGTGACGGTTCCCATCCTCTCCGGCCAGAGCGCGCGGACGCCGGTGAGCTTCGAGATCGCCATCGGCGGCCAGTCCATCAACTGAAGAGAGAGAATTTGGGAGAGCGCATGAATTTCAAATATTACGGTGGTTTGATCATCCTGGCCTTCGCGCTGACGCTTTCGGCGGACGCGCAGACTCCGGAGCGCGGCGGCGCGGACGAGGTGCGCACGGCCTTTCTGATCACCCGACCGAAAGGGAAGCGCGTCAGGCCCCGCTCGCCGGGGCCCCTGGGCCTGGGCTATACGATCTACCAGAGAGATGCGGATGAGCGACCGGTCCGCGTCACCGCCTCGCAAGAGTTTCGCCAGGGGGATGCGATCCGCCTGATGATCGAGTCGAATACGGACGGTTATCTGTATGTGTTCCATGCCGAGAATGGCCAGAACCAGCGGATGATCTTTCCAGATCCGCGTTTGAACGGAGGCCTCAACCGGGTGACGGCACACGTCCCCTACGAGGTCCCATCGAGCCGGGAGGCCAATCCGAAATTCAGATGGTTCCACTTTGACGACCGGGCGGCCATGGAACGGCTCTATCTGGTCGTGACCCGGCGCCCCCTGCCGGGAGTCCTGATCGGAGGAGCCTTGGTGGACCATTGCCGCTCGACCCCTGAGAGCTGTCCGTCGAAACCGACCGACCTCACCTGGAACCGGATTGAGGCCGGCGCCGAGACGGCCACGCTGATCAGCCAGGCCCAGACCACCGGGCAGGAACAGACCGCCGTCGAGCGCGAGGCGATCACTCGCGGTTTGGGATTACCGTCCGGCGCGCCCGCTCCATCGGTGGTTAAGTTGAGCTCCTCCGCGAAGACCACGTTGCTGACGGTGGCGGTGGAGGTGGTTCACAAGTAGCCGCATCTGTGGCGGATCGCCTCTAAATGTGAACGACCTCCTTCATCTTTTATTCTTCACTAGAAAGTGAATCTGAAACCGAATCGAACAGACCGGCTGCCCTGATAAGCATTGGGTTGTCCATAGAGACTGCTGATCGGATTGGTTCTTCCGTTGGTCGCCGCACCGGGCCCGCCCTGGATGCTGGCGTTAGCGCCGCTCGCCAGCCCGTCGATTTGCGCTCCGATCTGCCCACTCAGAATTCGGTTGAAGACCGTGGTCAGCGTTTGTGTATTGGCATTGTAAGTGGGGTCAATGTCGATCGCCGCAATCGTGTTGGTCACCCGGTATTTTCCGGTACTCAGGCCGGTCACCGTATTCTGGTTGAAAACGTTGATGACATTGAAATCGAAAGCCAGCGAATAACGTTCCTTCACCTTAACCCGATGCGTCAATGACAGGTCGGTCTGCGTGAAGGCCGGAGTTCTACCCAGATCGCCCCGTTTCGTTAAAACCATTGATGACGCCGCCACGGTGACGAAGGTTGTCATCGGCGTGCCCTGGAGCGCCGTGTAGAAGAACGACAAATCCGTGGCGTGATTTTTGCCCATCCACTTATTAAAAGTGTAGCCTCCATAGGCCTTGAAGGCATGCCTGCGGTCCGTCGCCAGAAAGCCGTTGTCGGGTTCGCCGGTCGCCGCGATATAACCATTAATGGCATAGTCGAAGAAACGGTTGACTGAGGGTGAATTGCGCCCGTTTTCGTCAGAGCTGGCCAGCCCGGAATAGTTACCGAACAGACGGCCATAGGTATAATTCGCATTGAAGAAGTAGTTGCTCGAGAGCCGCTTGTTCAGCACGACTTCGACCGCGTTATAGAGACGTTGCGGTTTCGCCGATTTAACGTAGCCCGCGGCCTGGTCGAGTTTCAGGTCCAGGCCTTCGCCGGGATTACCGATCGGGTAGTTCTCCGATTCACCCAGCCCTAGAATCGCATGGTCTTCGATGGCCCGGTCGACATTCTTGCGGGTATAGCGAACCGACAAGACCATGTTTCGCCGCCACTCACGCTCGAAACCCACGGTGATTTCACTCTGCCGGAAGGCTCTCAAATCAGGGTCGACTCCCGTGACCGGCAATCCCAGGTTCGTAAACTGCGAGGGGGTCAGGTTGGACGGAATGCGAAAGTCTCTTTGCAACTGGCTCAGGCCCCCCGTCGTCGAGGGATTGCCACCGCCCACCGGGTCCGTCCAGCCCCCCAGAATTCTCTCCGGCGTGTAATAGTCGTAATTGGGATGGTCGGCCGTAATCGGAAAGTAGTCGGTGCGGGAAAAATTCCCGCCGAACAGTCCTCGCGGCAGCTCGAATCTCAGACGGTCATAGAACCAACCATAGCTGGCATAGATTTTCGTTTTACCATCGCCGAACAGGTCATAGGCGCCGCCCAGGCGCGGAGCGATCTTCTTGCCCCAACCTAATCGGATGGGCGGTACATCCGAACCGGCAATAGCGAAGCCCTCGTTAAAAGAAGGGAGATTCTCCTTCTCCACTCGGATCCCCAAATTCAAGGTGAGGCGGGAGACGGGACGCCATCGATCCTGAAGATAAAGGGCATGGTAGTTGTTGCGGGCCACACCTTTCGACCCGGCTCTGGCCAGCGTGCCGATTCCAATACAGGACGCCGAGCCCAGGCTGCAAGGGAGACTGACGCCGGTTCCGGCGCCCGCGTAATCCAAACCATATTGCAGCGTGA
>DATEFT010000214.1:0-6705 GCA_035280505.1 Blastocatellia bacterium | reverse complement strand
GGCCAAATCGGAGCTGATCGACAAGGGGAAACTCGGTCAGATCACGCTGGTCCGCACCTGGTGGCACGGTAACGGTTACCATCTGCGCAAACCCAATTTCACGGAGCAGCCGGCGGGGCTGGACTGGAAGGCCTTCCTGGGTCCGGTCAAATATCGCCCGTTCAACGCGCATCAGTTTTACAACTGGCGAGCCTATCTCGACTTCGGCGGCGGGCAGATCACCGATCTCTTCACCCACTGGATCGACGTGGTCCATTGGTACCTGGGCGAGGAGCTGCCGGTCTCCGCGACCGCGGCGGGCGGCGTCTACGCCTACAACGACGGCCGCACGGCGCCCGATACCATCTCGATTCAACTCGAGTATCCGCGCCGCTGGGTGGCGACCTTCGATGCGACCCTGGTGCCCGGCGCCCGCGGGGAGGGCATCGAGTTGATGGGCACCAACGGGCGGCTCTATATCGATCGGGCCGGGTATACCTACCAGGAGATGACGCCGCGGAAGGCTACGGCGTCCGAGCCGGTCGTGCGCAAGAACACGACCCCGCTCGAGAAGCTGCACGTCCGGAACTTCCTGGACTGCGTGAAGTCGCGCCAGTTGCCGCACTCCGACGTGGTCAGCGGCCATCGCGCGGCCCTGGCCTCTCATCTCGGCAAGGCGGCCTATCTGCAGAAACGCCGGGTCACGTTCAATCCGGCGTCCGAGAAAGATCATATTCTGCTCGCCAAGACCGAGAAGGCCCCGGCCAAGACGGCCGATTCGAGCAAGTAGGATTGACCCACTCGAAAAAGTGGACCGCGAAAAACGCGAAACACGTCGATTGAGCGTGTTTCGCGTTTTTTGCGTGTTTCGCGGTTTGAAAACAGTCTGGTATGATCGGCGGGTTCTCAGTTCTATGCTAACGGCATCCTGTAAAATCGTTCTCGTCCGTCCGCGCAATCCGAACAACATCGGCGCGGCGGCGCGAGCGATGAAGAATTTCGGACTGGCCGACCTCTGGGTGGTGGCGCCCTATCGGCCGGTCTGGGAAGAGGTCGTTTCGGCGGTCAATGCCGCCGAGATTCTGGCCGGGGCGCACCTCGTCGACACGCTCGACGAGGCGATTGCCGATCGCAATCTGGTGGTCGGCACGGCCGATCGCACCCGGGTCGAAGAGAACCGGATGTTGTACACTCCCGCCGATCTGATCGGGGAATTGGGCCGGCAGGAATATCGGCCGGCGCTGGTCTTCGGCTCGGAGAAGCATGGATTGACGAACGAAGACCTGGCCCGTTGCCACCGGGTCCTGAGTATTCCGACGCGGCCGGATTGCCCCTCGATCAATCTGGGGCAGGCCGTCGCGATCTGTTGTTATGAACTGGTCAGGGCGGAGGTTCCGGCTTCGGCCAGCCTTCCCGGGGGAGAGGCGGCGGCCACCGCCGGAGTCCTCGATTCGGCCTTGCGGCTGGCGCTGGAGGTGCTCCGCGAGATCGATTTTGTGTTGCCGGGCAATGAGCCGGAGTTGACGCGCCGGATTCGCAGCCGGTTGTGGGGGCTGAATCTGACCGAACACGACGCCGGAATGCTGTGCGGCATCCTAAGCCGGATCAACCGCGAATTAGCTAAGAAAGAGGTTGCGAAAATAGATAATGAGTAATGAGCCCAACAAAGTCATCTATTCAATGGTTGGAGTCAGTAAATACTACGATAAGAAGGCCGTTCTCAAAGACATCTACCTGGGATACTTCTACGGCGCCAAGATCGGCGTGCTCGGGTTGAACGGCTCCGGGAAGAGCACGTTGCTGCGGATCATCGCGGGACTCGACCAGGAATTTCAGGGGGAGGTCGTGCTCTCTCCCGGTTATAGTCTCGGTTATCTGGAGCAGGAACCGGTGCTCGACGAATCGAAGACCGTCAAACAGATCGTCGAGGAGGGCGTGGGCGAGATCGTCGGCCTGCTCAGGGAGTTCGATGAGATCAATGCCCGGTTCGCCGAGCCGCTCTCGGACGATGAGATGAACAAACTGCTCGAGCGGCAGGGGGAGGTGCAGGAGCAGCTCGAGGCCTCGGGCGGTTGGGACCTGGATAGCCGGCTGGAGATGGCGATGGATGCGTTGCGGTGCCCGCCCGGGGAGACCTCGATCAAGGTCCTCTCCGGCGGCGAGCGCCGGCGGGTGGCCCTCTGCCGGCTGCTGCTCAAACAGCCCGAGATCCTGTTGCTGGACGAGCCGACCAACCACCTGGATGCCGAGACCGTGGGCTGGCTCGAACAGCACCTGCAGAAGTATCCGGGGACGGTGATTGCCGTCACGCACGACCGGTACTTTCTCGATAACGTGGCCGGCTGGATCCTGGAGCTGGACCGCGGGCAGGGCATTCCCTGGCAGGGAAACTATTCGTCCTGGCTGGAGCAGAAGCAGGAGCGATTGCGGCGGGAAGAGAGGGCCGAGAGCGCGCGGCAGAAGACCCTCGAGCGCGAGCTCGAATGGATCCGCCTGGCGCCCAAGGCCCGCCACGCCAAGAGCAAGGCCCGGATCAAGGCTTACGAATCGATGCTCAATCAGGAGGTCGAGAAACGATCGGAAGAGCTGGAGCTCTTCATTCCGCCGGGGCCGCGGCTGGGCGACCTGGTGATCGAATCGACCGAGGTCGGCAAGGGCTATGGCGAGAAACTGCTCTTTGAGGGGCTCACCTTCAAACTGCCTCCCGGCAGCATCGTCGGCGTGATCGGTCCGAACGGGGCAGGCAAGACGACCCTCTTCCGGCTGATCGTCGGACAGGAACGGCCGGATCATGGCTCTTTCCGCCTCGGCGAGACCGCCAAGCTGGCCTATGTCGATCAATCGCGTGAGACTCTCAATGCCGGCAAATCGATCTGGGAGGAGATCTCCGACAGCCAGGATACGATTCAGCTCGGCAACCGCCAGGTCAATTCGCGGGCATACGTGGCCCGGTTCAACTTCTCCGGGTCCGACCAGCAGAAGAAGATCGGCGGCCTCTCCGGCGGCGAGCGCAACCGGGTTCATCTGGCCAAGATGTTGAAGGCGGGCGCCAATGTGATCCTGCTGGACGAGCCGACCAACGACCTGGACGTCAACACCCTGCGGGCGCTGGAAGAGGCCCTGGAGAACTTTGCCGGCTGTGCCGTGATCATCAGCCACGACCGGTGGTTTCTGGATCGCGTCGCCACCCACATCCTGGCCTTTGAGGGCGATTCGAAGGTCACCTGGTTCGACGGGAACTATTCCCAATACGAGGCGGACCGCCGCCAGCGGCTCGGCGCCAATGCCGATCAACCGCACCGGATCAAGTATCGCCAGTTGACCCGCAGTTGAACCCCGGGTTTAATAAACCGCGAAAGACGCAAAAGACGCGAAATCAGGATAATTTTCGCGTCTTTCGCGGTTTGACTTAAAAGCACAAAAAAAGAGCCACGCCGGATCGCTCCCGCGTGGCTCTCTGTTCAAGAGGGTTGGACCCTCGTCTACTCTTCCTCTTCGAACTCGAAGTCGGAATCGGGAATCTCGAAATCGCCTTCGCCTTCGCCTCCGACGACGTCCTCGAAATCGCCCTCCGCTTCCTCTTCCAGTTCGGCCTCTTCGAACTCCGGTTCCGGTTCGGGGATGGCGCGGGCGTTGGTCGCCGCGACCATCGCGTCGATGTAACTCTGGGTATCATCGACATCCTCGACCTTGGCTTCGCTCATGGTCGGATCTGCGGCCACTTTGACCCGGCGATAGTACTCCATGCCGGTTCCGGCCGGGATCAGGCGGCCCATGATCACGTTCTCCTTGAGGCCGCGCAGGTAGTCCACCCGGCCCGAGATGGCGGCTTCGGTGAGGACCCGAGTCGTCTCCTGGAAGGAGGCCGCCGAGATGAACGAATCGGTCGAGAGCGAGGCCTTGGTGATTCCGAGCAGGAGCGGTTCGGCCACCGCCGGTTGTCCGCCCGTGGCTTCGACCCGGGCGTTCTCGTCCATAAACCGGAATCGATCCACCTGCTCTTCGAGCAGGAACTCGGTATCGCCCACGTCCTTGATCCGCACCCAGCGCAGCATCTGGCGCACGATCACTTCGATGTGCTTATCGTTGATATGCACACCCTGGAGGCGGTAGACCTCCTGGATCGCGTTGACCAGGTAGCGCTGCAGCTCTTCCATTCCGCGCACGGCCAGAATGTCGTGCGGGTTGAGCGGACCGTCCATCAACGGTTCGCCCGCGCGGACCCGGTCGCCCTCCTGCACGTTGATGTGCGTGCCGCGAGGGATCGAGTATTCGCGCTCTTCGCCGTTGTCGCCGACGATGACGATCTTTTGCGAGCCCTTGGTGACGTTGCCGAACTTGACGATTCCGTCGATCTCGCTCATGACCGCCGTTTCGCGCGGCTTGCGGGCCTCGAAGAGTTCGACCACGCGAGGCAGACCGCCGACGATGTCCTTGGTGCGGGTGATCTCACGGGGGATCTTGGCGATGACGTCGCCCGGGGCGACCTCGTCTCCATTGGCCACCATGAGGTTGGCGCGAATCGGCATCGAGTAGAATTTGAGGACCTTGCCCCCTTCGTTCTTGATCTCGATGCGCGGTTGCCGTTTCTCGTCCGGCGAATCCATGACGATGGGCCGGGTCAGACCGGTCACTTCGTCGACCTCTTCGTGGACGGTGACGCCCTCGATCAGGTCGCGCCAGTGAATGGTTCCGCCGACTTCGGTCAGGATCGCGAAGGTGTAAGGATCCCATTCGGCGACCTTCTGGCCGTCCTCGACCCGGCCGCCGTCCGGAATCAAGAGGGTGGCGCCGTAGGCGATCGGGTACCGTTCGACTTCGCGGCCGCGGTCATCGACCACCAGGACCGAACCGTTGCGGTTCATCGCCACGATCTTGCCTTCGCGGCTGATGACGGTGTTGAGACTGTCGTATCGGATGCGGCCGCTCTTGCGCACTTCGTGGAACGACTGTTCGGAGACCTTCGACGCCGTACCGCCGATGTGGAAGGTGCGCATGGTGAGCTGGGTTCCGGGTTCGCCGATCGATTGAGCGGCGATGACTCCGACGGCCTCGCCGATGTCGACGACGATGCCGACCGCCAGGTTGCGGCCGTAGCACTTGATGCAGACGCCGCGCCGGGATTCGCACGTCAAGACCGAACGGATGCGGACCCGCTCGATACCGGCGTTCTGAATCTCGGAGGCGATGTCTTCGGTGATCTCCTCGCCCGCTTTGGCCAGGACCTCGCTGGTGATCGGGTCGATCACGTCTTCGAGGGAGACGCGGCCGATGATCCGCTCGCGCAGACCCTCGATGATGTCGCCGCCCTCGGTGATCGGTTCGGCCCAGATGCCCTTGACCGTGCCGCAATCGGATTCGGAGACGATCACGTCCTGCGCGACGTCGACCAGCCGGCGGGTCAGGTAACCGGAGTCCGCGGTCTTGAGGGCCGTGTCCGCCAGACCTTTCCGCGCGCCGTGAGTCGAGATGAAGTACTGCAGCACGTTCAGCCCTTCACGGAAGTTGGCGTGAATCGGAGTCTCGATGATTTCACCCGAGGGTTTGGCCATCAGACCGCGCATACCCGCGAGCTGGCGGATCTGCTGTTGGTTACCGCGCGCTCCGGAATCGGCCATGACCAGGATCGGGTTGATCTCGCGCGACTCTTTTTCGCGCCGGCTCATCTCCTTGAACATCTCGTCGGCGACCTTCTCGGTGACCTCCGACCAGATCGCGACGACCTTGTTGTAGCGTTCGCCGTTGGTGATCACGCCGTCCTTGTACTGCTGTTCGACCTTGACCACTTCGTTTTCGGCGGCGGCCACCAGCGCGGGTTTGCTCGGCGGGGTGACCATGTCGTCGATCCCGATCGAGAGGCCGGCCTTGGTGGCGTGCAGGAAGCCCAGATCCTTGAGTTTGTCGAGCATCTGGACCGTGATGTTGTGGCCGAGCCGCAGGAAAGAGTAGTTGACCAGGCTCCCCAACCCTTTCTTCTTGAGCATGCCGTTGACGTAGGGCATCTCCGGTGGCAGGGCATCGTTGAGAATCACGCGACCGACGGTGGTGTTGATCGTGCGATTGACGTCGTGCGCCGCCGCCTTGATGACGTCCTGAGTGTCGCGCTCGGTATCGAGATCGATCAGTCGGCCCGCGTAGCGCAGGCGAATCTTGGTCTGCGTCGTGACCTCTTTGCAATCGAGGGCGAGCAGGACCTCCCCGACGTTGGCGAAGGCGCGGCCTTCACCCTTGGCGCCGTCCATGGCGCGCGTCAGGTAGTAGCAGCCCAGGACGATGTCCTGAGAGGGGACCGCGATCGGTTGCCCGGAGGCCGGCGAGAGGATGTTGTTGGACGACAACATCAGGACCTGGGCCTCGATCTGCGCTTCGGGCGAGAGCGGAATGTGGACCGCCATCTGGTCGCCGTCGAAGTCGGCGTTGAAGGCCGTGCAGACCAGCGGGTGAATCTTGATCGCCTTACCCTCGACCAGCACCGGCTCGAAGGCTTGAATGCCCAGGCGGTGCAGGGTCGGAGCGCGGTTGAGCAGCACCGGGTGGTCCTTGATCACCTTTTCGAGGATATCCCAGACCACGTCGTCCTGTTGCTCGACCTTCTCCTTGGCCTGTTTGATGGTGGCGGCGTGGCCTTCCGCTTCCAGCCGGTTGTAGATGAACGGCTTGAAGAGTTCCAGCGCCATCTTCTTGGGCAGACCGCATTGATGGAGTTTCAGTTCCGGACCGACGACG
>DATEFT010000213.1:0-6324 GCA_035280505.1 Blastocatellia bacterium | reverse complement strand
GAGGCGGGGTTTCATCCCGGCCATGACCTGATCGAAGTTGTCGCGGTCGACCTGCACGAACTTGCGATCCCGGACCCGCGGCAGAGGGTCGGCCGGGTTCCCGCTGAAATCGCCCATGACGCCGACGACGAAGGGCAACTCCTTCATCTCCACGGCCCCGCCGACCTCGACGTCGTAGGTGATGTGCACGCGCGGCGGGCGAATGCGGCCGATCTTCTGCTGAATGCTTTCTCGTTTTGGCGGCATACTTATTCTCCGGATTTAGATTTTTGAACCGCGGAACACGCGAAATACGCGAAAATATTAAATTTCGCGTATTTCGCGTGTTTCGCAGTTACAAGTCTCGAACCTCAAACAACGGACAACTGAAAACTGATGGTCAATCGTTAGTGGGAAAGAGGGCGGCGAAATTTCGCAAAAAATTATTTGAGCCCCAGGGTCTCGCGGAGCTGTTCCAGGGTGCCGGTGTCCTTGACCACATCTTCGAGCCAGGCCTCCAGCGGCATATTTCCCCATTTGATCGCCCGCTGCACCAGATGGGAGACGGGGCTGTGCGGCTCGGTCCGGCGAAAGAATTCGGCGATCTCGGCCAGGCGGCGCAGCGCCTCCCGGCGGCTTCGCACGCTCTCCGAAACGGCCGGCGGATCGGTCGGGTCGGAACCCGTGGGCTCCGATTCGCTCTCGGCGGCGGCCTCCGGTGGACGCTTCTCCTTCTCCAGCGTCCTGATCAGGGTCAGGACATCCTCGAACGATCTCCGCATCTCTTTCACTCCCGGGGCTTCGTCCTGAAAGCGGAGATCCATGGCTTCGTCCAGCGCCGTCAGTTCCTCGACGCATTCGGTCATCAATTCGAGACGTTCTTTGAAGAACTGATAAGGCGTGCCGTTGACGGCTTTGCGCCAGTCTTCGCCGGTGATCTTCTGTTCTCGCGCCGCCCGCTCCTTCAGCGCCTGGACTCGCTCCTGTTCGTCCGAACTGAGTGAGTCGAATTGATCCTGGTCCGGAATTTCGAAAGAGCGCGACTCTTCCCAATGCCGGAACGAGAGTTTCAGGCCGGTCCGGCCGTCGGTCAGCGGCATGGTTTTGAGCGCGACGGCGAGCCGGTTATCGAAGACCCTGATAATGTTGGCGCGAGCGGCGAAGTTCCCGTCTTCGCTCTCGGGATCGCCGGTGGGAAAGAGGCCGTCCCAGTACCGCTCGATCAGGCTCCGGGTCAGCCGGAGGCTGTCGCGCAGGCCGGTCAGCCGATCGTGTCCGTGATGGTTGACGAGAGCATCGGAGAGCCAGGCGGCGATCTGCAGATCCTTGCTGAGCGAGGTCAGCGCGTGGGTCGAGAGCGCCATGACGGTCGGCCAGTCGGCCAGCTTCGGCACGGTCTCATATGGATTTTCTCGATGGGCCTCCCGGATCCGGTCATGCCAATAGAGGCCTTTCTTCGGGTCGAGCAGGACCGCCCGCAGGTCCTGGCCGGCGGGCGTCTCGCCCGAGATCGATTTGAGCAGGGCTTCGAGGTCGGTGACGGGAGCGACGGCTGTCATCAGATTACTTCTCCATTCTTGGGCTCATTACTTTGGAAAGTAAGTTCTTGGGGATTTGAGATGCAAACCGCGAAACACACAAAAGACGCGAAATCATCAATCTTTCGCGTCTTTCGCGGTAAAGTACTCATCGTGGCCGGCCGATGTTTCTGGGGGCGCGGAGCTGCGTGAAGTCGATGAACGGGCTATTGCCGCCGCCCGGCGGTTGGAGCGTGACGCGCGCGCCGCCCGAGGCGAACCGGTAGGGCGGCGGGCTTCCCCGGAGTTCCATGACCATCCGAAAGATTCCCCAGGCGCCGCCGTAGCTCTGGATCCGATTGAACTGCCCGTTGCGAATGGCGCCGATCTCCACTCCGCTGATCTGCCCGGATGGCGGCCAGTTGAAAGAGGCGGTCTGCAGCGCGCCCTCGGCTTTGACGGCCTGCCCGTCGATCCGGATCTCGAAGGTCTGGCCCGGCGGCGGTTGCAGCGTGATTCCGTACGCGAATCGCGGCTGGCCCGCCGGCGGCCTGATCGCCAGGGCCTCGCGCAGGCCGAACAGGCGATTGAGGTAGGCGACGAATTCGTCCGAAAACTCGCCCCGGCGCAGCGGCAGATAGGTCCCGGTCGCCGGCTCGAAGCGGATCTTGAGATGCTGATCGAAGAATTGCGTCAACCGGTTGAGGTAATCGGCCAACTCCGCGGGCTGGACTTCGGCGGAGCTTCCGCTTCTGAACGGATATCGCTCTTCCAGGGCTTGCGCCATCAGGTAGAGGCGGTTCCAGGCGGCGTCACGGTCCTTCTCCACGCCGAGCCCCAACGCGAGCTCGAGATTATCGAGCGGGCCGGCCAGCAAGGTGCCCACCGAGTCGCTGCCGGGATTGGCCCGCAGCGGTTTGAGCAGGCTGCGCGCCTCTTCCCTCGCCCGTTTGTATCGCTCGTCGCCGGCCAGCGCGGCCGCCTGCCGCCATTCGTCGCCCGGTTGATCGCTGAGCCGGAGGCGGACCTCTTTTAACTTCTCCAGATAACCTTCGAGCTTGAAGCTCTTCAGCGCGGCGAAGGCCTTCTCGACCTCGGTCGGGGCCTTCTCCTTCGAGGTCAGCGAGCCTTTGAGCCAGGCGATCAGGCCGCCGGTAACCGGCGGTTCGGAGAGCGTCGTTTGATTGCGAACCTGGTCGATGATGGTGGTGAAGGGCGAGTTCTGTTGCGAGAGAGAATCGAGCGCCTCGATCGCGTCAACCTGTTTCCGGAACTCTTTGACCCGCACGCCTCCGAGAAATTTCCGCCAGGCGGTGAGGTAGTCCCGCTCATATCTCTGGCGCAGATCGTTCGGCTGGACGCGCTGGTAGTCGAAGGTCCGCTGCAGAACCCAATCGTTCTGGCTCTTGTCGCGCACCTCCGCGAAGGCCGCCAGCCAGGCTTCGCCCTTGACGTGCCGGTAATAGGCCTCTTTCGTAAAGACGTAGGGCACGGAGAGCGAACCCAGCTCTTCGAACCAGAGGCTGCCCTGCTGGCTCCCGACCGCGTCGCGCAGGCGATAGGGTTCTCCCTGTCTCTCGACGCGGCTGAGGATCTCGTTATAGATCTGCTTGGCCGCGGCGTAATTGCGCAGCTTCTCGCGGGCTCCGGTCACCGTCGCCAGGTTGGTTTGCGGGCGCGGCACCTCCTGGGCGTCATCGCCGTCATCGCCGGCCTGCTCGACATAGTAGGCCAGATGCCGCCTCTCCATCGCGGGCAGTCCTTCGCCCGGTCTGCCGTCCTCCGATTCGAACGCCAGTTGTTGTTGCAGAAAGACCGGTTCGATCCGCTCCCGCCGTTCGACCATGAGGTAGGCCTTGAGCCGGTCGTAGTAGGCCTGTTCGGCGGCGTCGATCTGGTCCTGTTTGGCTTCAGGCAGGAGCGCCGGGCTCTTTTGACGAAGATCCCGGGCCAGCTCGGCGAGCGCCGGATCGAGAACCCGCTGGGTGACGAAGTCGAAATAGATCTCGCGCAACCGGGGGCGGAGCCGCCGGCCGGGATAGAGACCGAATCGATGCGAGAGCGGGCTGAACCAGCGCCGGTCGTGATCGTCGAGGTTGAGCAGGACGTCCTGCAATCGGGTGAGGTCTTCGGCTTCGATCGGAGTCAACGGCGCCGCGGGGCCGCCGCCCGCCGGCTTGAAGTGGCGCAGCAGGTCCGATCCGGCCCTCTGACCGTCGGCGATCAATCGCCGATTGTTGGCATATGAAACGAGCATCCCGATCAAGAGCAACAGCGAGAGGGCCGCGAGCGAGGCGGCGGCGATCGCCAGCTTGCGGACCCGGTTGGGCCGCCTCTCGATGAGTTGCCAGGCGGCGGCGACATGCGCATCGCTTCGCAGCACCTGTTTGAAGAGACCCTCGGTGAAGCAGCCCCTGGTCCGGAGGTGCGTCTCCACGGCCGCGCCCTCCTCGGCTCGACCCGGCGGTCCGGGAGGGCGACCCGTGAAATAGACTCCCCGAAGCCGCGGCAGCGCGGTGAACGGGTTCGGGCTGAAGAGCGCGGTGGTGAAGGCGCCGAATTTCTGCCGGGCGGCACTGAAGTGGATGGGGAAATCGAAGACTCCCAGTTGTTCCCCGGCCGTGCCGACGGCCCCCAGGCGCGGCACCCGGCGGCTCAGGAGCGAATCGACCAGGTGATCGAACTCGGTCTCGAACAGCGCATGCGCCCGGTCCTTTTGATTCAACGGGATCGTCGCGCCCCAGGCTCCCGAGCGATCTTCGGTCTCGAGCCGGCCGAAAAAGTCGGTGAAGCCCGGAATCCGGTCGATATGGGTGAAGACCAGATAGATCGGAAACTGCATCGCCAGCCCGGAGATCAACTCGTTGAGCCGGGCCCGGAGAATCCGGCCCTGCTGCTCGACCTCGGCGGAAGTCGGCAGGGCCAGCAGTTTGGCGCCGTTGACCGCCACGATCAGGCCGTCGAGCGGGCGTTGCCGGCGATATCTTTTGAGCGTCTCGATCAGGCCGAGCCATTCGTCACGATCGAGGCCGCCGGACTCGGCGTTCCCTTCAGCCCCTTCAGCCCCTTCAGCCCTTTCAGCCCCTTCAGTTTGATAGCGGCCCGCGGAATCGATCAGGACCGCCTGATCGGTGACCCGCCAGTCGCAATGGGCAGTCGGGCGCAGCAGATCCAGATCCGCGTGGCGCTGGCTCTTGAGAGCGGTGAACGAGAGACCGGCCGAGAGCATCAGCGACGACTTGCCGCTCGAGGGCGGCCCGACGATCAGGAACCAGGGCAGGCTGTAGACGGCATCGCCGCCCGGCCCGACCCCGCGCCGATGCTGCCGCAGAAAGTCGACGATCTCGGCCGCGCCGCTCTCCAGATGTTTGTGCACGCGCCGCGGGCGGTCCGGTTGAACCTCGGCGCTCTCCTTTCGGTCCGGCGGCGACGCCTCGCGCTTTCGCCGGTGTTGCCGATGCTGAATGATCAGAAATCCGATCGGCCAGCAGAGCAGAACCGAGGCGATCAGGATGACGCGCACAATCGGGTCGTTGCTGGCGACCAGGACCAATCCGATGGCGATCAGGGTCAGGGCCGCCAGCGCGGAGATTCGGATCGTGGACTTGAGACGGTTACTGAGTGCCATCATTATTTTAACAGGCTCTCCCGCAGGGCCGTGTCGAGCGTCGAGAGCAGTGACCAGTTGAGGACCAGGTAGGCGAAGATCACGATTCCGACCGAGGCCACGGCGGCCAGCTTGATCCATCGCGGCAGCGCCGCCTCCATCGGGGGCGGCGGTTGATCGTTGAGCAGGGCATGCGGAGCGAGCGCCAGCGGGCGCAATCGGCCGGCCTTTCGCAGGTGCTCGGCGACCTGGCCGATCATGGCCGGCAGTTGATCTTCGAGGAAGACGTCGTATTTACCTTTGAATCCCAGCAGCAGGCACAGATAGTAGATCTCGATCACGTCGGCCTGGGGGGCGCCTTCCTTCATGAGCCCGTCGAGGCGCTCGAAGAACTTGTTTCCGGCCAGGGCCTCCTTGAAGTACTCGAGCTGCAGCGGGTATCGCTCCCATTGCTCGCGCATCGCGCCGCCGCCCGCCAGCACCGTCTCGTCGATCAAGGCGGTCAGGGCGAACTTGGCGTCGTGCAACTGGCGCTCCTTGTAACCGCGCTGAGCCCCTTTCTCTTCCAACTCTTTGATCAGGCGTTCCAGCGTGCGCCGCATCTCGTCGGACGGCGCCGTCATCCGGGCCCGGATCCTCATCACCAGTTGAAACATCGGCGTCGCCAGATTGACCAGCTCGTTGGCGGGTTGATGGCGGACGCGATTGATGACGGCCGGATTCTGCATACGGTCTCCTCCACTACCAGTTTTTCGCGGCCTCAATTTCGACGATCAGCGGGGCCGGTTCGGGCGTGATCTCGATCTCCCGGTTATAGACGGCGTAGCGGTTGTCGCCGATGACCCTGGCGCGCAGGGTATACCTTCCCGGCGGCACGGCCTTTTCGAACTGGAAATCGCCGTCGGCATTGGTTCCGCCCCAGGTGACGAGCGACTCCGGCGCCACTTCGCGCCCGGCGATGATGAGGCCGAGCCGCACTCCGGCGATCGGCCGGCCGTCAACTCTAAATTTGACCCGGCCCTTAACCCGGACCAGCGCCGTCGCCGTCGCCGGTTCGGGGAGCCCCTTCGCTCGCCACCGGTCGAGCATCAGCGAGACCAGATGCGACGGCCGCAGATAGCCGATGGTCCCCAACTGGAAGCCGATCTGGGCCCGATCGACCTCGACCTTCGTGGCGATTCCGATCAACTTGCCCTCCATATTGACCGCCGCTCCGCCGCT
>DATEFT010000212.1:0-16262 GCA_035280505.1 Blastocatellia bacterium | reverse complement strand
CATCCCGGTCAGGTGATCGTCTTGATCTGCCGCGGCCCCATGGGCACCGGCATGGAGGAGGTCTATCAGATCACCTCGGCGTTGAAGTACATGCCCTATGCCAATTCCGTGGCCCTCCTCACCGATGCCAGATTTTCCGGGGTCTCGAGCGGGCCCTGCATCGGACACATCGGGCCCGAAGCGCTCTCCGGCGGTCCCCTCGGCAAGCTGCGCGACGGCGATCAGATCCGAATTGTGATCGATACCATCGGACTCGAAGGCTCAATCGATCTGGTCCGGCTGCAACCGGGCGGCGGCGAGACGCCGGACGATGCCGAACTCGAACGGCGGGAATATCGCGGGGATCTGGCGGCCGACCCGGCCCTGCCCGACGATACTCGTCTCTGGGCGGCCTTGCAGAACGCCAGCGGCGGCCCATGGAACGGATCGGTCTACGATGTCGATCGAATCATTCGCCTGCTGGAGGCCGGCGCGAAGGCGCTCGCGGAGGATTGAGATTTAAACCGCGAAAGACGCGAAAGACGCGAAATCGATTCCTTGTAGACCAACCAATGAATAGACAATTCCTGAAGCTCGTTCTGCTGCTGTCTCCGGTGGTGCTGCTGGCCGGGTCCTGGTTCGACCGGGGGCCGGCGGCGGCCGGCAAGTGGACCGGCTGGGCGGCCTACGGCGGCGGGCCGGACGGAATTCGTTATTCGAGCCTGGCCCAGATCGATCGATCGAACGTCAACCGCCTGAAGATCGCCTGGACCTACGATACCGACGACGGGCCGGGCGATCCGCAGACTCAACCGATCGTGGTCGAGGGCGTGCTCTACGGCGTCACGCCGAAACACCGGATCGTCGCGCTGGACGCGGCGACGGGCCAACTGCGGTGGCGTTTCGATTCGGGACTCGCGGGCCGCGGCGCGAATCGCGGGGTCATGTATTGGGCCGCCGGGAACGACCGGCGCATCTTCGCGGCCGTTCAGAGCTATGTCTATGGGCTCGACGCGGCCACCGGCCAACCGATCCCCGGTTTCGGCCGGGACGGCCGCATCGACCTGCGCGAAGATCTGGGGCGGGATCCCCAGCCGCAGTCGATCGTTCTGACCAGCCCGGGAGTCATCTATCAGGACCTGATGATCGTCGGCGGGCGAACTCCCGAAGCGCTGCCGGCGCCGCCCGGCGACATTCGGGCCTACGACGTGCGGACCGGAAAACTGCGCTGGTCGTTCCACACCATCCCGCATCCGGGCGAATACGGATTCGATACCTGGCCGAAGGAGGCCTGGAAGTCCAACGGCTCGGCCAACAACTGGGGCGGGATGGCGGTGGACGAGAAACGCGGAATCGTCTACGTCCCGACCGGGTCGGCGGCCGACGATTTCTATGGCGCGGACCGGCCCGGAGATAATCTCTTCGCCAATACGCTGCTGGCGTTGAATGCCCGGACCGGCGAACGGATCTGGCACTTTCAGGCCGTCAAACACGACATCTGGGACCGCGATTTTCCCTCGCCGCCCAACCTCGTGACGGTCCGGCGCCACGGCCGGAAGATCGACGCCGTGGCCCAGACGACCAAGCAGGGATGGGTCTACCTCTTCGATCGGGCCGACGGCCGGCCGCTCTTTCCGATCGAGTACCGCAAGTATCCCGCGAGCACCGTGCCCGGCGAGGTGACCGCCGAGACGCAGCCGCTGCCCGTCAGACCGGCCCCGTTCTCGAGACAGGTCCTGACCGCGGACCTGCTGACCAACCGGACGCCGGAGGCGCACCAATGGGCGCTCGATCGTTTTCGCTCGCTCGCCGGCGGCACCCAGTTCATTCCCTTGAGCGTGGGGCGGGAGACGATCTTCTTTCCCGGCTTTGACGGCGGCGCGGAGTGGGGCGGCGCGGCCTTCGACCCCGAGACCGGCCTGCTCTACGTGAATGCCAACGACCTCGCCTGGACCTCGAGCCTGGTCGAGAATCAGAGCGGAAATTCGGGACGCCAGCTCTATCTGAGGAATTGCGCCAATTGCCACGGCGACGATCTGGCCGGCGCGCCGCCGCAGTTGCCCTCGCTGGTGGGGATCGGGTTGAAACGCGGCCCGGAGGCGCTCACGGCCATCATTCGCCAGGGGGCGGGCCGGATGCCGGCCTTTCCGAACCTGCGCCAGCCGGACCTGACCGCGCTGGTGCGATACCTCCTGAGCGGCGAGAACAAGGAATTGGAGAGCCGTGAATCTTCGCCGAACGTCCCGAAATACCGTTTCACCGGGTATCACAAATTTCTCGACCCGGACGGCTACCCGGCCGTGGCCCCGCCCTGGGGGACGCTCAACGCCATCAACCTCAACAACGGCGAGTATGCCTGGAAGATTCCGCTGGGCGAGTATCCGGAACTGGCTGAGAAGGGGATCCAGGAGACCGGGACCGAGAACTACGGCGGCCCGATCGTGACCGCCGGCGGCCTGGTCTTCATCGGGGCCACGAACTTCGACCGGAAGTTCCGCGCCTTCGATAAGCTGACGGGAAAGCTGCTCTGGGAGACCACGCTGCCGATGGCGGGAAATGCGACGCCCGCCACCTATCAGGTCGGCGGACGGCAATACGTGGTGATCTATGCCACCGGCGGGAAGGGAAGGCGCGAAGATCCGAAGGGCGGCATCTACGTGGCATTCGCGCTTCCATAAATAAAGAAGTCTAGACTATTCTTTCGGGTCGAGAGCCGTGCGGATCGCCTTCTCGATCACCGGCAATTCCGCATCGGCCAATTTATCGCCGGCTCCGTCGGTGATGTAGAAGATGTCCAGCGCGCGGTGTTTCTCGGTGGCGACCTTGGCGAAGGCGATATCGAGACCGAGCGCCGTCAGCGCGCTGGTGATCGTGTAGACCAGCCCCAGCCGGTCGCCCGTCTTCACCTCCAGGATGGTGCTCTTATCCGAGGATTGATTGTCCCAGATGATGACCGTGGCCACCGGCGCGGATGGTTTGCGTTTCTCCGGGCGCGGGCCGGGATGCGCCAGCAGCCGTTTGGCGACCGCGGCGGGCAGGTCGACCTCGCCGTTGAGGGCGCGTTTGATCAGGTTGTCGATCTGCTCCCACCGCGCCGGATCTATGATCGCGTTCCCGGAGATCTCCCGCACCTTGAAAGAATCGACCGCCAGTCCGTCGGCGCGGGTGTTGAGATGGGTGCTCAGCAGATCGACGCCCATCGCGGTGAGCGACCCGGTGACGGTGGCGAAGAGCCCGCGCCGGTTGCGGCTGCACAGGTGCAGATCGGTGCTGTGCGTCTGCGAGTCGACCTGCCAGCTCGTCTTGACCAGCCGGGACTTGAGCGAATGGATCAGCCGGATGTGTTCGATGATCGTGGACGGCGGCGTCAAACGGGCATAGGCCTCGGGCAGCAGTTGGAAATGTTGGCGGACCTCGGCGGCTTCGACCTCGCTCGCCAACATCCGCAGGACCCGCTGCCGCAGCAACTCGGTGGCGCGTTCCCGCTCGGCTTCCGGTTGCAGAATCGTGCGGGTCTTGGCGTAGAGATCCCAGAGCAGGGAGTCTTTCCATTCGTTCCAGACGCCGGGGCCGACGCCGTGCAGGTCTCCATAGGTGAGCAGGGTCAGCATGTTCAACTGATCGAGAGTCCCCGCCAGGTCGGCGAAACTCCGAATCACCTGTTCATCGGTCAGATCGCGCCGCTGCGAGATGTATGACATCTTGAGGTGTTCGCGGATCAGAAAGAGCACCTGTTGCGTGGCGGCCGGCGTCAGATGCAGCCGTTCGCAGATCCGCTCGGCGATCGTGACCCCTTTCTCCGGATGCTCCCCGCCCAATCCCTTGCCGATGTCGTGCAGCAGCAGGCCCAGATGCAGAATCGCCGGATCCTCGACTTCGTAATAGATTTTGCGATAGCGTTCCAGCGGCTTGCCGCGCGAGACGGCCAGTTCATCGAGCGACCGGATCGTCTGCAACGTGTGCTCGTCCACCGTGTACCGATGATAGAGATCGTGCTGAACCAGGCAGGTGACCCGTTTGAACTCCGGCATGAATTTGCCGAGGAACTCGAGATCGTGCATCAACCGCAGCCCGAAAGCGACCTGTCCCTGAGCCCGCAACAGCTTGAGAAAAGCCTGGGCGCCCTCGGGCGAGGACCGGAACGTGCGATTGACGGACGGCAGACCGGACTGGATCGCCGCCTGCATCGCCGGACTGAGGCTGGCGCCCGCCTGCTGCGCCCGCTCGAAGGCGAGCATCATCCGGTTCCCATCCAGACCCGGCCGTGGTTCGGGAGCTTTCAGATCGAGCGTTCCGTCGTTCAGGACGAAACCGTCGCGCGCCGAGGCCGGCGACGCCTCGCTCGGCGCTCGTTTCTTCTCGAGGCCGGCCGCCACCTGCTTCAGATACGCTTCGCACAGGCGCTGCACTCGCCGGGCGTTCAGATAGTAATCTCGCATGAAGAGGTCCGAGGCCTGTTGATGCGGAGTATCTTCGTATTGCTGGTTGAGGGCGAGCTCTGATTGGACGTCGAGCGAGAGCAGGTCGATTTTGCGCCCTCTCAAGAGATGGAGTTCATTGCGAACGCGAAGCAGAAAACCGTAGGACGCCTTGATCGCCTTGGCGTCTCGTTCGGGGATGATTCTCGCGGTGCTGAGGTCTTCCGGTTTGGTCTTCACCTTGCGGCCATAGGCGATTCGCATGGCCCACCACAACTCCTGCCGGTCGCGGAGCCCGCCGGCGGTCTCCTTGACGTTCGGTTCCTGGAGACAGGCCACCTCGCCGAATCTCTGGTAACGGGTCGTTCGCTCGCTCATCAACTCGTCGATGAGGGCGCGGCGCCGCTTCTTGAAGACCTCTTTATCCAGCCGTTCGTTGAAGGTCTCGAAGAGTTCAGCCCGTCCCCATAAGAGCCGGGCATCGATCATGGCATTACGCGAAGGGCGGTCTTCCTCGGCGATCGACAGGCATTCGTCCAGGGAGAGCACCCGGTGGCCGATTGAGGAACTGAGGTCCCGGAGCAACTGGCAGATCTCGGCCGCCAGCAGGGCGATCTCTTCGGCGTCCGGAGGGCCCTCATGCAGAAACAGCAGATCGAGGTCCGAATGCGGCGTCAACTCCTGCCGGCCGTATCCGCCGAGCGCGACGATGGCAAACTTCTTGATCCATGAGGCCTGGGAAGCCTGGGCTTCGCGGTTCTCCACCGTCGCCCGGGCCACCTGTTGAATGAGCTGGTCGGCGATCAGGCTTCGCGCGGCGACGATCTGAGGCCCGCTGAAACCTAATCGACTCAACAGCTCTTCTTTGATCTTGACCCAGGCTTCCGGTCGGTCGGGGTCACCGGGCGCCGCCTGGGCGGCCGCACCATCCCCCGGTTCTTGGAGGGGAGATTCGGGCGTCTCAGCCTTTCCATCGCTTGCGGAATTCAATGGTCGGTCCTTTCTTCCTCTTCAGGACTTGTGCTCGGTTCACACGGCGGCCGCGCTATCACGATGCATACCGGGCGCGGCTGTGAAGCCGGGGGAGGTTGCAGGACGGTAACTTCAACCCGATATTTTTTTTGATCGTTGAATGGTAGGTGGTCGCTCTCCCATCCCTGGCCGGCAACCACTAAACGCTCCGCTGCAGAAGCAGATCTACCATCATGTCGGTCAAAATGCACGCCTTATCTTCGGGCTTCGGCCGCCGGGCCGGACCGGGTTACGAGCTTGACCCGGCCGGAGCTTTGACATAAAAGGGTGATCGACTAAAACCCGGAGACTTGTCATGACACCATTCTTGAGACTGTTCGTCCTCGCGCTGGGCCTGCTGGTCCTGGATCGAATCTCGCTTCCGGTCGCCACTTCGTCGCCCAGGATCGAGTGCGTGGCCGGATGCGGCAGCGAGCCGCTCGGAGGACCCGCCCGTTCGGCGCGGCTGATCGAGCCGTTCGGCGTGGCTTTCGACCGGCAAGGCAACTGGTATCTCTGCGAATATCAGGGGCAACGGGTGACGAAGGTCGATCCCAAAGGGCTGATCACGCTCTTCGCGGGCCGTGATCTCGCCTCCTCGACTCTGCCCGACGGCGGCCCGCTGGAGTTTCACGATCCGCACGGGCTGGTGATCGCTCCGGATCAGCAGCTCTATGTCGCCGACACCTTGAATCATCGGGTGATCAAGATCGATTTGAAGACGGGCCGCGCCCGCGTGGCGGCCGGCACCGGTCGCCAGGGCTACTCCGGAGACGGCGGTCCGGCGGTCGAGGCGAGTTTCAACCAGCTCTACGCCGTGGATCTGACTCGGGCGGGCGACAAACTCTACCTGACCGATCTCGGTAATCGCCGGATCCGGCTGTTGGACCTGAAATCCGGCGTCGTGAATACCGTCGCCGGCAACGGTCAGTCCGGAGTCCCGGCCGACGGGACTGAGGCCCGCACCGGCCCGCTGGTAGATCCGCGGGCGGCCGCGATCGATGCCCGCGGCAACCTCTACATCCTGGAGCGGCGCGGCAATGCGCTGCGGGTCGTCGATCCGGGCGGCAAGATCCGAACCGTGCTCGGCCCGGGCCTCATTCGCTCCGCGACCGGAACGGCGCCAGATTTGAACGGGCCCAAGCACCTGTGCCTGGATCCTCGCGGCCACGTCATCATCGCCGATACGGAGAATCATCTGATCCGCAAGTACAATCCGAAGGACGGCTCGACCGTGGTCATCGCCGGAACCGGAGAGAAGGGCGACCGGCTGCTTCCCGACGATCCGCTCAAGACCCAGTTGAATCGCCCGCACGGCGTGACCGTGCATGCTTCGGGCGCGCTCTACATCTCCGACAGCGACAATCATCGCCTCTTGAAGCTCTCAAACTGGTAGGATGAATCTGTGCTAATGTCCACCGATCGCCGCTCCGATTCTTGTCACTGCTGAAATCAGCGGCTATGATGGCCGTCCACCATAAAGTACTCAGTATTTTGGCAACAAAGTTATTTGACCTTTAGCGCGCGCTCCGCGCGCTGGAAGACCTCGACGACTGTCACGTTACATAACCTGGTTGTCAAAATACTCAGATCAGAAAGGAAACGCTAACTATGAAACGACTGGCAGTTTTGTGCGGGCTTCTGCTCGCGGGCGGCATCTCTCTGATCGCTGCTCAACAACCGCCACAGGCGGTCACTCTCGAGATTCAGAAGGTCAAGGATAACCTGTACGTGATCAGCGGCGGCGGCGGAAACACCGCGGCCTTTATTACGGAGAAGGGCGTCGTCATCGTCGATACCAAAAATCCGGGGATGGGGCCGGGAATCCTGGAGAAGGTGAAATCGGTCACCCCCAAGCCCGTGAACATGATCATCAACACCCATACCCACGGCGATCATGTGGGGAGCAACAGCGCCTTTGCGGGGACCATCGAGTTCATCGCCCACGAGAACTGTAAGGCGAGCATGGAGAAGATGGCCCCTTTTCAGTCCGAGGATGGGAAGAAGTTCCTGCCGGGCAAGACCTACAAAGATAAGATGAGCGTTCTGGAAGGCAACGAGAAGATCGAGCTCTATCACTTCGGGGCCGGCCATACCAACGGCGACACGCTGGTCGTCTTCCCGGCGCTGAAGGTCGTCCACACGGGCGATCTGTTTGCCGGAAAGAATGCGCCCTTCATCGACGCGGGTAACGGCGGGAGCGGCCTGGAGTATCCCAAGACCCTGAGCAAGGCGGCGGCCGGCATCAAGGGCGTCGAGACCGTCATTCCCGGGCACAGCGCCGTGACCCCCTGGAGCTCGTTCCAGGAGTACGGCGAGTTCTTGCAGGCGCTCGTTGCGGCCGCCCAGCAGGCCAAGAAGGACGGCAAGACCGCCGATCAGGCCGCGGCCGAGATCAAGCTGCCCGAAAAATTCAAAGACTACAACATGGGGCGCCTGAAAGACGCGGTGAACAGAATCTACACCGAGTCGAAGTGACGGATCGGACTCCTCATTACTCTCTGACCGCGAAACACGCGAAACACGCGAAAGACAGTTGGTTCAGCGTGTTTCGCGTGTTTCGCGGTTTATCAATCGGTTCAAGGTCGAATTGATCGGGCACACAGCCGTGACGAAATGGACTCTACTGCGGGGGGCGCTGCTCCTGATCATCCTGGGGCAAGTGGCCCCCCCGATTGATGCTCATCCCACGCCGTTCAGCTATCTGGATCTGCGGTTGGCGCCGGGCCGGATGGAAGCGCCGCTGGTCGTGCACATCATCGACCTCGCGCACGAGCTGAATGTGGATCCGCCCGAGACCCTGCTCGATCCGGCCGTGGCGGAGTCGCGGCGGGAGGCCATCCTGGGTCTCTTGAAATCCCGCTTGCGGCTGGCGGCCGACGGCCGGGCCCTCGACCTGGAGTTGTCGCGCATTCAACCGTTGCCGGAACGGCAGGCGGTGCAGTTGGACCTGAGCTTTCAGCTCGGGGCCCTGCCGGGTCTGCTCCGGATCGAGTGCGCGCTCTTTCCTTACGACGCGCAGCATCAAACTTTCCTGAACATTTATCAGGACGGGAAGTTGCTTCATCAGGAGATCTTCGGCCGGAACCACGCCGCCTTCGACTTCTTCACCGACAGTCGTCAGGGTGTGCTGGCCGTGATCAAGAAGTTCGTTCCGGGCGGGATCTATCACATCTTCACCGGGCCCGATCACATCCTCTTCATCGTCGGATTGCTGTTGCTGGGCGGGAGCTTATTGAGGCTGCTGACGATCGTGACGGCCTTTACCATCGCCCACAGCATCACGCTCTCGCTCGCCGCTCTGGATGTGGTCAACCCGCCGGGGCGGCTGATCGAGCCGGCCATCGCGCTGAGCATTATCTATGTCGGCGTCGACAACCTGATGGTCGGCAAGAGCGGCCGGGACTTTCGGAATGCGATCGCGTTCTGCTTCGGGTTGCTGCATGGCTTCGGTTTTGCGGGAGTCCTGCGGGAGTTCGGCTTGCCCACTCAGGCCCTGAGCTGGTCGCTCTTCTCCTTCAACCTGGGCGTGGAGATCGGGCAAGCCTGCATCGTCGTGGTCGTGGCGTGGCTGCTGCTCACGCTCCGCCGCCGCCGACCGGAGCTAGGTCAGCGGATCGCGCTGATCGGGTCCGTGATCGTGAGCCTGGCCGGCGGTTACTGGTTCATCCAGCGAGTCTTCTTTTAGCTCCGGCCGCAGGTAGTCCGGGCTCTTCTTCCAACCCGTCAGCATGGAGTAGAAGTTGTTCCATCCGTGCAGCGCGACCATGATCAGATGGCCGGGGATGAACGAGAGGAACCCGATCATGGCGGCGAAATGGTAGATGCGGATCAGGCCGAAGCCGCCCAGCACCCGGACCGCGAAGGCCAGGCGGGCCGGCTGGTAGAGCAGGATTCCGGTCACGACCGCCAGCACCCCGAAGAGGATCGTCGAGGTATAGGCGAGTTTCTGCAGCGGGTTGTAGGGTTGAGTCGATTCCGGCTTCCGTTTGAAGAAGAAGTAGTGCCGGACCATGGGCCAGACGCCCGAGATCTCCGAGGGTAACAGGATGACCTGACGCCAATGGCCGCTGATCAACAGGTGGCCGACATACGCGATGCCCGTCAGCGCGAACGGCCAGGCGAAGCTGTAATGCCACTGCAGGGCCCCGCCCAGCCAGCCGCCGATCCGCATCGCCTCGGGAAAATGCAGGAAGTCCTCCTGCGGAATCTTCTCGCCGAAGCTGGGAAAGGCCATGTAGATCTGGAGCCCGCTGCCGATCATCACCACCAGCGAGACCGCGTTCAGCCAATGGGTGAAGCGCACCAGCCAGGGATGCTCGCGCGAAAAGACCTCGCGCCGGCCGCGAATCTCGGCCTCGATCGTGGGGATCATCAATCCGGATTTGGTGGTCGCCATCTCGGTACCTCTCCCTTCAAATTCCGCCGTACCATGAATAGCCCTGGTCTTCCCAGAACCCTTTATTGTCGCGCAGGACGTTACTGACCCGCATCGAGTAGAGGTACTTGGACGATTTGTAACCCAGTTTGACCGGAGTGTGAATCCGGAGCGGCGCCCCGTGTTCAGGCAACAGCGGCTGCCCGTACATCTCGTAGCAGAGCAGGGTCTGCGGATGCAGGCAACTGGCCATATCGTAGGACGAGTAGTAGTCGTCGAGACAGGTGACCTCGACGAATCGCGCGCTCTCATCGGCTCCGACGAATCGGAGGAAGTCGGCCAGGCGGACCCCGGCGAAGTTGCCGATCACGTCCCAGCCCTCGATACAGATGTGCCTGACGTTCTGGGTCTGTTTCGGCAGCGAGCGAATCTGGTCGAGCGTATAGTCGCCGGGCCGCTGGACCAGTCCCTCGACCGTCAGGGCCCAGGTCGCCAGGTCGTTCACCGGCGAGTATTCCGAGTAGCTATTGATGGGGAATCTTTCGAGCGGCGTCAAATCGCGGTCGTTGAAGGTCTGAGCCAACTGGCGGTGGCTGAAGAACTGCTCCGCCGCGCGGTCGCTCAGTTGGAGTCCCCGCTTGATCAGCTTTTCGCTGACGCCGGGGATGGCCAGGGCCCCGACGGCCGCGAGGGGCGTCAGTTTCAACAGCTCGCGCCGGTTCATGCGGCGGACGGCTCGCTCTGACAATGGTTTGGGTCGGAAGCTGTCGGTCATCGTTTTTTACTCCGGGGCAAAAGAGAAAGGGTGCCCAGGCCGTAACCTGTAACACCCTTTGCCCACTTGTCAGCAATCAGGCGTGTATCTCTACCGGATCTCTGGACGTTTATTTGGGCAGCAGCACGTGATCGATCACGTGGATGACGCCGTTCGACTGATTGACGTTGCTGATCGTGATCTTGGCCGCGCCGCCCTTGGCGTCGGTGACGGTGATCGCCGTGCCGTTGGTGGTAGCCACCAGCTCTTCGCCCTGCACGGTCTTCAGTTTAGCTTTGCCGCCGCCCTGTTTGATCAGGCGTTGGAGAGCCGCCGCGTTAAGCCGGCCCGGAACGACGTGGTAGGTCAGGACCGCCGTCAAGGTGCCTTTGTTCTCAGGCTTGAGCAGCGTGTCGACGGTGCCGGCCGGCAGCGCGCTGAACGCGGCGTTGACCGGAGCGAAGACCGTGAACGGTCCCGGACCCTGCAGGGTCTCGACCAGGCCCGCAGCCTTCACCGCGGCCACCAGCGTGGTGTGGTCCTTGGAGTTGACCGCGTTCTCGATGATGTTCTTATTGGCATACATCGGAGCGCCGCCGACGGTCACCGGCTTCGGCAACGGTTGGCTCTTCGGCGCGGTCTGACCAAAAGCTGCGACTGTCATCGCCAGCGTAGCAAATAAACTGAGCGCGAAAATCTTGATCATGTTTCCCCTTCTTTATGTTCAGGTTAAATTATCGAGAGCTTTTCAAGCTATCGATAGTCGTTGTCTTTTTGGTTTTCATTAGAGAGTACGCGAGTATCGGGGCGGCAGATTTACTCTAGCGGGGCAAAAATAAAAATCTATTGCATAAATCGCATGATTATGATTGCCATGGAACAGCAATCTACGGCTCGGACGGCGCTCGACCGACTGCCTCAAACATTCCCACGGACAGTCGTCAAGCTAACGTCTGAATAGCTTCGGGGGTAACTTCGGGTAACGTTTTGATCGGATGCATTATATTGATAATGCGGGCTGGCTCTGTCTGTTTCATTACAAAGCCCCGTCAAATTACCGACTTTGTCAATCACCTGACACAGGCTGAAGATCTTTAAAGTTCGTGTTTGCCGCGCGGCGAGTTTGTTGCTCAAACTCTTGCCTCAGATGCGGATAAGATCGAAGCCTTCAGCCAATAGTTGATCGGAATCCCGCCGTTCACCGGCTCCGGCCCCGATCCTGGCCCCAAATTTGTCCTCTTTAGCAGCCTGGAGAAGCCTGGAGAAGTCGGGCTAGCTCCCCGACTTCTCCAGACTTTTTCAAAATTGAAGTCTGGCGCCGAATTGCAGCACCCGGAAGGTCTCGTTCGGGGAGACCGTCGTGGTCAATCGTCCGAAGGTCGGGCTGTTGATGTTGAAGAGGCCGAATTGAGATGACGTCAAGTTATCGACCCCGAAGTTGGCATGATTGAAAAGATTGAAGACCTCGGTGCGGAACTGGAATTTGATCCCCTCGGCCAACTGGAAATTCTTGAGGAACGAGGCGTCCAGGTTCGAATAGACCGGCCCGTTGATAAAGGCCCGTTCCAGGTTGCCGGTCTGGCCCGGCGCGACGTTGAAGAAGGCCTGGCCCGGGAAGGCCGGTTGACCGAATCCGCGGGAGGCCTGGCCGGTGCCGGAGCAGTTCGAAAGGTTGATGTCGACCACGCTCGGGTCGATCAGAAAGATGCCGCATTTGGTGCGCCGAACGCCGATCAGGTTCTTGATCTGGTCTTTGCTGAGCGCAGAGGCGGCGGTCTGCCGTGTGGAACGCGCCGCCCGGTTGAGCGTTCCACGCGGATCGGTGATGGTGAGCGGAGCCCCGGTCGCCACGCGCACGATGCCGGTCAATTGCCATCCGCCGAGGAGGGTATTGACCAGGCCCTCGCGGTTGAGGAACGGCCGCCCCTTGCCGACCGGCAGTTCGTAGATGCCGTTGAAGTTGAAGACGTGCGCCGTGTCGAAATCGGCGCGAGCATATTCGAGCTCCGGGCGCCGCAGATCGAGCAGGCGGTCGGAGATGTTGAGCGGACCCGGGCTGACGGTGTCGGTCAGCACCTTCTGAAAGGTATAGTTGCCCTGCAGGTAGAGGCCGCGTGAGTAACGTCTCCGGACCTCGACCTGCAGCGAGTGGTAGTTGTACCGGCCGCTGTTCTGTAACAACTCGGCCGGGCCGGCGTTCGGATTGGGCAGGAACGGAAAACCGTTGGTCTGTCCCGTGGTCACATAATCGGCGGCCAGGTCGGCCGGAACTCCGGCGCGCAACCGGTCGATGATGGTCGCGCCGTTGATGGTGCCGAGGCGTGGGGTCCCGATGATCTGCAGCCCCTGACAACCCGCGAAGGCGGGGCTGCAGTTGTAGTTCGTGCCGCCGGAGAGCTGCAGGTTGTTGCGGGCGCGCAGGAAATCGGCCAGAAAGCCGTTGTCGTCGATCCGGATCTGGTTGTAGTCGGTCGCCCGGATCAGATTATTTCCATGGTTCCCCACATAACGGACCTCGAGCGCGATCCCGCCGTCGAATTCCCGTTGGAGACCGATGTTGTATTCATAGGTCTGCGGGGTCCGGAGGTTGGGATCGACTCCGGAGACGGTGCCGAAATTGCCGAAGGCCGTGGTGTTGGTGTCGGCGAAGCTCGAGGGCGTCTGGAGATTGGCCGGATTGAATCCGAGCGGCGGCGCGTTGAGCCGCGCGTTCAACTGCGAGGTCGTGACCGGGCCGGTGGGCAGGTTGAGAGTTTGGGTCGCGGCCAGCGTGACGCCCCTGAGATTCGCATTTCGCGGGAGCGTCGTGATCTCGTCATTTATATAGTTCATTCTGAACCCGCCCCGCAGGACCGTCCGGCCGCCGGGCAGGAGGCGATTCAGCAGCGGCGTCTTGAAGTCCGGCGCGTAGGCCAGGCTGAAGACCGGCGCGAAGTTGTTGCGATCCGGACGATAGACGTTCCGGCCGCCCGCATTCGCGCCGAGACTGGCGTAGCGGCCGTTGGGGTCGAGAATGGCCCGCACCGGATCGCCCTGGAGGACCGGCTCGTAGAGCGCGCTCTCCTGGCTGCGCAGCGGCGTCTGGTATTCGTATCGCAACCCCAGGTTGACCGTTAACGATCGGCGCGCGCGCCACTGATCCGCCAGATAGAATCCATAGTTCTCCCAGGCGAATCCCCGGAGTCCGGGGAGGCCCGGTGTGAAACCGGAGCCGGGCTCGGCCGCGTTGAAGGTCTGTTTCGCGAGGCCCACGACTCCGCCGAGAATCGAATAGAGCAGATTGGCCGTGGCGACGGTGGTCGGGCTGATCCCGGCGTTGGCGGGCAGCACGGGCGCGAAACTGGCCGCCGTCAACCGGGGCGTGCTGGTGTTGAGGCCCAGGTAGACCGTCGGCACCAGCCCGGAGTCGCTCAACTGCCGGTGACGGTAGAACTGCCCGCTGAAACCGAAACGCAGCGCATGAGTGCCTCGTTGATAATCGGCATTGTCCTGCAGGTTATAGATGTAAGACCTGCGGGCCTGGCCGGCGAAGGGAACCTCCGGGTTGCTCAGGACCGCACTATTGGCCGGGATGATCGGATCGTTGGCCGCGGCCGCGGGACTGATGGCGCCGCCGATGAAGAAGGGCGGGGTTCCCTGCCGGCGTTCCAGGGACGGCCGGTTGAGGAAGAATCCGCCGCGAACCTCGTTGGTCAAATTGGCGCTCGCGGTGTAACGGTAGGCCGTCACGAAGAGGTGATTGCTCTCCGGTTGAGTGGCGACCGGCATGGCGCCGAAACCGTCGAGCAGGTCGAGTTCGGGGCGGAGCAGCCACCCTCCTTTAAAACTGTAGATGAAGTTCAGGGTCTGGCGATTGTTGAGCTCGGTGTCGATCCGGGTCGTGTAGTTGTCCCGGTCGCTGTTGAGCGCCTGATCGAAGAGGTAACCGGTGATGTTCAGACCGTCGCCCAGTCGCGGAAAGTTACCGGCGGTGGGCAGGTTGGCGAGGATCCGGTTCTGAACCACCGGATCGATGCCCCTGGGGGCGGGCGCCCCGCCGATCCCCGGAAAGGCCGGCAACGCGAAGAGGTTGACGCTCTGCGTCGCGTTCGCCCCGGTTGCGGGATCGAGGTAATTGAACGTGAAGATGCCGTTGCGGGCCGCCGGAGTCAGAATCAGCCGCCGTCGCTGGCTGGTGCCGCGCCGCCGCGACCCTTCATAGGAACCGAAGAAGAAGAGCCGATCCCGGAACACGGCCGGGCCGGAGATATTTCCGCCGAACTGGTTCCGGTTCTGAAAGGGGCGCGGATTGTTGGCGGCGTTGTTGAAGAGGTCGTTGGCGGAGAAGAACGAATTCCGGTTGAAATGGAAGAGCCCGCCGTGAAAGTCCCGCTGGCCGCGCGGCGTGACCAATTGGGCCTGGGCCGAGCCGGTCTGGGCCGCGCTGGCGTTCTGCGAGGTCACCGTCAACTCGCCGATCTCATCCACCGTCGGGCGTCCGGGGACCAGCGCGTCCGCGAGTTGCCGGACGAAGTTGTCGGTGACGTTGATGCCGTCGCGCGTGATGTTGACGAAGGCCAGGCGCTGGCCGTCGAAGCTGGCCGTCAGGGTGCCGTTGTACGAAGTGCCGGGGAGCAGCATCGCCAGATTGAAGGGATTGAGCCCATTGAGCGGCAGGCTCGAGACCTGCTGCGGGCTGATCGTGGTACTCAGTTCGGCATTGGCGGAATTGATCAGGCTGGGCCCGGCGATGATCGTGACGCTCTCCTGGGTCGGGCCGATCTCGAGGGTCGGAATCAGCGAGTACTCCTGGCCCACGTCGATCTTGACCCCGGTCGCGGTCGAGGTTTTAAACCCCTCGGCGGAGATGTTGATCGTATAGATCCCGACCTCCAATTGCGGAACGGCAAAAGTCCCCTCGGCCGAAGTCGCCGCCGTCCGGACCTTTCCCGTTTTCTGATCGATGACCGAGACCGTCGCTCCGGCGATGACGCCGTCCGGACCGGAGACCATGCCTGCCAGGCGCCCCGTATTGGATTGCGCATTTATCACCAGCTCGAATACAAAAAACGCCAGCATCGCTACCGCGAGTCTCTTCATTCGCTCCTCCATGAGATAGGTGTCAGTTTGATGGTTGATGGTCGGGGCTTCACCGCTACAGAGATGGCCTCTGTTCAGCGTGGTAGATGAATGGACAAGGAAGATCTCGGCAATTAACCGGATGGGAGTCGCAGCCAATTCAGATTGAAATGCAGCACCAACACTAGAGTAACTAAAACCATTGAAACGAGTGATGGCCGTCGAAGAGATGAATCGCGAAACACGCTAAATCATCCGCCTTTCCGGCTTTCGCGTGTTTCGCGGTTTATGAATGAATATTGCCATGGTGTTTCATGCTACTAGGACGGCAATTCGTCCCATCGCCATCGCCAACAATTTTTCCAGCCTTCTTCGGTCTTCCGCAGTCAAAAGGCGTTAAGGAGGCTCGATTCGATCATGACTATTCAATGGGGGCGGCCACCCCTGGCGGCGGTGATTTCGGTGGTTCTCATTCTGGGCGCGGTCATCTCCGCGCAGGTGCGTGGCGCGGACGAACCGGAGGGCCCGATCCGGTTGGAGCCGGGCCAGCCGATCACTCGCAATCTGGCCGGACACGAGACCCAGGTCTATACCGTGAATCTGAGCGCGGGCCAGTTCTTCGAAGCCTGCCTGGATCGGTTGGGGATGGTGGTGGACATCAAGG
>DATEFT010000211.1:0-4342 GCA_035280505.1 Blastocatellia bacterium | reverse complement strand
GCGCGGGCGCAACTGCTGCGGCCTTATCCGCGCTTCACGACCGTCAGCCTCTACCGCAACAACGTCGGCAACACGAGCTATCACGCGCTGCAGGCGAAACTCGAGAAACGGTTCTCGCGGGGCCTGACGTTCCTGGTCTGCTACACGCGCTCGAAGCTGATCGACGATGCCGGGTCGGTCTTCGACGCCTCGATTCTGACCGGGCCGGTGGCCAACTTCCCGGTCGCCGACAGCTTCAATCGGGCGCTTGAGAAAGACATCTCGACCGGCGACGTCCCGAACGTCTTCGTCTCGAGCTTCACCTACGAACTGCCCTTCGGAAAGGGACATCGTTTCAAACTGGCGGGCCTCGCCGATAAACTGCTCGGCGGGTGGAGCGTCAACGGCACGGTCCTGCTCCAATCGGGGCTGACGTTCCCGGTCACGCAGATCACGAACTTCAACGCCTTCGCCGGCTTCGGCACGCAGCGGCCGAACATTCTGCGCAACCCGACCCTGCCGGCCGATCAACAGACGACCGATCGCTGGTTCGACACTTCGGCCTTCGCGGTCGCGCCGCAGTTCACGATCGGAAGCGCCTCGCGCAACCCGGTGCGGGGGCCGGCCTATCGCACCGCCGACCTCGCGTTCATCAAGCGGACCTATTTCAGCGAGGCCCTGAACTTCGAGTTCCGGACGGAGATCTTCAACCTGACGAACACGCCGCCGCTCTCGAACCCGAACGGCGTGCTCGGCAATGCGGCGTTCGGAACGATCACGTCGGCGGGCGATCCGCGGGTGATTCAGTTCGGACTGAAGCTCAACTTTTAACTGGAGGAATTTAACCGCGAACCAGCGTGACGGGAAGCCACTCGATGCAAAAGAAGGCCCGCTGCGGATCGTCGTTTCCGACGAGAAGCGGCAGGCGCGATGGGTGCGCCAGGTGACCGGTCTGGTGGTCAAGCGTTCGTCGTGAGCCAAGCGAGGAGCTCGATGCGGGATTCAATCAGCTTTTCGGTCGAAAGATGGCGGCGGTTGATCGCCGTCTTGATCATGACGGCGGCCCTCGCCGGAGGGGCCTGTCGTCGCGCCGCGAACCCCAATCCGCCGGCTGCCGAGATCACGGTCTCGGCGGCGGCGAGTCTGAAAGACGCCTTCGGCGAGATCCGCAAGCCGTACGAGGCTCGCACGGGCGTCAAGGTCAACTTCAATTTCGGCGCCTCGGGCGCCCTGCAGCGACAGATCGAAGCGGGCGCTCCGGCGGACGTCTTCGCCAGCGCCGGGCGTCCGCAGATGGAGACGCTCGCGGCGAAAGGGTTGATCATTCCGGAGACGCGGCATGATTTCGCGCGTAACACCCTGGTGTTGATCGTTCCTCCCGATCGATCTTCGGGGATCGCCGCCTTCAGCGAACTTGGCGGCAAGCAGATCGCCCGGCTCGCGATCGGAAATCCCAAGACCGTTCCGGTCGGGCAGTATGCCGAACAGTCGCTGACCCGCCTCGGTCTGTGGCCGCAACTGCAACCGCGATTGATCCTCGGAGAGGATGTGCGGCAGGTGCTCGACTATGTGGCGCGCGGCGAGGTGGACGCCGGAATCGTCTATGCCTCGGATGTTCGCGCCACGGGCGAGAGAGTTCGAACCGCGGCCACGGCGCCGCCCGATTCACACGACCCCATCCTGTATCCGCTGGCGGTGGTCCGGGCGAGCAGCCACCAGGAGGCCGCGAGGGGGTTTACCGAGGCCGTGTTGAGCGAAGCGGGGCAACAGATTCTGGAGAAGTACGGTTTTGAGAGGATTCGATAGATGTTGGAGCTCTCGATCAAAAAACGATTCGGCGCCAACGGGCGCCGGAAGCGCGGCGAAGAGGCCGAGCGCGAGCCGGTCCGGGCCTTCGCGCTCGATGTCGAGTTCACCGCGCCGGCCGGAGTGACGATCCTCTTCGGCCCTTCCGGTTCGGGAAAGACGACCTGTCTGCGCTCGGTGGCCGGAATCGTCACGCCCGACGAAGGGCGCATCGCGCTCGACGGGCGGGTCTATTTCGATTCGAGATCCGGCATCGATCTTCAGATTCAACGGCGGCGCGTCGGCTTCGTGTTTCAAGACTACCTGCTCTTCCCTCACCTGACGGCGGAACAGAACGTCGCTTACGGCGTGCGTTCCGATGCCACCGGTCACGGCCAGCCCGAGCGACGCCGGCGGGCGCAGGAGCTGCTCGAGTTGCTGGGAATCGAGTATGCCGCACGCCAGTATCCGCGCGAACTGTCGGGAGGCGAGAGCCAGCGGGTCGCCCTGGCCCGCGCCCTGGCCAGCGACCCGGCCATCGTGCTGCTCGACGAACCGCTCTCGGCCGTCGACGAGCAGACCCGCGCCCGCCTGCTCGCCGAGATCGGAGCCATGCAGCGGCGGACCGGCATTCCGTTTCTCTACGTGACGCACAACGTCACGGAGGCCGTCGAGATCGGCCATCACGTCGTGATGCTCAATGAGGGCCGGATCACGCAACAGGGGCGCCCGCGGGACCTCATGCTCAACGGGTGAATCTCATTTCAGGTGGGGCCGGCTGTCTGGAACGAGCGGCTGATGGTATGATGTCGGCGATATGACCAAAAGGAAATTCGACCTTGAAACGTTCTTCGTTGCGCTCTCGGACCGCAATCGGCTCCGCCTCATCAACCTGATGGGCGACGATGAGGTCTGCGTCTGCTTCTTCGTCGAAATCCTGAAACTGCCGCAACCGCGGGTCTCCCGGCATCTCGCCTATCTGCGCCGGGCAGGGCTGGTGGATGCGCGCCGGCAGGGCAAGTGGATGCATTACCGCCTGGTCCCGCCGCCGGAGCCGCATACCGCCCGCATCTTTCAGGAGCTCCGCGAATACCTGGCGACCGATCGGGAGATGCAGCAGGATCGAGCCCGCCTCGTGAAGATCTGCTGTGCCCCGGCGTTGCCGGTGCCGTTGCAGGGAGCGCCGCTCCCGATCCGTCTGCAGACCTGATCTCTTGGCCGGTCGTTTGGGCTGTCCGTCTATCGGGCAACCGATATAAATCGCCCGGTCCCGTCTTGGCCAGATTCTTGGCCGGATTCTCTCAGTGCTGCCCGTCTATCGGGCAACCAATAGAAATCATCGGGACACGGTTCGCCGGATGACGGTCTCACTGGCCGACATGAGGCGCAGATACCGGCTCAGATGATCCGGTATGGCGCAAGGCTCGGCGCAGAGGTGGTTGACGTTCGGAGTCCGGCGCAGATAGTAGAGGCTGGCCGCCACGTCCAGGTCCATGACGTGCCCGCCTTCGCAGGCCGTCAACAGTTTGCCGTCCTTCCGCAGTTTCTTCCCGCATTCCGGACAGGCATAGCTCTCCGCGGACTTCTGCAGATCGGACCGATATTTGTCCGCCGCCTGCTCGACGTAGACCCGCAACTGGAACTGCCCGACGATCTGTCTCCGGTGTTGGGAGAGTTTGATCCCATACTCCTGGTTCACGTCTTCGGCCATCACCCGCAGCGAACCCGGCGACCAGTTCACCCGGTCGAAGTTTCGGGCGATCCAGACGGAGATCTGCCGGTAGGCATCCCGTTTGGATCGATTGGCCTTGGCGCTCCATCGATCGCGGACTCTCTTCAACGCCTCGATCTCGGCCAGGGAGGTCGCGAGGTGCCCCGCCGACTCCAGTTCCGAAGAGGCCAGGAGCGTCGAGAGCTTCTGCAGTCCTCCTTCACGCATCCTGTCGATGGCCGCCATGAGCCGGCTCGCCTCGCCGGGCCAGCGATCCTGTTCCGACCGGTAGAGCTCGCGCAGGCGGTCTTTGCAGCCCTGGACGCGATTGCCGATCGCGGAGTCCATCTCGGTAAGATCGAACCAATCGATCCCCTTCCGGTACTCTCGGCCCCGCGCCTCGACGAATTCACGTTCACGCCGTTGATGATGATCGGCCATCATGATCGGCACGCTGATCTCGTAGCAGTGTCCGGCGTTATCGGCGATGACGCCGATCCGAATCCGATCCTCGAGCAGCCGCCAGCCGATCGAGTTGTATCCCGCGACCCGGTTGGTCATGACCCGCGGCTGGGGTTCCGGCAACTGCAATAGAAACTGGAGCCCCCACCGGTCGACGGCCAGCTCGTCCTTTCGCCGGACCAGCGAGACCCGCTTCACGAAACTGCTCATCGGCGGCAGGCGATTGAATTTGACCGAGAGCTGGACCGGCCTCAGCTTTCGGGCGCGCCCGGAACTCTTGACCACAAACTCCGCATTGCGCCCGGTCGATTCATCCGGCACGCGCCAGAGCGAGAGTCCGCCCACGCCGCCTTCCTGGTAGAGTTGAGCAAAGGTAATCTCCTGGCCGGTATTGGTGGCATAGAT
>DATEFT010000210.1:0-7180 GCA_035280505.1 Blastocatellia bacterium | reverse complement strand
CAGGGGGCTTGTGCGAAATCAACACCCGGCTCCGGCCCGATCAGGCCTTGCAACAAGCCTTCGGCCGGGAGGCCTGCGCCGATCAATCAGTGGTCCAGGCCACGCTCAACGCCTGCAACCCAACCAATGTGGCCCAGATGATGCAAGCTCTCGATCGGATCTTTCAGCAACAGAGCCGGGCCTCTCGGCATGACTTCCGCGCCCGCATGCTCCTGCTCGACATCGATCTGACCGGACTTCCGTGCGGCAAGAAGTGTGAAGATGCGACCAAGGGTTATCAGGCCGAGGCCGGGATTCGCTGGGGGCGCCAGATGGGCCGGGTCATCGCTGCTCCCTATGAAGAGATCGTGCTCGATCGTCTCTATCCCGGCAATCTGCACCTGACGCAGGTCCTGCCACCATTGGTCGAGGCTCTCGAATTGACCCTCGGCCTCGATCAGGCTCGGAAACAGCGGACCATTATCCGGATGGATGCCGGCGGGGGCAGCCTCGATGCGGTCAACAGACTCCTGGAGCGAGGCTATCAGATTCACGGCAAGGATATTTCACCAGTCCGGGCTGAAAGTTTCGCTCAATCGGTCACTCGTTGGATTCAAGATCCACAGCATCCGCACCGGCAGATGGGCTGGGCCGAAGGCCTCATCGAGGACTACCTGCGGCCGGTCAAGCGCCTCATGCTACGCTGGCCGCCGATGAGTGAGCGGGAACGGAAGAGACGGCCCTTCCACTATGCCTGCATCCTGAGCACCCTGGAGCCCCCCGAGGTCATCACTCAATTGAACCGGCCGGCCCATACCCTTGAGAACCAGGACGCGGTGACTCTGGCTTACAGCACACTTTACGATCTACGCGGCGGGACCGTCGAGGTCGAAATCAAAGAGTCCAAACAGGGCCTCGGAATTCACAAAAGATCCAAGAAACGTTTCGCCGCCCAGCAAATGGTCATGCTGCTCGGCAGCCTGGCTCATAACCTGGTCATCTGGGCACGGCGCTGGTTAGCCCAGCAATCGTCGGTCTTCAATAAATATGGGATTAAGCGCCTGGTCCGCGATCTGTTTCACATCAGTGGACTCCTTGAATTCGACCAAGACGGCGGGCTCCGGCGACTGATCTTGAACCAGGCGGCGGTCAGAGCCAAAGAGATGGCCCAGGCACTGGCCGCCTTTATTCCCGGGATTAAGATTCAACTCGGATCAACCTAATCGGACACGAACCCGGTAGTTCATCCGCCTCTTCGGAGTTAAATAGTCTGGACCTCAGTCGTGGTGTGCCTAGTGCAGCTTGGTAATTGAGGATCTTCTCCGCCACTAACTACCAGTTGGCTACTTTAATCGATGCCTACCTCCCGGATTCTACCTCCACCCTCTGTTTAGCTCTCAAATTGAGCCTGACTTACCTCAACCTCAGACTTTGGCTGATTGGCATTCTAATCTGAGTCCTGGGGACCATAATTAACATTTGGTGCTAAAATAAGGACATAACGTTTGTTATCAGACTCGTCATGTCATAGGAGTATCCGTTCAGGTGGTGTCAGCTCAAGATTAGAATCCAGGTCAAGACTGTACAGACATTAGAAATGTAGACCCCTATTCTGCCCGCAAGATGTGGTTAGATTTAGGGATCAGTATGGAGGACTGGAAACAAACGCCGCCCGGCGTATGAGACGTCCTGCTCACGCTCCAGCATCAATTCGGCCACCGCGACAGGCTTGACAGAGACATCGCCCTGCATCTGATGGAGCTCAAATCCTACAAGAGCGGCCTGGTGGCGCTTCGTTACGAAGTCCGAAGATAGACGGCGACCATGGACACTCCTCAAAAGAATTAGAGATACGCTTCAAATAATTTCCCCTCATGGTGAGATTGTTTCGACTCCGGTCACACCTTGACTTAGGGTCCATCATTTTACGATGAGAAAAGAGCTGATAGAAGAACTGGAACAACAGATTAAGAGCCGATTGATATTGTGCGATGCAGGTAGAAGCCATCATTTCTCAAGAGGAGACCGAAGAATGATTACTGCCGACGTCTTAATCGGGAATCCCGGAAAGACTACGGCTGACCCCGAGGTCAGAACCATGTTGCTTGAACTGGGTCTGCCGGTGGATGGACCCGAACTCGACGAAGGGTTCGGGGACTGTACATCAGAAAAATTCGGCCTGCCGATCAACTCAGAATCAGTAAGGCCGATGCAGGAGACGATCAATGGACGAACTAGAATTTATCAAAAAGAATGCCCAGCTTGTCATCGACCAACTAGGCCCACTGAGCGAAATAAGCTTTGGTTTGAACAGAGACTCCGTCGCCTGGGTGGAGGCTTATATAGAAGGCCAGCGCGCCAGATCCGATCTTAGTCAGGTCACCATCGACAAGCTGGTAAATGTGCTCGGCTCGTTTCTCGGCGAGTGCATTATCGCTAACGCAGGCGGCCGCTGGCAGTTGTCAGCCGAAGACGGGTGGAGCGTGGCCTTCCCTGACAACAATCACGCCTACCCATTCAACAAAGTCAGAAAGCTTTTTTTGAACGGCCTGGAGAGCGGCGACTCGATTCTTAGCTTCTATGACACCACTGTCGACTATCTTTCAAAAGGCAAGCTGAACCGTGATCAGGGGCACACTGGACCATGAGCGTGATGGTGATCGGGGTATCCGCTCAGAAGGGTCTCTGGTTCGTCATTCCTTTTCACGCTGCATAAACATCCAGCGATGACCTTCGAGATCCTCGGCCCGATAGCGGCGGCCCGGTGGCCCATCTTCCGGTTCGCTGAGAATTGTCGCTCCTGCGCCCTTCGCCTGGTTGTAATGGGCATCGATATCATCGACGAAGACCAGCATTCCGTCTATGACCCAGGGGACCTTCGACCATTTGCGGGCACGTTCGCATACTTCCTGATGGCGTCTCGGGCTTTCATAGTCCGGCGTGGGAGTCGACAACATAATCAGACCGGTCCCGGCCTCCATCTCTCCATGCGACAGGCTACCGTCAGGGCCGAGCATGCGCGCACGCTCGCGGAATCCAAACGCTCGACCGAGCCATTCCAGCGCGGCGACGCCGTCCTCGTATGCTAACATCGGAATTAGATCGGGTGCTCTCTCTGCCATTTGACCTCCTGTGCCGCGCCTGAATGTAACTTGGCCAAATAAATGGCGCGGGCGGGAATTTGATGATATTGAGACCGGCGCCTTCTCAGATTTAAGAGGCGCGAGAATTGTCGTTTTCCGGCAGTATCTTATCAGTGCCGTCAACCCCTCTTCGCCAAACCCTCGCCAGAGCCTGACGAGGGCGCCCTCACCGCATTTTGCTCATTTCGGTCGTGATCACTGTTCCAAGCGCATTCAACTCAGCAAGGTAAAGAGCAACCGCGCTCAGATCATCCAACCGGCGTTCGAAAGCAGCGCTGGCGTCGATCCCCAGAAGTCTGGCGTACATTTTGTGGGACGGCAAGGGCGCTCTGCTCCCCTTTCCTGCATACGCGCGCGTCTGGCGTCTCTCGTTGGCGTTAAGATTGGGCCATTCCTGGCGAATGCCAGCCCACAGCGCGGCGGCTTCGCTGCAAAATCCGGGCATGCTCCCGGCCTTCGGTTGATCGCCGAAAATGCGATTAAGCCCGATCGCCAGTCGATCGATCTGTTGTCGCGAAAGGGTGAGATGCCGCGGGTCATCGCTGGAGTTCGAAAAATGGTTGAGATTGATGATCGCGATAATATCTTTTTCCGTCATCAGTCTTTTTGATCTCGAATCGACAACTCGCACGGGATCCGGCTCCGTAAAGAGTCGAAGCTCAATTGTGTCTTTCAGGGTCGGCTGAAAATAATTCGTTTGGAGTAAGGCATGCCGCAAACTCAAATCGGCCGCGCCGTCTTTTTGTTCCCGCAGGATCTTCACATAAGAGGCGAACTTACGAGCAATCTGCTCGATTGCCTCTCGATTTCTTCCTTTTGCCGTATGCAGCCTGACAAATTCCTCGGCCAGGCTACGACGCTCAGCATCGCTCACCCGGCGCCCGAGATACGCTTCGAAAAACGATCCCAGATTTTGAGCGATGGCCTGATTAGTTTCGGCCGTGGTGTTGTTACATGATAAAAGGGCGAATGATATAGGTAGGAAGAAGATCAGCGTCAGTCGCCGGCCAGCGCTGTAGAACGCGCAAATGCCGAAATTATCGCGATGAGCAATCACCATAAAGGGTTTCCTTTCTTCCTGCGGGGGCACAGTCTCTTCACTAATTCCGAGTTGATCAAGAGTCGGCACGGTGGCAGATTAGCGTGGAGGCTTGTCGATGTCTATCGATTCAGACTCAACAGACAGTCAGAGATGGTGGCCGTAAGCTTTGGTCTATGACCCGGAAGGATCTTTGCCGCTTTAGGCCTCATCAGCAATGATTTACCCCGACGACACGCTCGCCAGATATGATCAGTTGCCTTCCTTCTGGCTTAGGTCGATTGTGATCGTCACCGTGGCATCGCCGGTTCCACTGCCGGATCCGTCGCCACCAATGGAGATCTTTTGCCTGGTGTTGAGAATCAATTTCGAGATCGCATTATTCATAGGATCCACAAGCTTGCTTGGCTGAAGAACAGCAAGGCCCAGCCGGATTTCGTACTCGCCGGGGATCAAGTTTGAAAAGGCGAACTGTCCGCGCGCGTCGACGAAAGCGCTCTGCGCTTTTCCGGATTCGGATTCGGATTTGGATTTGTTCAGGCGATAGATGTAGGGGTAGATTCCCAGATGAGGCGGAAGATCGCCGCCGATTATTTTCACCTCGCCGCGAAGCGTGATGCCGTGAAGCGTGATGCCGCGAAGCGTTATTCGGCCGTAACTGAGAATCACTCGCACATTCGACAGATTTTCTCCCGGGCCGAGTTCCAGGCCTTCTCTAGTGATCCTCTCGCCTTGGCCGCCCAGTTCGACACGCTTGATCCATAAAACGCCGGAGGACAGTCTTTGCGCCGAGGATAAATAGATTCTACCCGGTTGCAACCCCGCGATGCGGAAACTCCCATCGGCCTTCACTCTGGTCGTCTTTCTTTGAAAAACGACGCCCTCTGTATCCTGGCTGACACACTCAATGAGTATCTGCGACGATTTTGCCAGAGCGGCCAGGGCGAGAGGATCCGTCGCCCCTTCAATTACGGCTTGCCCGCTGATGGAGCCGCCTGGTTGCAGTTTGACTTCAACCCCGTCCACGTCGCCGTCCGTGATTTCACAGAGCGCCGGCTCGCTGAAATACTCATTTGTCCCGCCCTTTGCCAGATAGATCTTGTATTTGCCAGGTAAGACGTCATGAAATTGGAATTTCCCATCCGCTTTCGACCGGGCCGGTTGTGCGCTGGCCAGAAGAACGCCGCTCTCCTTCTGGCCCCCGGTGTACTCGATTTCAATCCCCTCGACCGGATTGCCGGTTTCGGCGTTCACGACGCGCCCCTTAATATTGTAGGTCTTCATCGCTTCAGCCCTGAGAATGTCGGCGTGATAGCTTCCTGCCGGAGTCGCGGTGATCCGATACCGGCCTTGCTGATCGGCGACGGCTCGAAGAGGCTCCTCCCGGCCGGTCTGAACGGACCCTCTCTGCTGGAGGAATTGAATCGCAGCGCGGCCCAGAAGCTCCCCGTTCAAAATAACCCGTCCCGAGATGGTCGCTGCCCGCTGCTTTTCACTGCTGGTTTGAGATTGAGCCGCGGGGCTTTGTCGCAAGCTCGGGAGGAACATCAAAAGCAGAAGCACGAAATGTGTTACGGGCATGGCTCTCCCCTTCCATCGTAACTTGACGCAAATGTTGTGACGGCGGTTGATTTCAGTAAACATTAAACCACGCGCTAATCATACAATAGAGGATGCATCAATCCGAAGTCCGGAGCCGTCTTCCTCCAGCCTCAGAGTCGATATAACACTCGGGGTGGCGCCGGTCCAGGATCTTCAGGCCGGGGTCCCATCCGAACGGGTATCCCAATGCCATGTGCGTTCGGTTGTTGTCGGGTTAGAATACAGGCCGCTCGTGCAAGTTAATCGCGAGGGGGGTTTCTTTTTATGACTATCCGGGAGATCGAAATGAAAACATTATCGAACGCTGGAGAAACGACGCTTATTAATGAAATGCAGATGTACTACCAGCTTCAGGGACAAGGAGAGCCGCTCGTCCTGCTGCATGGCTTTACCGGATCGGGCGCCAATTGGGAACTGATCTTTAAGGAACCGCCCAATGAATATCAGATGGTGATACCGGATTTGCGTGGCCACGGCCGGTCAACCAATCCCTCCCTGGTATTTACGCACCGTCAGTCCGCGCTCGACGTGTTCGCATTGCTCGATCGATTGAAGATCGAGCGATTCAAGGCCATTGGCATGAGCTGCGGAGCCAAGACTCTCCTTCATATGGCCACCCAACAACCGAATCGAGTTGAGGCCATGGTCTTAGTCAGCGCGGCACACTATTTCCCTGAACAGGCCCGAGCCATCATGCGCCAAATGACGGTTGACAGCCGAACCGATGAAGAATGGCAATTCATGCGGCAACAACACCAACATGGGGATGATCAGATTCGAACCTTGTGGACGCAAGGAAATGCCTTCAAAGACAGCTACGACGACATGAATTTCACGCCTCCATATTTATCGACCATCACAGCCCGCACTCTGATTGTGCATGGTGATCGGGACCCCTTGTATCCAATTAACATTCCGATGGAAATATACACAGCGATTGCGCGATCGTATCTCTGGATCATTCCGAACGGTGGACACGCACCAATCTTTGGTGAAATGTCTGAGCGTTTTGCCTCGACAGCGCTAGCATTCCTGCGCGATGAATGGCATTAGATCGATCATTTGGGGATGCGGCTCGAAAGGCCTGGCTGGATGGCGAAGTCGGGGCCGAGGGGCAAAAAAAGAGTTGGCGCGATCTTTGAAAGAACTTTCAGCGTATGTCAGATAGGTGCGACTTCTCCTTCGGACTCGAAGTTGGAACTCTTAACCTGAAAGTCGGCGTAGACTTGAAATAATCAGATCCCTCGGCTGTATCGGTAAGGGAACCATGGGGCGTTTCAGCAAGATCGCCACGGCAAGAGGTGATTCGAGTGCATCCTCCTAACGACGCTTCCCCATCCAAACACCGTCGTACGTGGTTTATGCCCGCGTTCATTGCCGCGATCTCTTTCATCGGCGGAGTGGCAAGCAACCTGCT
>DATEFT010000209.1:0-5080 GCA_035280505.1 Blastocatellia bacterium | reverse complement strand
AGAAAGGAGATGAAAGATCATGCCCAGTAACATGGAGATCGTCAAAATTTCCGCCAGTCCTTCTCCCTCCACCGGGGTGCGCTCGGCGCCGCAGGTGGTCAAACTGATCGACACCACGACCTGCATCGGCTGCAAAGCCTGTGAAGTCGCCTGCCAGGAGTGGAACGATCTGTTGGGGATCGACGAGATGGTGGAGCCGGCCAAGGTCCAGCTCGGCACCTATCAGACCCAGCCGGACCTGACCTCGAACTTCTGGAACCTGATCCGCTTCAACGAACACGTCGAACCGCACGCGGATGGGTCCGAGACCATCCACTGGCTGATGGCCAAGGACCAGTGCATGCACTGCGCCGATCCCGGGTGTCTCAAGGCCTGCCCGTCGCCGGGCGCCATCGTGCAGTACGCCAACGGAGTGGTCGACTTCCAACAGGAGCACTGCATCGGTTGCGAGTACTGCGTGACGGGATGTCCGTTCGACATCCCGCGGCTCAACGTCAAGACCAAACGGGTCTACAAATGCACGCTCTGTTCTGATCGCCTCTCCTACGGGCTGGAACCGGCCTGCATCAAGGCCTGCCCGACCGGCTGCCTGCAGTTCGGCACCAAGGAGCAGATGGTCCAGATCGGCAAGCACCGGGTGGCCCAGTTGAAGGAGAACGGACACGAGAAGGCCGCCCTCTACGACCCGCCGGGAGTGGGCGGCACGGGCGTCGTCTACGTGCTTGGACTGGGAGACCGGCCCGAACTGTACGGCCTGCCGAAGAACCCGCGCATCCCCTGGACCATCACGGTCTGGAAGGATGTCATCAAGCCGCTCGGCTCGATGGCCATGATTGGCGCGGCCTTCAGCACGCTCTTCCACTACCTGCGGTTCGGCCGCAACGAGGCGCCTGAGTTCGAAGAACCGGATCCGGGACCGCCCCCCCACCGCCGGGTGGAAGAAGAGGAGGTGAACAAATGAGCCAAACCACGCTCGGTCAAGCCCAGATCGCAACGATTGCGCGCGAGCAGGAGGACGTGGTCGTCACCGAGTCCCTGATCGTGCGCCATAAAGCCAGCGTCCGTCTGACCCACTGGCTGGTGGCGATCTTCTTCTTTCTGGCGATGCTCACCGGGTTCGCCATCTTCACGCCCTTCCTCTTCGGCCTCACCGGCCTCTTCGGCGGCGGAGCCATGACCCGCACCTTGCATCCCTGGTTCTCGCTGGGCTTCGTGATCGCGGTCGTCTTCCTGTTCCGCGCCTGGCGCGAGCGCATGAAACCGGACGCCGGCGATCAGGAGTGGAAGGAGAACATGGGAGCCTACATGCGCTACGAGGTGGAGTTGGAGCAGGTGGGCAAGTACAACGCCGGGCAGAAGATGTTCTTCTGGGCGGTGGCCCTGGGAGCGCTGGCGTTTCTGCTCTCCGGGATCGTTATGTGGTTTCCGGCCACTTTTCCGTTCTTCATGCGGACCATCGCCTACTGGCTGCATGAAGCCACCTTCGTCGCCTTCGTGATCGGGATCATCTATCACATCTACATCTCGACCACGGCCATGCCGGGGACGCTCCGGGCGATGACTCGCGGGACGGTCACCAAAGCCTGGGCCAAATGGCATCATCCGCGTTGGTACCGCGAGGTCACGGGCAAAAAATAGAGGAGATTTGAACCGCGGAACACGCGACGGACGCTGAAATGGGTCGGTTCGGCGTCTGCCGCGTGTTTCGCGGTTTTGAGACCATGTTCACTCAACTCTCATGGGAGCGGCGAATTCAACGCGCTCAGCAACTGGCGGAGACGGCGGCGCACGCGCGGGAGATGCTCGCGTTCTACCTCGAAATTTTGCGATGGCAGCAGGGCCTCTTCGAGCGGCTCTCCGCCGCCGCTCGGAAACAACCGCTCACCGGCGCCTTCGAGAGCGACCATCATCACCTGCTCGAACAGTTCGCGTCCCTGCTGAACCTGGCCCGCGAGAAGGGTTCGCCCGCGCTGGCGGCGCTGGCGGATCAACTCGGCGCCGACCGGGACGGTTGGAGAGACGGGCTGGCCGCATGGTGGCACGGCGAGTCGGACGCGGCTCAGAGCCTCTTTCCGCGAGCCTGCCTGCAGCCTTACCTGGAGCTGCTGGCCCGGACCCAAACTCCGCCCTTCGATTCCCGGATCAATGCGTTCGAGGTCCGTAAACTCGAAGTCGCGGCGCCGCACCGGGTCTGCCCGTTCTGCGGGCGCAAACCGCAACTGGCGCTGCTCTCCGACGATACCTCGCTGCCCGGAACGCTGGTGGATGGAGCCGCCGACGGCGGCCGGCGCCTGCTGATGTGCGGCGAGTGCCTGACCATCTGGCCGTTTCAACGCATCGCCTGCCCGAACTGCCCGGAGGCCGATCCGGAACGACTGCCCTACTACGCGGCCGAAGAGTTTCCCAATCTCCGGGTCGAATGCTGCGACACCTGCAAACACTACCTCAAATCGATCGACCTGACGAAAGATCGGCGCCCGGTGCCGCCGGTCGATGAGCTGGCGGCCATCCCGCTGGACCTCTGGGCGATCGAGCAGAACTACGTCAAAATCCAACCCAACCTGGCGGGGATCTAACCCCCAGGCATTAAACCGCGAAAGACGCGAAAGACGCGAAATCATCCGTCTTTCGCGTCTTTTGCGGTTTTGAATCAGACATCGACAGGAAGGTGTTCAAGAAACTCCGACCGCCTTCTCGGCGTTGAGGCGTCCATACCCATAATCGGGATGGCGTCCGTCTTCGTAGGTAACACCGCCGATCCGATCGCAACTCGAGCGCAGGCGATCGAGAACCTCGGCCCGGGTCAACTGTGGATGGCACGCCAGGACCAGGGCCGCGACCCCGGCCGCCAGGGGCGCGGAATAACTGGTACCGGAACCGCTGCCATACCGACTGTTCGATTTGGTGCTGTAAACATCGGCGCCCGGCGCCAGGAACTCCAGTTTGTGACCGAACGCGCCCCCGTCCGATTGATCGTAGCGATTGGACCGTCCGACCGCGATCACCAGTTCGTGCGAACAGATCTGGTCGTCCTGAATCGGGCGATAGCCGTTATTCACGGCCCAGAAGATGGGGATGCCCAACCCATTTCGCCCCTCGGTGGCGGCGAAGGTGAGGGCCAGATCCACCACCGACGGAACCTCCCAGGTGTCCGTGCCGTCAGGCCCGAGGCTGCAGGAGATGACATCGGCGCCCGCAGCTTGAGACTCCGGCTCTTCGCACCTCGGATCGGCGGCGTAGGCGATGGCCCGGGCCAGGGTCGTCATGGTTCCGACCCGGTCGCAGGCGACGGCGATCAAGTCCGATTCGGGGGCCGAGCCGCAGACGCCGCGCGCATTGTTCATGCGGGCGCCGGCCATCCCCAGACAGAACGTCCCGTGGCTGTCGTCGGGGAAATCGGCCATCCCGTTGCGGTAAGGGGCGAAATTGGATCCGCTCTCGGCCGAGCTGAAGTAGCCTCCGCCGATGATCCCGTCGCGGAGATCCGGGTGATTGACCTGCATGCCGTGGTCGATCACGGCGATCCGCAGTCCGCGCCCCCGAGTCAGAGCCCAGGCCTTCTCGGAATGAAGATCGGCTCCGGCATTGGAATGCTGCCACTGAAACGCGAACCCGGGATCGGTCGGCTTCGCCCGCTTGGGAAGCGTCTGTAAAAACGTCGGCTCGGCAAATCGATACCGGCTGGTCCGGCGCTGCAGGCCATCGACGAGCTCCCGCAACTCCAGGTCGGGGGAGACGCGAACTTCGTAGGCGTTGGCGGCGAAAGCGAGGCGGCGAACCCGCGTCAGATGATCGTCCTCCAACACCTCGTCCACCCGATGCTCGGGAATGTCCGGCGCCACCTGAACCGTCAGCAGATCGGTCTCGATCAACATCGTCCCGGAACGATGCCTCAAGATCCTCCGGGATGGTTGCGAAAGCGCGGCCGCCCGGCGGTGAGAACAGAGACGCCAGCCATGTCTCTCAAACGAACGGACCGCCGGCAATCCTCCAACCGGCGCCTCGTCCGCCGGTTCAACATTCGGGACCGCGACCAGATCGTCGACGGTCTCGAGATCGACCTCTCGACCTCGCAGTTTAAATGTCCATGTCATAATGAACCTCTCCTGGTAATCCTGCCGTTGATTTGGGGACCGCTCCTTAAACGTGCTCCACCTGTCCCTCGCCGACCTCGGTTCCGGGTTCGTCCTGGTCGTCCACCAGATTGCTGAACAGCTCGTCGACCGGGACCGCGCCGGAGACGCCGCCGGGCGATTTGATCTGGCATTCACCGCAACAGGCGGCGGGCGTTCGCTCCAGCTCATCGCCGAGCAGGTCCTGGGCCAGATCATCGTGATCGAAGTTGTACATCAACCCGAACGATCCTTTCCCCCGCAGATCCAGGGGGTCGAGAGCGGCCGAATGGTGCAGGAAGCCCGCGCAATTCTGAAGGACGTGGGGCAGATCTTCTCCGGTTCCGCGCTTATCCAGGTTGCTGATCGTAATCACATACCTTCGGGCATGCAGTTGAGACGGATGCGGCAACTTGGCCAGAGTCTGGACCCGCTTGGAATGTCCGACTCCCTTAATCACCAGAGACTCGCCCCGATCGAGGCGGTGTTCGGACTTCACCTCCCGGGCGAAGGCCGGGAGCGACCTTCGCTCCGAATCGGGGAGCTGGTCCCAATCCTCCGGGCGCCGCGGAACGGCTCGGATCTGATCCAGAACCTCCCGGCTGACTCGAGAGAAAGCCGAGTGGGCGGCGAAGTTCAGTCCGGAGAAGAGGCCGGTCGTGACGAACATGAGGGTGTATCTCTCGGGCAGGACGGTGACCGGGGCGTCATAGAAATCCTCTCCCTCGAGATCTAAAACCGTATCGAAACTCGGATCCCGGACGACACATCCGGACTGCGGCGGAAGCTGCCTCATCGCCCCTTGATACAGATGGAGCGAGGCAAACTTCCGGAGCTGAACCTGGTCGAGGGTGAGCGGGTTCTCCGACATTCCGACCCTGGCGGGATCGGCCAGGACCAGGCCCCCGCCACGGATCGGCTCCTGCTCGACTCTAATCACGAACTCATGCTCATCGAGCTCGGTCTGA
>DATEFT010000208.1:0-5311 GCA_035280505.1 Blastocatellia bacterium | reverse complement strand
CACCGGCTTGAATGCGGAAGAGCTGGAGGGCCGCCTGGTGACGCCCTTCGAGCGCGTGCTGACCACGACCGTGGACAACATCGAGCACCTCGAGTCGACCACCTTGAACGGCCTGTCGATCGTGAGGGTCTTTCTTCAACCGAACGCCAGCATCGACCGCGCCAATTCCCAGATCACGGCGGTCTCGCAGACGGCGCTGCGCCAGGCCCCGCCCGGTACCATTCCGCCACTGATTATCAACTACAGCGCATCGACGGTACCGATCCTGCAGCTGGCGCTTTCGGGCGAAGGCCTGACAGAACAGCAATTGAACGATCTCTCGCTCAACTTTCTGCGGACCCAACTGGTCACGGTCCCGGGCGCCTCCATTCCCTACCCCTACGGCGGCAAGCAGCGCCAGGTCATGATCAATCTGGATCCGACGCTCCTCCAGTCGAAGGGGCTCTCGGCCGCCGATATCGTGACGGCGGTCGGGCAACAGAACCTGGTCCTCCCGTCCGGCACGGCCAAGATCGGCGCCTTCGAGTACGACGTGGCCTTGAACGGGAGCCCCAAGAGCGTGCGCGAACTGAACGACCTGCCGTTGCGGCTGGCCGGAGCCTCGCCGATCTACCTGCGCGACGTGGCGCAGGTGAGCGATGGATTCGCGCCCCAGACCAACGCGGTCAGGCTCGACGGCAACCGGGGCACGCTCGTGACCGTCCTCAAGGCCGGTGACGCCTCGACGATCGACGTGGTGGAGGGCATCAAAGAGATGCTGCCGCGGGTCGCTACCACGCTGCCCCCGGAGCTGAAGATCCAGCCGCTGGCCGATCAATCCACATTCGTGAAGGCGGCCGTGACCGGCGTCATCTACGAAGCCCTGATCGCGGCCTGCCTCACCGGGACCATGATCCTGATCTTTCTCGGCAGTTGGCGGAGCACGCTCATCATCGCGGTCTCGATTCCGCTCTCGATCCTGACCTCGGTCATCGTCCTGAGCTTTCTCAACCAGACGATCAACATTATGACGTTGGGAGGGCTGGCCCTGGCCGTCGGGATTCTGGTGGACGACGCCACGGTGACGATCGAGAACATCGAGCGGCACCTGGAGGAGGGGCACGACCAGCACGAAGCGATCCTGCAGGGAGCCGGGCAGATCGCCGTGCCGACGCTGGTCTCGACCCTCTGCATCTGCATCGTCTTTCTGCCGATGTTCTTCCTGAGCGGCGTCGCGCGGTACCTCTTCGTCCCCCTGGCGGAAGCGGTCGTCTTTGCGATGCTGGCTTCGTATATCTTTTCGCGCACCCTGGTGCCGACGCTGGCCATGTACCTGCTCAAACGCTCGTCCGGCGAACGGGCCCCAACCCGCAATCCCCTCGTTCGCTGGCAGCGGACGTTCGAGCGCGGATTCGAGGCCATCCGGGGCCGCTATCGCGACCTCTTAAGCCTGCTGGTCAGGAGGCGCGCCATCTTCGTGCCGATCTTTCTCGGGCTCTGCCTGAGCGTGATCCCCCTGACGTGGTGGCTCGGGCAGGACTTCTTTCCCCGCAGCGAGAGCGGGCAGTTCCAACTTCACGTCCGGGCCAAGACCGGGACGCGAATCGAGGAGACGGCGCGGCTCTGCGATCTGGTGGAGGCGTCGATTCGCCGCCTGATTCCGGACTCGGAACTCGACAGCATCCTCGACAATATCGGCCTGCCCTACAGCACGATCAACACCGTCTACAGCCGGTCGGGCACCATCGGCCCGGCCGACGCCGATATTCTCGTCTCGCTGAAGAAGCCGCACCGGCCCGCGACCGACTACGTCCGGGAATTGCGGACCCGCCTGGACGCGGAGTTTCCCGGAAATACCTTCTACTTTCTGCCGGCCGACATGGTGACCCAGATCCTGAACTTCGGGATGCCGGCCCCTGTCGATGTTCAATTGGAAGGCGCGGAACTCGAAGGCAATCGCCAGGTGGCCAACCGGATCCTCCAGGATTTGCGCCAGGTGGCCGGAATCGCCGACCTGCGCATTCAACAGCGTTTCGACTATCCGAAATATAACGTGACCGTGGACCGGACCCGCGCCATTCAGGGCGGATTCACCGAGCGCGACGTCGCCACCAGCCTGCTGGTCTCATTGAGCGGGAGTTTTCAAACGACTCCATCCTTCTTTCTGAACCCGCAGAACGGCGTCAACTACAACCTGGTCACGCAGACGCCGCAGTATGCGATCCAATCGTTGTCGGCGCTGCAGAATCTGCCCGTCAGTTCCGCCAACCAGACCCGGTCCGAGATTCTGGCCGACCTGGCCGACCTCCGCCGATCGAGCGAGATGGCCGTGGTCAGCCACTACAACATTCGGCGCGTAATCGACATCTACGGCTCGGTTGAAGATCGCGACCTCGGATCCGCCGGTCAGGAGATCTCCCGGATCGTCGATCGCCATCGAGGCGAGTTGCCGCGCGGGAGCTCCATGACCATCCGCGGCCAGTTGTCCACGATGCAGAAGTCCTATGCCGGGTTGATCGCCGGGCTCGCCTTCGCCATCGTTCTGGTCTACCTGCTGATCGTCGTCAACTTTCAGTCGTGGTTGGATCCGTTCATCATCATCACGGCGCTCCCGGCGGCGCTGGCGGGGATCATCTTCTTTCTCTTCGTCACTCACACCCGCCTGAGCGTTCCGGCCCTGATGGGCGCCATTATGTGCGTGGGGGTGGCGACGGCCAACAGCATCCTGGTGATCTCGTTCGCCAAGGAGCGGCTGGCCGAGCATGGAGACGCGCTTGCGGCCGCGGTCGAAGCCGGGTTCACCCGATTTCGTCCGGTCATCATGACGGCGCTGGCGATGATCATCGGCATGATCCCGATGGCGCTGGGCGCCGGAGAGGGCGGCGAACAGAATGCCCCGCTCGGACGCGCGGTGATCGGCGGACTGCTCTGCGCCACGCTGGCCACCCTCACTTTCGTCCCGGCGGTCTTCGGGATCATGCACTATCGCCGAGGCCGCGCCGGCTCGGCGGAAACAGCTCGCGGCAGGAGACAAGGAGAGAGATAAACATGGATAGCGTACACACCGTCGAAGACCCCGTCGAACAGACCGTCGAATCGACACCGATCGAGGACTTGAAACATCCGGACGAGCCTCCGCAACAATCCGAAAAGACGCCGCCGCGACCGGCGCCGCGGCGCGGGCGTCTCTGGACCGGCCTCCTGGCATTCCTCGTCTGCGGCGCGATCCTGGGAGCGATCGTCTGGTCCGGAATCCGGAACCGGATGGAGGCCCAGACCGCCCTCGAAGAGGCGACCCGCAAGTCGGCCGTTCTGACGGTTCGCGTGGTCAATCCCAAACGGCAGGCTCCGGCGCAGGAGATTACGCTTCCGGGGAATGTGCAGGCCTATACCGAAACGCCCATCTACGCGCGCACCACCGGCTACCTGAAGCAGTGGTATTTCGATCTCGGAGCGCACGTCAAACAGGGGGAGTTGCTGGCCAAGATCGAGACTCCCGAGGTCGATCAACAGCTCCAACAGGCCCGGGCCGAACTGCAGGTCGCGGAGGCCAGTTTGAAACTGGCCAGATCGACGGCCGATCGATGGCAGGGGCTCCTCAGCAACAACGCGGTCTCGCAACAGGAGACCGACGAGAAGGTCGGGGACCTCGGCGTCAAGGAGGCCACCTACGCCTCGATGCTCTCCAACGTCCGCCGGCTCGAGAACCTGCAATCCTTCAACAACCTGTACGCGCCGTTCGACGGCGTCATCACGGCGCGCAATACGGACCTCGGAGCCCTGATCGATGCCGGCGCCAATACTCCCGGAAAAGAGCTGTTCCGGCTCGCGGCGACCTCCAAACTCCGCGTCTTCATCAACGTGCCGCAGAGCTTCGCCAACGCCTCGCGCATCGGAGCCGGCACGGTCCTCACCATGAATGAATCGCCCGGCCGGGAGTTTCACGGAATCATCGTCCGGACGGCGAAGGCCATCGACCCGGCCTCACGGACGCTCCTGACCGAGATCGAGGTCGACAATCCGACCGGCACGCTGCTGCCCGGCACCTATCTCACCGTCCACCTGCGGCTGCCGGGCCGGATCGAGGCGGTCACGATCCCAGCCAACACGTTGCTCTTCCGCGCCGAGGGGGTCCGAGTAGGCCTCGTGCAGAATGGCCAGGCGAGGCTGGTTCCGGTCACCATCGGCCGCGACTTCGGCTCCGAGGTCGAGGTCCTTTCGGGCCTGAAGCGGACGGATGCCATCATCGAAAATCCCGCCGACTCCCTCGTCAACGGCGCGGCCGTTCGGGTCGTAGAGCCCGGCCGGTAATTACCAACCGCGAAACACGCGAAACACGCGAAACTAATGGCCTTTCGCGTGTTTCGCGGTTCAAATCAAGATTCCAGGCAATTTTTCTTAAATTTGGTCTGAATGTCGAAATGGGCGGTCGTCGCGCGTCATAATGGTGAAGCCGTCGGAATGACTCCCGGCTCGAACCACAAAAGGAAAGGACAGTTGAACATTATGAAATACGCATTATTGGTCTTTCAGTCACAGGAGATCTTCGACCGCCGCGATCAGGCCGACGTTGCGGCCGGCAGAGCCTACGGTGAGGCCCTGCAAGCGGCCGGGATCTTCATCGGGGGCGCCGGTCTGGAATCGCCGCAGGCCGCCACCACGGTCACGATCCGCGACGGAAAGCGGCAGGTCCACGACGGTCCGTATGCCGAGACGAAAGAGTTTCTCGCCGGATTCGGCATCATCGACGTTCCGGACCTGGATGCCGCGCTGGAATGGGCCGCCCGCCATCCGGCCGCCGGCTACTGTTCGATCGAGATTCGCCCGTTGTTGGGATCACATTTTTCGGCCGGAACCTCTAAATCCGCCTGATGAACGAATCCGCAACTCATGCCGCCATTGAAGCCGTGGCGCGCCATTCGTATGGCCGGCTGATTGCTTATCTGGCGTCCCGCGCCGGCGACGTCGCCGGCGCGGAAGACGCCCTGAGCGAGGCCTTCGCCGCGGCGTTGAGACGCTGGCCGGCCGACGGCATTCCTCAAAAACCGGAGGCCTGGCTGTTGCGCGTGGCCGACAACCGCCTGATCGACGCCGCGCGCCGTCATCAGGTTCGGCAAAACTCCGAGCAGTTGCTGCTGCAGCTCGCCGAGGAGGCGCAGGACGTGGCAAACACCCAGGCCCAGTTCCCCGATGAAAGGCTGAAACTGCTGTTCGTCTGCGCGCATCCGGCCATCGACGCCGCCGTGCGGACGCCGCTCATGCTGCAGATCGTGCTCGGGGTGGATGCGGCGCGCATCGCCTCGGCCTTTCTGGTCTCGCCCGCGACGATGGG
>DATEFT010000207.1:0-9584 GCA_035280505.1 Blastocatellia bacterium | reverse complement strand
TCGAACGACGTGGTAGCCCATCTCCAAAAGGATCACGGCGTGCCGCGTTATTGGGCCAGAACCCTGACCACGTGGTATCTCAAACAAGAGTGACAGCGGAACCGCGGAACACGTGAAAGACGCGAAAACTTGATGATTTCGCCTGTTTCGCGTGTTCCGCGGTTCGTAAATCAAGGTTGTCGGCAAAGTAGTAGCTAGAAGGTCAGCTTGACCCCCAGTTGCAAGATCCTCGGCTGGGCGGCAGCGACATACAACCCCGCATTGGCGGCGAGATTCGTAGCCGGTGCCTGATAGTTCGTATGGTTGAAGCTGTTCACCGATTCGAATCGCATCTGCAATCCGAACCGTTCGGTGATCCGAATGTTCTTGAACAGCGACAGGTCCACGCTCCGGAAACCGTCTCCTCGAACGATATTCCTCCCGGCGTTTCCGAAGGTCCCCGGGGCGGCCAGTTGGAAGGCCGCCGGGTTAAAGGCATAACCCGCCGGAACGTTGGCATTCGGATCGCCGATCAGGTTGGGCCGGTTGAAGGATTCGCCGCGGTAGGGATCGAGCGTGTTCACAAACGGTGTGAACGGCTGGCCGGTCTGCAAGGAGATGATGCCTTTGATCTGCCAACCGTCGAGGAGTCCCTTCGGTCCATGAAGCAACTGTTTGAAGGGCAGATCGTAATTGAACGCGAGGCTGAACCGGTGCTTGATATCGAAGCTCGAAAGCCCTCGCTGGCGCGCCAGATTATTCGAGTCCAGAACCGTCTCCGAGGAATCGTACGCTCCGAAATCACTGGCGTTGTCGATCGATTTCGCGAAGCTGTAAGCCCCGAGCAACATCGGCCCGGCGCCGAAACGCTTCTCCACCTTCAGTTGCAGGCTGTGGTAAGTGGACGACGCGGAGTTCGAACTGTAGGTGATGGAGTCGTATTGGGGATAGGGACGAAGTGTCGACAAAATGGGCGTGGTGTCGCGTCCCGCGGCGATCTCAGCGGCAATCGAGGCGCGTTGCGCCGGGGTCAACCTGTCGAGCGGAACCTGGTTCAAATCGGTAAAGACCGGCAGCCTCACGCCTCGCGTTCCGGCGTATCCCACTTCCAGCAGCAACTGCGGAGTGAGCATGTGCTGAATTGAGAAGTTGGTCTGCATCATGTAGGGATTGCGGAAATCAGTGACGCCGATCGCGGCAATCGCCCGTGAGGGCTGTGCCGAATTTCGGAGATCGAGCAGCGTGGTCGAGGGCGCTCCGGTCGGAGAGAATGGAGCCGGCTGGCGAACCACGGCGGACAGCGAATACGGAGGGTTGTTCTCCACGGCCTCCACCGAGTTCGTTTGGAGCAGGGTCTCGTAGACGATCCCCAATCCGGCCCGGATCACGGTCTGGCCGTTGCCGAACAGATCGTACGCCAGTCCCACGCGAGGCCCGAAATTGTTGCGATCCGGCTGATAGAAACTCTTCAAGGCCGGGCCGCCCACCACCTCGAGCGAGCCGCCGGGAACCAGGTTGGTGAGTTTTCCATTCACCTCCGTCCAGGGTTTGTTGTATTCGTATCGGAGACCGAGATTCAACTTCAGCTTCGGCGTCACGCGCCAGGCATCTTGAACGAAGCCCGCGAAGGCCCATTGACGGTAACCGCGTCCGAACTCGCCGATCGTGATCGAGGCGCGAACGGGCAGCCCGAGCAACAGGTCAGCCAGGGCATTCGCGCGGGCATTGTCCGTCGTTGCCGGAATCAAGCCGTTCCGCGAACCGTCAAACTCGATGGTGCCGCGTTGATTGACGGCGCCCCGGGTATTGAGGTGATAGCGCGCAATCTGGCCGCCGACTTTGAAACTGTGCCGCCCCCGGCTCCAACTGAGCGTCTCCGAGATCAAGCCCGAGGTCTCGTTCTGCCAGCGGTTCCCGTACAGATTTCGCCCGCCGATGTCGCCGATGCCGCCCGCCAGGAAGTTGATCGCGGGAATGCCCGGCGAGATCTCATAGCCGTTGGGCAGGCCGATTTCGGTCGAGTTGGTCTGGTCCCCATTTCCCAGGTCGTTGGAGTAGCGCGTCCAACCGAATCGCAACTCGTTTACCACGTTGCGGCCGAAGGTATGCAGATGCCCGACCGTTCCGTTCGAAGTCGTCTCAGGGTTCGGCAGATTGAAGCCGGGAAGGTACGGACCGTAGAACTTGTAAACGAGGTAATCCTGGTCGTTCAGATTCCACGAGACCCGAGCCATCAGCGTGTCTCTTTCCGAAAGTTGATGGTCGGTGCGAACGTGCACCTGGTAGTCGTTGAGCAGGATCGTCTGCGGGGTGGTGTAATTGAGTCCGTTGGCCGAGGAGACGTTCGGCAGCGGATAGAATTGCAGCAGCCTGGCCGAGAGCGGAGTGATGCGTCCGGCCAGATTGAGGACCTGCGGCACACCGGCCGCGTCAGTGTATTCGATCCGGCCGGCCTTCTCGGCGGGAGTGGGCACGCTGATGAGGCGCGATTCCGTCCCCTCCACGATCCGCGTCAGCTCGGTGTTGGCGAAGAAGAAATGTTTGTTACGAACGATCGGACCGCCGAACGTTCCCCCGAACTGGTTTTGCCGCAGGACGCCGCGCTCCACGTTGGTCCGGTTGTTGAAGGTGTTATTGGCATCCATCCGGTCATTACGGAGGAACTCGTAGAAGCTTCCGTGATACCCGTTGCCGCCGCCGCGAGTGACCATGTTGACCGTGGATCCCATCGTCCGGCCGTATTCCGCCTCGGGAACGCTGGTCTTGACCTCGAACTCCTGAACGGCCTCGTTCGAGTCAATGAAGTTGACCACTCCATACTGCAGCAGGTTCAGCGGCACGCCGTCGAGGACGAAGTCGTTGGAACGGCCCCGGGCCCCATTCACCACAAATGCGCCCGAGAGGCCCTCTCGGGCTGAAGCGTACTTGTCCGACGCGACCGTTCTCTTCCATCCGGCGGTCACCCCCGGCACCAGCAGCGCCAGATTCTGCAGTTGCCGGCCATTGAGCGGGAGATCGGCGATGTTTTTCTGATCCACGACCGTTGAGAGCGTGGCCGATTCCGTGGCCGCCGCCACGGCGGTGGCCTGCACGGTGACGGTCTCAGTCAGGGCGCCGACCTCGAGGCTCAGATTGATGCGGCGTTCCTGTCCGACGTTGACGGCGAATTCGGAGCTCTTCAGCGCCTTGAAACCGGGATGAGAGACTTCGAGGGTGTAGTTTCCGGCCGGGAGTCCCGGAATCTGAAATTCTCCCGCTTCGGTAGCCTCGGTGGTTCTCTCAATCGATGTACTGCGATTGGCCGCCACGATCTTGGCGCGCGGGACGGCTTTGCCGGTGCTGTCAGTCACGGTTCCGACCACGGAACCTGAACCCTGGGCAGATGCCAGGCCAGAGAACCAGAGCAAGCAGGCGATGAGGATCGAGCCTCGCCGTAGATTATTCAAAACAATTCTCCTCTCTAGATCGGTTGGAATGAAATGGGTAAGCGGCACGCGTTTCATCAAGACTTCTTCAATTGAATCCGTCACCTCCCAGTGCTTTGCGCACCAAATCGATTTACAAACCGCGAAACACACGAAACACGCGAAAGGTATTTGATTCCGCGTCTTTCGCGTCTTTCGCGATTTCGAAAGTACTAGTCAGTTGAAACTGTCGATGAAGCGAGCTTCGAGCGGCCATATCGGTAACTTGCCCCCGGATGGTCATCCGGCAGGTAGTTCCGGCCCTTCCCGTACAGCTTTTCACGGAACGTGCCTTCCTCGTAGCTGGTCTTGTAGACGCCGCGCCGCTGTAACTCGGGGACGACCAGGTCAACGAAAGCGATCATGTCGCCGGGGCTGACGAGATAGTCGAGATTGAAACCATCCACCCCGGTCTCCTCCATCCACTCGATGAGCTCATCCGCCACCGTTGACGGCGAGCCGACCACCGTGGTTCTCCCGGTGCCCAGATACTCGGCGATCTGGCGCAGCGTCCATTGGCGGGTGGGATCGGCTCTGGTGAACTCCTCCATAAACGTCTGAATGGCGTTGATCTCCACGTACTCTAACGGTTGATCCAGATCGTACCCGGCAAAATCGATGCCCATGTAGCCGCCAAACAGAGCCAGCAGGCCTTCGACGCTGACGTGCCGGCGATAGTCGGCCAGTTTGGCGTGCGCCTCCGCATCCGTCGGTCCGGTGATCACTCCCAGTCCGGTGAAGATGATCAGACTTTTGGGATTGCGCCCCAGTTCCGCCGCGCGTTTCCGGATGTCCGACACGATCTCGGCCACGATCTTCCGGGTCGGACCGGAGATGAAGAGGCACTCCGCGTGCTGGGCGGCGAACTGCCGGCCCTTGGTGGAAGCGCCCGCCTGAAACAGGACCGGCGTGCGCTGCGGCGAGGGTTCGCAGATGTGATAGGCCTCCATGCGAAAATATTTTCCCTCATGAAAGACTTTATGAATCTTCTCGGGCCGGGCAAAGATCCCGTTTACTTTGTCCCGCAGGACGGCGTCGTCCTCCCAGCTTCCCTCCCACAGCTTATAGACCACCTCCATGTACTCGCCGGCCAAGGCATATCGATCATCGTGCCGCAACTGTTCGTGTTGGCCGAAGGCTTTAGCCGCGCTCTCCAGATAGCCGGTGACGATGTTCCAGGCGACCCGCCCGTTGGTCAGATGGTCGAGCGTGGAAAACCTGCGGGCGAAGCTGTAAGGCGGCTCATAAGTCACCGTGCCCGTGATGCCGAACGACAGGTGCTTCGTGACCAGAGCCATGGCCGGCACCAACAGCAACGGATCGTTGACGGGAAATTCGACGGCGTTGCGGAACGCGGCGTCCGCGTTGCCTCCGTACACGTCGTAGATGCCGTAGATGTCGGCAATGAAGAGCGAGTCGAATAAGCCTCGCTCCAACACCTGGGCCACCTCCGTCCAGTATTCGAGCGTGTTGTAACGGAGCGTCTGATCCTCAGGGTGCAGCCACAGGCCCGGACAACACCCCACACAGTTCATGTCCAGCGCGTTCAGGCGCATTTGCTTCTTCATTTGGATGGTTAATTCCCCCAGAAAATTGAGCGTCGGCCTTATTCTTTCGATGACAATGACATTCGCGCCGCAAAGGGGCTTAGATACAGGACCCGCAACTCTGCCCACGATGGATCCGACGACCGATTGCAACGACGCCGGTTAGCCCGCGAAGAGCCGCTCGGCAGAGCCGATATGTACATTTGCACATTGATGCAAATATTTAAATGATCCCATCGGTGTTGTGATAATAATGGAATTCGTGAATCTGTCAAGAATTTCGCGGCGCTCCGATGGGCCCGCCCACTCGGGTCTCGATCGAAATAATTTTCTCGTTTCTCTTGAAACCGCTTCCGAAAGAGCGGCGTATACGCAACAGTTCGATTAATCGAAGATCCCCCATTGGAAGCGGAATCAATCCGGAGTGGTCTCGGCAGGAGACCGAAGTCTCAAGTTCGTCCTCGATTATTCGCGATTGAGAATCTTTAACCATGTATACTGGGCCCATGGGAATCATCGCCCTTGGCGTTTCCGGGGAGAATAAATCATGAAGCCGTATCGCACCGAATTTCTGGGGCGCCGACAATTTCTGGGTTGGGCCGGCGCCGCCGCCGGTGGGCTTTCGATCCTGGGATGTCAGAAGAGCGCGCCGGAATCGACGGCGACGCCGTCCGGCGCTTCCGGAAGAGAATTTGCCGGGCAGACGCTCCGGCTCTTCATCTATTCCGGCAGTTGGGAAAAGACCATCCGCGAAGCCTTCGTGCCGCGCTTCCAGGCTCGAACCGGCGCGACCGTGATTCCCGATCCGGGCTGGTGGGACTCGATCCCGAAGCTGAAGGCGTCGCCTCCCGGACAGCCGGCCTTCGACCTGGTCCTCACTGATGCGACCCAGGGCTACCCCGCGATCCGTGAAGGACTCTTCCAAAAGATCGACATGAAGCGCATCCCCAATCTCGGAAAGCTGGCCCCTTCGGTACTCAACAATTGGGTCTATCACGAAGGCTACGGCATCCCGTTTCCGGAAGGGGTCATGACGCTGGGCTATCACAAGAAACTCGTGCATTTCGAACCTCAGGGCTGGGGCGATTTGATGAGGGATGACGTGAAGGGCAAGCTCGGCTTCTACAACTCCTTCTATATGTCGCTCTACACCTTCGCGTGCCTGAAAGTGGCCGCCGAAGGACGGCCCGGCACCGCCGCGGCGGAGTGCGCGAACAACCTGAACGGCGTGATCCAGTTCGCCAGGGAGAATCGCGACCGGGTCAAATACTGGTGGCCGACCTCGACCGACATGGCTCTCAACCTGTCGCAGCAGAACTGCGCCATCGGCAACATGCACAGCGGGGATATGCTGTTGGCCCTGCGCCAGCGGCCCGAGCTCGGCGCCGTCGTGCCCGACGTCGATCGCGCCTCCACCCAACTGATGTGGGTGATTCCGGTCGGCGCCCGCAAGGAACTGGCCGAAGAGGCCATCGACTTCCTCTTCTCGGAAGAGATCCAGGAAGAGTTCGTAAAGAACGGTTCCGCCACGCCCTTGCTCTCGGTCGCTCAGAAAGCGGCGGCGGCCGATCCGCTGTGGGGCCGGATCTTTCCCTCGACCGAGGAGGCGTTAAAGAACGTGCAGTATTATCCGTACGATGCCTACTTCAAGGATTGGGACCACATCGTCGCCATCTGGGACCGGGAGATTCTGCGCAAAGGATGAGCCCATGGCGTTGATGGAGTTACGGGACGCCGTCTGCCGCTACGGCCGGCGCGTCGTCTTGAATGAGGTCTCGCTCACCGTCGAGGCGGGAGCGTTCTGTTGTCTGCTCGGTCCTTCGGGCTGCGGAAAGACCACGCTTTTACGACTGGTCGGCGGCTACATCCAGCCGGAGTCCGGAACGATCCGGCTGGACGGTCAGGACGTGACCGGCTGGCCGCCGGAGCGGCGCGGAATCGGCATGGTCTTCCAGAACTACGCGCTCCTCCCTCACCTCTCCGCGCGTGAAAACGTGGGATTCGGTCTCGAAGCCCGAGGCGTGCCGACGGCCGAACGCCGCCGCCGGATCGAGGAGATGCTGGATCGGATCCGGCTCTCGCCGGGCGAACGCGAGCGCAAACCGCGCGAACTCTCCGGCGGCCAGCAGCAGCGGGTGGCATTGGCGCGGGCGCTGGTGATCGAACCGAAACTCCTGCTGCTGGACGAGCCGCTGGCCAACCTCGACCGCCATCTCCGCGAGAGAATGCGCGGCGAGCTCCGCGAGCTTCAACACCGGACCGGCGTGACGACGATTCTGGTGACCCACGACCAGGAGGAAGCGCTTTCGCTGGCCACCCAGATCGCGGTCATGCTGGCCGGCCGCATTCTTCAGGTCGGCGCACCGCGCGAACTCTACGAGCGGCCTCGCCTGCCCGCCATCGCCCGCCTGCTCGGCGACGCCAACGTGTTACGTGTGGCGGAATCCAGGAACGGATCGCTGTTTTTGGATGGCGGCCTGGCTCTCCGCTCAGACGGATTGGAGTGCCGGCCGGGCGCCGAGATTCTTTTTCGCCCTGAACGCGTGCTGATGGGGTCGGCGGCATCCGCTCATCCTCACCAGGTCCGGGGGACTATTCAAGGTCTCTCCTTTTTGGGCGCCGACCAGCTCTTCGAGATCGGGCTGGCACCAGGCGTCTCGCTCAAGGTCCGAGCCGCGCCGGATGTCCTGCCTGCCGCTCGAATCGGCGACGAAGTCAGCGTCGCCGTGGACGCCGCCCACGCCTGGGTCATTCCGGAGCCGGATCCGGATTGGGTCGCAACGGCTTCACGGGAGGACGCGCCCGGAAACGCCTAGACCTTCCGGCCAACTCCCGGCGCCCGGATGGAAATCTCAAGTTTGACAAAATGAAAGAGAGGTTGAATTACGATAATGCAGAGAAGTAACACAGCAAATCATCCACAACGTCTGGCTGTCATGGGAGGCTCCTATGGAAATCTCTGGGCGCTGCGGGCGTGTCTCGATGACGCGGTGAACATCCGGGCGGACGTCCGGGCGTTCATTGGGGATGCGATCGGCTGTTGCGGCCACAGTAACGAAGTCGTCGCCATGATTCGCGACGGTTTCGACCTGTTCGTAGCCGGAAATCATGAACAGCAGGCGGTGGTCGGTTCGACGAGCTGTGGTTGCGGGTACAGTTCCGAAGAGGATGAAAAGATCAGTTGCGAAGCCTTTGAGTTGGCGACGAACGCGCTCAGCGAGAACTCCCGGCAGGCCCTGGCGGAATGGCCCGACCGGACCATCGTCGAGCTCGCGGGCGGCCGCGTGCTCCTCTGCCATGGCAGTCCGGGCCACACCAGCGAATTCCTTTATGAGGCTGAGCTCGACGATCTCCGGCTCGAAGCCTGGATGGACTATTTCGATGTTCGCGGCTTCGTTTGTACGCACTCCGGGCTGCCCTGGACACGTCATCTCAAGAGCGGGCGGTTCGCGGTGAACTGCGGCGTGGTCGGAAAGCCGGATCATGACGGCGATCCGGCGGTCCACTATGCGGTGATCGATCTTTCCCGGGATGCGGCGCCCGGCGTCGAGATCCGGCGCGTCGAGTACGACCATGAGGGCTGGGCGCGACGGATGGAGGCTGCCGGCATCGCTCCGGTCTTTGTTTCGCCCGTCCGGACCGGCGTCTGGACGACCGGCGTGGCGAGCCTCCCGCCTTCGGAACGGAACCGGTGGTTACGCGGAGTTTCCGGGAACCACCTCCGGGTCTCGGATCAGGCGGCCTGGAAACCCGAGTTTCTTGATGCCGCGACGTGGAGGCGGATCCTCGGCGATTTCGAGAGGCTCGGTCTTTTGTCTTCCGGCGAAATCGGAGAGGTGCTCGCGCTTCTGGACCCGGCGTTTCCCTTCTTCACCGCAGTGCGGCTGGCGGACAGCGTCCACATTCACGTCAAAGTGGATGAGGTGGACGCGCTTCCTCACACCGACATTCTTCGCCTCGGCGCGCGAGCCGAGAATGGACGCCCCGGCTATATCAAATATGCCTTCGACGGCGGAGTGAATCTGATCTTCTCTTCAATCCCGATCGCGGAAGAGGATCAACTGTCCGATCCTCTCCCGCCGAAGCCGTTTCTGGACCACGTGGGAATCGATCTTCGCCGGGAAACGGGCGTGGTTCGCGCGACGTTCGAAGATACGCCCCTGCTGGCCCGGCGAGCCGGCTGGCCGTCTAAAACGCAGGGCGGCGGCGGGCGGCTGGTCTACTGTTGTCATTCGACGGTCGCTGAAAAATGCTGGGTCTACCCGCCCGCATCCGGCGCGGCCTGGACGCGGCCGATCGAGTTCGCCTACGGCCCGCTCCAGATCGGCGAAGAGATGAATGGCTGCGACCTGCGTCCGATTGATCCGCGCCATCCCGCCGCAGCCGGGTTTAAGGCGTGCTAACTATTTTGCTAACTAAGTTGTTTGACCTGTAGCGCGCGGAGCGCGCGAAAGAATAAAGCCTGGAGGTGGAGTGAGGCGGAGCCGAACGGAACCCCAGGTCCTGCCAACGATGGGCCTGAGCCCGTGAAACGGGCGGCAGATCATGGGCTGTCGCCCGCTCTCGCGGGCTCCGGATCATGTTCATCGTCAAC
>DATEFT010000206.1:0-7345 GCA_035280505.1 Blastocatellia bacterium | reverse complement strand
GATCTCTAATCTCGACCAAGTAGGCGCCGCGCACGTTCGCGTACTCATCCACACTGCAGGCTTCCAATGAACCGGGATTATAGGCCCAGCCGTCGATCTCGAAATTCTTGTGCGTGTGGCCCAGGGCCAGATAATCGATATATGACTTCAATTCGTTGAGCTTGGCCACGGGCAGGGCCGGGATTGGACGGTTGAGCTGACCTTCGACGTCCGTGTGGAGCAGCATGATGTTGAGGCGCTCTTCACTGTGATGCTCGCGTAACTGATCGATCAATCCGGGCAGGGCCTGGCTGACGGTCGAACCGTACCAGATCGACCCGAAGATGCGGACCCCGTCGAGATCGATGAAGGAGCCGGAGAGCGTCTCGTCATTCCAGGGCTGGAGTCGAATTCCGCTCTCACTGTGAATCGGTTCGAGCAGTTTGATGAATCCCCACTGCGAAAGACTGCGCAACCAACTGAATCGATTCTCGGATTCATGACAATCGTGATTGCCTTCGATGACGATGACGGGAATTCCGGCTTGCCGCAGCTTGGAGAGGCAATACATGGCCTGGTTCATGGCCTGCGGTTCCACCCGGCGGGCGTCGAACAGGTCGCCGGCGATCAACACGAATGAGACCCCTTCGTTCAGTGCATACCGCTCAATACAGTCACGCCAGGCGAGAAAAAAATCTCGCGCCCGATCTTCCGATCGGTACCGCCGGATGCCTAGATGAATGTCTGCGATATGAAGAAACTTGGTCATTAATTATTCCATGATCATTCCGTGCCTGAAAAAATAGATCGCCAGGGTCAAATAAACGTAGGAATTATAACACAGGAGCGTTGGATTACTTAATGAGATGATTCGAAGGAATTCTCAAAGAGCAGCATTAGGCTGCCAGCAGACTGTACAAAACTGCTAGCAGCCTAATGCTGCTGGGGTGAGGACCCGAATCGCACTCTCGTGCATTAAATACTTTTGAGCCCCCGGACTCCAAGTGGGAGAAGTCCTTGTAGCGGGAGAAGACATTTATTTTTCTGCGGTCATTTCGTGAGGGCTCGCTGCCACCTTCAAGCCGACAGGGAGTCAACTTTACCTGGCGACAGACGCGGTTTGGGGACCGCGCCGTAAACATTCTTTTTAGAATCAAAATCTTAGTGATTTGACTGGGCTCAACCCGGAGAGGACTAAGGCCTTTCGGCCGATTCGCAAGTTACACCACGCAGTGTGCCCCGTTCCCTGCAATGGAATAACTTGCGAATCGATCTGTAGTCAACGGCCAAATCCGACCCCCGTGTCCTTACTTCAGCCATCAACTACATTCTCTGGGGAGCATCGCTCCGAAATCACGAATTTCAAAAACTTTGGGAATCTAAAAACCGCAACGAACTTGGTCTCGATCAAGCTTCCAAGAGGTCCGATCCGCAGATTACGCCACGCGGTGTGCCCCGTTCTCCGAATGGCGTAACCTGCGAATCGTGGTTTGTAGTTACCGGCTAAAATCCGACCCCCGTGTCTTTTCCAGCCGACAACTACAAGCTGTGGTCGCGAGCCTCGGCCCGCGAATCATCTCTTGTCAAAATTCGATTCTGGTTCTCGACACGCCGGTTACGTCGCTCGGCGTGCCCCGTTCTCCAAGTGACGTAACCAGCGCATCGAAAGTGATGATTGCCGATCAGGCAATCATTGAAGCTTGAGAGCAAAACTTTTCAAATCTCATCGATCGGCGCTCGACCCGGCCTTTCGGCCGATTCGCAAGTTACACCACGCAGTGTGCCCCGTTCCCTGCAATGGAATAACTTGCGAATCGATCTGTAGTCAACGGCCAAATCCGACCCCCGTGTCCTTACTTCAGCCACCGACTACATTCTCTGGGGAGCATCGCTCCGATCCTGTATAATCTCGATTCGAGAGAACCGCCCCGCGCATCACGGCTTCGATTCAACGGTGAGGTTTCGCTTAGCTTCACAGAGCAGCAATGAGCGATTCTCTCGTTTGTGTCTTCAAATATCTTTTCAAGTCTACCTAAGTAACTCGCTCGTTACTTATCAACTTATCATTTGCGTCCTGAACTAGAGCAACGGTTGTGCCAATATTCATCGCTATTTGACGAGCTTCTTTTAAACCAACCAACGGCAGGATTTATAATTAAATGGCGCCTATCTCGGCGTTTTCGGAGAGCTTCCCATTGTCCTTGATTGTAGACACCTAGACAAATATCCTGTCTACGATCGGTGACAGCAATTGACAAAGGTAAACAAACCGGGACAGTAGAATAGTAAAAAGCCCATAATCTTGACGATCAACTTGGTGACACCGAGCCTGTGAAAATAGCCGCATCTAAGCGATGCTTAATGTCACATGTGGTGGGGCCGGACGGGGGATTGGCGTCTGCCGCCGGGTGGAGGTGATAATTGATTTGAGGCGGGGAGAGTCGCTGACATATGATGTCGGTTCTTTGTTTATCGGCATGACATGAACGAAATCTCATGCTCATGACTGCAAGGTTGGGCAGCCGGCTCGGAGGCCGGCAATATTCAAGGCAGAGAAAATCACATGGAGTCAAAGAGAATCAGCAAGGAGTTCTCAATCGATCACGCTTTTGAGGTCAACAAGACGGAGTTCGACAACGGTCTGGTCATCGTTTCGGAGCGGATGTCGAATGTGCGTTCCGTGAGCTTCGGCATCTTTCTGCGGAGCGGCTCGCGCGATGAGACGGCGTCGCAACATGGCCTGACGCACTTCATCGAGCATGCGCTCTTCAAGGGGACGCGGAAACGTTCGGCCGCGCAGATTGCGGCGGAGTCGGATATGCTGGGCGGGCATCTCGACGCCTTCACCGGGCGCGAGGTGGTCGGTTTCTACAATAAAGTTTTGGATGACCATCTGCCGCGCGCTTTTGAATTGATCGCGGATCTGGTGACTCAACCCTCGTTCGAGCCGGCCGAACTGGAGAAAGAGCGCAACGTGATCCTTGAAGAGATCAAGATGGTCGAGGACACACCGGACGACATTGTCTTTGATATTTTTTGCGAAAACTTCTATCCTGATCACCCGCTCGGTCGTCCAATCCTGGGTAGACCGGAGACTCTCGCCTCTTTCAAACCGGATACCGTGCGGGCTTACTATGACGAGATCTACAGGCCCGATAATTTCGTGATTGCGGCGGCGGGCAATCTGGAGCATGCGCGGCTGATCGAGTTGGCTCACCGATATTTCGGGGAGTTGCGGCCGCGCCGTCGGGAATGGAGCCTGGCCGCTCCCAAGCCGGCGACCCCGGTGATCTTGCGTCATAAAGGGGAGCTTGAACAATCGCACCTGGTGCTGGGGGCGCCTTGCCCTTCGGCCGTCAGCGACGATCGCTACTCGGCCAATATTCTGGCGCTGGTTCTCGGCGGCGGCATGAGTTCGCGGTTGTTCCAGTCGGTGCGCGAGGATCGGGGGCTGGTCTACACGATCTTCTCGTCCACGTCGCCCTTCAAGGACAGCGGCTATCTGAGCATTTACGCGGGAGCCTCGACTGAACAATTAGACGAAACGATCGAGGCAACGATGGAGGAGCTTAGTCTCATCAAACGGGAGTTGATCAGCGACGAAGAGCTCGAGCGCAACCGGGATCAACTGAAGACCTCCCTGGCGCTCAGTCTGGAATCGAGCTCTTCGCGCATGAGTTCACTGGCCCAGCATGAAATGAACTTTGGCCGTTTCATCTCCCCGGACGAGATCATCGCTTCGCTCAATGCCGTGACGCCGGAAGACGTCCGCCGGTCTGCCAATGAAATTTTCCGAACGGAAGCCCTGGCGGCGACGGTCCTCGGCGACCTCGATGATTTCAAACTCGATCGTTCACAGCTCATCTGCTGATCGAAGATCACAGCCTCAATTGACTGGAGTTTCATCAATTTGGAATCGTTTTGGAAGAACCTGACTCGCGTTGATTTCCCGAGGCAATTTTGGGCTCTGGCCCGGCTGCGCTACTGCCTGATCTGGGCGCACGCGCGCACCGGCAACGGCAAGATCGCGCTGCTCTTCGCGCTCTACATGCTGGGCGGTCTGATGGCCCTCTTCTTTTCGTTCGGGGGCTTCGGGCTGGCCCTGGGGATCATCAATTCGGGGGGCGGCGAAAAGATCGCCCGCTGGGTGCTGGCCAGTCTCTTCGCCAACGGCATCGGGTTGAGCCTGCTCTTCGGGCTCGGTCCGCGCGAGGCCTTCTCGGAAGAGGCACTGCGCCGATATCCCTTGAACGCGCAGGAACGTTTTGCCGTGCGTCACGGGATCGGGTTGCTGGATCCGATCTGGCTGATTCTGGTGGCCGGAGCGTTCGGGCTGGCCGGAGGGTTCATCTGGCTGGGGACCGGTTCCCTGATGACGGGACTGCCGGCCGTCTTTCTCTTCATCATCGCAAACTACCTGACCACGGCCACGCTGCTCTCGGTGATCGGCATTCTGTTGCAGACGCGCGCCGGCTCGGCGCTGCTGGGCACGGCCGTGATCCTGCTGGTCTCGTTCGGGCCGCTGGCCGTCGCGTCGGTGGCGGCCACGCACCGCGAGGAGGTCTGGCGCCTCTTCGATGTGATCCTGGAGGTGACTCCGCCCGGAGCCGCGGCGGCGATGATGGCCGGTGAGGATGGGAGCAAGCTGCTGGGCGGTCTGGGCCTGCTGCTCTTCTGGTGCATCGTCCTGATCTATGCCTTGAGCCGGATCGAGAATCGGTCGCCGGTCTCGCCGGTGGCGGCGGCGGGCAACATCACCTGGAACGATTTCTACGATCAACTGGGAAATCTGCTGGGCGGGAAATACGGGCCGCTGCTCAGCAAATCGCTGCGCTATCATCTGCGCTGCAATCTGATCCGCTTCAGCCTGATCACCTCGCCGATCATCGTCCTCATGGGCAAGTTTCTGATTCCGAGCCATCGGCGATTCGCCTATCAGAACGGCGAGGGGATCGATCGCTTCTTCCTGGTCTCGCTGGCCATGTTTTTCATTATGAGCAGCGCCACCGGAGCGGCGCTCATGCTCAACCTGTTCGGCTACGACAACGCCGGGATCCGGCGCTATGCGATCTTGCCGACCTCTTTCGCCGACGCCCTGCGCGCGGGCAGCCTGGCCTCGTTGTTGTTGCGGGCGGTCACGGTCCTGGTGGCCTTTGCGCTCTGGTTGACCTTCTACGCCACCGAGACGGTCACCTGGCAGATGATCGTCATGATCCTGAGCATCGCCCTGGCCAGTCTCTTTCTCTTCAATACCTTCGGATTGGGGACCTCGATCTTTTCGCCCAAACGATTGGATTTCGACGCCATGTGGAACAACCGCCTCTCCCTGGGCGCCAATCTGGTGATCATCGGCGGCATTCTGCTCCCTTTCTGGAGCGCCATGGTGCTGGCCGAGCGAATCAACCAGGAGGTCTTCGTCGGGTTCTGGTGGCTCGCCTGTCTGATCCTGGTCTTGTGCGCCGGCTTCTACCTCTTCGTCCTTTCGGTCATCGACCGGCCTTTGAGATCGCGCCGCGAACGATTAATCAATTTGATTGCGGGAGCGCGAGATAAGTAAAATCTGCAGCGACTATTTTGCGAGCTATTTTTGCGATGGAAACGATAATTGATGCCCCACAGAGAGAGACCCGGCGGAACGAGCAGGGACCTGGCCGATCGGTCCATGGCGCCGCCATCCGGATCGAAAATCTGACCAAACGCTACGGTCAGGTGGTTGCGGTGGACGATCTATCGCTGTCGGTTCCGACCGGCAGATTATTCGGGTTTTTAGGGCCGAACGGCGCGGGCAAGAGCACCACGATCGGCTGTCTGACCGGCCTGATCGATCCGACTTCCGGGGCGATCAAGCTGTTGGATGAGCCGTTCACCAGCGATGCCATCGAATTGAAGCGCCGGATCGGGGTCATGCCCGAAGGATTGGCGCTCTTCGACCATCTGTTCGCCCACGAATTTCTCGCCTTCAATGCGCGGATGTACGGGCTCGACGAGGTGACGGTGCGGCAACGCATCGAGGAGCTGCTGACCGTGCTCGATCTGAATCATGCCCACCGGAAACGCCTGGCCGAATACAGCACCGGCATGCGCAAGAAGGTGGCGTTTGCGGCGGCGATCATTCACCGCCCGGAGATTCTCTTTCTGGACGAACCGTTCGAGAGCATCGATCCCGCGGGCGTGGCCATGCTCAAAGATTGGCTGCGCCGATTCGTCGCCGGCGGCCGGACGGTCTTCATGACCACCCACGTGCTGGAGACGGTCGAGCGGCTCTGTGACGACGTCGCGATCCTCAAGGCCGGCCACATCGCCTGGCGCGGTGAACTCGGCAGTCTCGCCGGCGGCGGGACCCTGGAGCACGAAGGCCAGCAGTTCAACACGCTGGAGGCGCTCTTTCTGCACCTGGTCGGCGAGCGCTACGAACATCTGGAATGGCTCTAAAGATTTCAGATTGCTGAAATCCTGAATCTTTTGGTGGGGAGGACGGCCATGTATTGCCCGAATTGTGCGGCTTCGATCGACGGCGTCAAATTCTGTCGTTCCTGCGGAGCCAATGTCAGTCTCGTCCCACAAGCCCTGACCGGCCAATTGGCTGCCGCTCCCGAACCGGAAGGACGCCGCGGCCGCCGGAGACGGAACCAGGAGCCCAAGCCGCCCGGGGTCGATACCGCCACCACCAACATCTTTGCCGGAATCGGCCTAATCATCGCTTCATTCGTGGTCATGCGTCTGCTGCCCGGGGGCATGTTCTGGGGATGGGTCTTCCTCATTCCCGGTTTCTCGCACATCGGCAAGGGCGTGGGCGAATATCTGCGCTGGAAAGGGCAGCAGGACCAACTGTCTCCGCCTCCACCTTCAAACCTGGCCGGCCTGCCGGGCCTGCACAGCCTGCCAAGTCTTGATGCACCCGACACCGCCGAGTTGGCGGACCCGCCGAGCGCCACCCCTCCAAGCGTTACCGAGGACACGACGCGACGATTCGATCCGAAGTAAATTTTCATGGAGCGCGGATTCCCGAATGGCCTCGTTGATGTGTTAAGATTCGCGTTCGCTGTAGACCCCGTTTATAATCGATTTTCGTCATCTCTCTAATTACTTGGGAAAGTAAATTTCTTGAAGTTTTGATGCCTAACCGCGAAAGACGAGAAATACGGGAAAGCGCGAAGGATTTTAGGGTCTTTCATGTGTTTCGCGGTTTGATTCTCAAATTCCAAAGAACTTACTTTCCAGAGTACTAATTATCTGGTTAATGCGAATCTGCATTCTTGGGAGTGGTAGTTCGGGCAATGCGACCTTGGTCATCTCCGGTGAGACTCGAGTGCTCATCGACTGTGGCTTGAGCGCCCGTGAGACGGTGAAGCGGATCCAGTCGGTC
>DATEFT010000205.1:0-3935 GCA_035280505.1 Blastocatellia bacterium | reverse complement strand
CGTCGCGTTGCCCGGCCTCTCCGGGTTTCCGGGAGAGATTCCAGATGTCGTTGATGACGCGATAGCAGTACTTCTCCTTCAGGAACTCCCAGAACTGCCAGTTGCAGTACCGGTCCCGCGTGGACCCATAGTAGAGGTGCGGGTAGTTGACGAGCATCTCCGCGCAGTTGACCTGATCACGGAAGAACTGGTGCCGCATCCATTCCGCGTGGCACTCGAAGAACCATCCCGTGAACTCCGAACTCCGCAGGCCGGTCGTCCAGTACTGGAGGGCATGCGTGAACTCGTGCGCGAGGGCTCCCGGATCCTGGAAAGCGTTGAAGTGCAGCCACATTCCGGGGTGGCGCAGTCCCGTTCCGCCGCCGGAGGCCCATCCCTGGTCGCTGACGTTGACATCGACCTTGAACTTGGAGGCGTCGGTCGCGTAGGGCTTCGCAAAGCCGATCTCGTTGAGATATCTCGTCCAGATCTGCTCCAGCGTGCTGAGACCAGTCTGGGCCTGGGCCTGGGTCAGCGGAACGTTGTCCGCCGGATTCCAGCGGGCGGCAAAGTGCGTCGAGGTGAAGACGGTGCTCGACGAAGCCGGATTCATCACCTGGTAGGTTCCGTTGTCCGGACCGTTCGGAGCAGGCCCCGGGCAGTAACCCGCGGGCACGGCATTCGGGGCCAGCAGCCCGGCCGAGAAGTCGGCGGCCGCCGGTGCCATGGAAGCCGCCCCGGAAGCGTCGGTCGCGACCGCGCGGCGCTCGATCCCGAAGGCTTCCGGCATCGGCCAATACCACCAGTCGGTGATCTCGAAGTTCTGAGAGGCGGCCTCAGGCACGGCGAAACCGAGCCAGGCCCGGCCCTCGTCCAACCGCAGGCTCTGCGCCAGGTCGACCTCGACGCTCAAGAGCGGAGTGTTCAGATCGTCCAGATACACCTTCATCAATCCCGATCGGTATTCGACCAGGAGCAGGTGCGCGCGGCCGTCATCCATGGGCTCGGCGCCCTCCAGCCCGACCTGTCCCAGCCGCAGGCTGTGATTCAAAACCGCCGGCACCCCGGCCTGATCGGGATTCAGGTGAACGCCCAGGTTGCTTCGCGGGCCGCTCTCCTGCTCGCAGGGCGAGAGACCGTCGGATAGATTCAACTCGATCGATAGACTATTGGGTAAGATCGGGCGGCAACCGCCCGCCGCCGTCACGGTCTCGCCGGCATTCTGGATCGCGAAGGCCAGCCGGCCCGCGGCCTCGCCCGGCAAACCGCGGCCCTCAATCCGAAAGCGAAAGGCGCTGATGAATCCGTTCGCCACTTCGAGCGGCTCCCGGTTCCAGACCGCGCCCGACCGCAGTTGCAGCACGCGCTGCGTGCGCTCCGCCACTCCGACCTCTCCGACCAGGCTCAGATCGTCGAGCTCAGCCGGGAAGAGCAGCCGTAATTCACCACCCGGCGCGCCCGACCCGGTGATGGGGACGCCGCGCTGCCCCTGTGTCAGGGGCGGCGCCAGCATCAAGGCGCAGAACGCCAATGAGACGATTACAACAAGGACCTTATTCATAGGGGGTACTCCTTTCTTGAACGGGACCGGAAAATATTCGCGGTGCTTAGTGTGTGTCTTGTTCTCATCTGCCTAACTACTTGTCAGAGAACCATCCGGACTCGATGATTAATCGATCGTCAACCCCTAGCTTCAGGCTTGTCCTAATCTGTCAGTCTTTACTTGTCTATTACTGTCGATAATTGATGTAAGGATCGCGGAGATATGGCTAACGATAGCTATTATGAAGATAGGGCGTCTTGTATCAGATTAGGATATTCATTGATTGATTAGTGACCGGTCCCGCCGGGAGGCCAATCTTGACACTGCGCGGCTCTTTTGATGACAATGGGCCACATCTTAATTGGCACCGTTTTTCCAACAGGCAAATGAGGGTTCAGACAAATGCGCATCGACTGTCTTCGACGAGTTGCGGTAATCGGGCTGCTCCTGCTGATGCAGAGCGCCGTGGCGTTCGCTCAAGCCCGGATCGAAAAGAACGTGATCTACGGAATGTACTCGGGCACGGCCCTGTTGCTGGACGTCCATTATCCGGCGCGGCCGAACGGTTTCGGGATCGTCTTCATTCCCGGTAGCGGTTGGTCGGCGCCGCTGAGCTATTCGGCGACGCCGCTCAAGAACTCGGAGCAGGTGGCAATGTACGTGCCGTCGCTGGTCGAAGCCGGATACACCGTCTTTGCGGTGACCCATCGCGCGACCCCGACCTTCCGGTACCCGGCGCCGGTCGAGGACGCGCAGCGGGCCGTCCGGTTCATTCGATCGAAAGCGGCGGCCTACGGCATCGATCCGGCCCGGATCGGCGGCTCGGGAGGGTCCTCCGGCGGCCATCTGGTCAGCATGCTCGGCGCGCTGGATGGCGCCGGCAATCCGGACGACCCGGATCCCGTCAATCGCGAAAGCGCCAAGCTTCAGTGCATCGTCGCCCGCGCCGCGCCGGTCGATCTGCTGCAGATGAACCCCTCCAACGGCACGGGCGCCCTGTCCCTCTTCCTGGGAGTGGCCGCCAATCAACCGATCATCAAGAACTCGCCGGAGTATCGAACGGTCTGGGCCGCCTCGCCCATCAACTACGTCACGCCCGACGATCCGCCGTTCCTGCTGGTCCATGGAGACGCGGACGAAGCCGTGCCCTTTCATCAATCGGAGATGATGGAGGCCGCCCTGAAGAAGGCCGGGATCCCGGTGAAGCTGATCCGGATCGCGGGCGGCGCCCACGGGCCCACGTTTCCCGGCGCGAAAGACCCGCCCGACTACAAAGCCGAGATGGTGAAGTGGTTCGACACCCACCTCCGCAAGACCGCGTCCGGTCACTGACCTGAACGCCCGCAACCGACGAGCCGCTCAGGGTCTCGTCAGCTCGTACCTGATCTCGCCATTGGGTTCGACCCCTTGCCGGGTCCATCCCTGTCTTCGGTGGAACTCTTCGGCTCGGGTGCGCGGATCGCGATCCTGATACTCATTGTAAGGAACCTCCTGGTACTCTTCGGCGTCTTTATTACCCGGTGCCCCTGGTTATCAAACCTGTCCAATTTTTTGGTTATAGCACTCGTTTTACGATAGGGAATTGCAATAACGAAACGGTTCTTCGATTCTGAAACCGGATAATCCCAGAAGCGAACAGCGCTCGGTGAAGCTCCGGTGCCGGAGGCACTTCAAATCGACTGTTTCTCATACTTATCCCCCGGCTCATCCTGGCACGAAGTTTGAGTTATCGAAGCGGTGAACCGGCAGAATGTAACCTGTGCCCCTCCAGTATGATGTAATAAAGTTGTCTCCTTGATCCACATCGATCCCGCCGACCCGCCGCTCGACCGGCTTGAGGGCCAACCAGGCCGATTGAGGTCGGAGGACCGGGTAAGTGGGCAGCACTGCAAACTGCATCAGGCCAACTCGTTCAGTACAGTTCAGGAGAACTTCTATGGACAGCCCGTCTATTAATTCAGGAGAACGGAAGAGGCGAACCCGGGCGATGTTGATCGGCGTCGTCCTCCTGCTGGCCGCGCTGGCGCCGATCATCGTCTATCGTTGGCGCTCCACGCCCTCGGCCACGTCGTTGATCGCCGAGGCGCCGCCGCCCGAGGCGCCGGCGGTCGAAGTCCATCGCGGAACGCTGAAGAAGAAATTGTTGCTCGACGGCGAACTGCGCGCGGTCAGGTCGCGAACGATCTACGGCTCGACGCCCGACGACGTGAAGATCGCCTATCTGCCGCCGGAGGGCACGATCGTCAAAGCCGGAGACCGGCTGGTCGAACTGGACAGCAGCACCGTGCTGGCCAAGATCAAAGAGAATGAGGAGAAGATCGTCGCGGCCGAAAACGAGATCGTCAGGGTTCGGGCCCAGCACGAAGGCCTGCTGCGCGATCTCGAAGTGGAGTTGAGCAAACTGTGGCTCGCC
>DATEFT010000204.1:0-3896 GCA_035280505.1 Blastocatellia bacterium | reverse complement strand
TCGGGCGTCGCTGCCGCTGGCTGCGACCCAGGTCGGAGTGCCGCCCTCGACCGGGATCCGGAACAATCGGCTCCGCTCCCCGTGGCGCACGGCGAAGATCAGTTCGCGCCCGCTGGGCGTCCAGGCCATGCTGCTGATGTCCGTGCCGTCGAAGGTGATCCGGCGCGGCTCTCCGCCGTCGACCGGAACCAGATAGATATCGCCGACGCCGGCTCCGCTGACCCGCACGAAGGCCACCGACTTGCCGTCGGGCGAGAAGGCGGGGCTGCAATCCCCGATGTCGGAGGCCGGCGGCGTGGTCAACCGGTGCTTCTCGCCGGTGGCGGGCGAGACCAGATAGAGACTGAAGGTCTCTCCCTCGGAGGTCTTGTCGCTGAGGGCCAGCCATTTGCCGTCCGGCGACCAATGGAGCCAGGTATGAGAGCCGAAATCGAAGCGTTTGCTCCAGGTGCCGGTCAGCCGGCGTTCGGTTCCTCCCAGCGAGGGAATCGTGTAGATGCCGTCCCCGTCCGCTCCCCGCCGATAGAAGGCGATCATCTGGCCGTCGGCCGACCAGACGGGATTGACGTCTTCACCGGGTTGGGTGGTCAACCGCACGGGCTTGCTGCCTTCAACCATCTGTCGGACGTAGACGTCGGCATTGTCGTCCTTCTCGCCGCGCCAGACGAAAGCGATCTGGTTGCCGTCAGGCGAAAAGGCGACCTGGGTCTCGCGTCCGGGATAGGTGGTGAGCGGCACGACGGTCATCGAGGAGGTATCGCTCTCGCCCGAGAGCGACAACCCCGGCGGTTTGAAGAAGAGGACCGCGACGATGAAGAGCAGGGCGATCGCCAGGAGCCAGAGCGGCATGATCATGACGGCCAGCCGGTGACGGGTATACCAGTCCGAGGGGGTGGCGGCGGACTGCGCCGCGGCGTGCGCGGTGGCGGCATCTGCGGCGCGCTCGGCGGTGACCGTGGCCGGCACGCGCTCGGCCAGAGTCGGAGCCGGAACCGGGCTGCTCTCGGCGGTCGATTGCTCGCCGGCCTCTCGAACTTCAGGCACAAACCGGTATCCGCGGCGCGGCAAGGTCTGAATATATTGATGGGCCTCCGGGTTTTCGCCGAAGACTTTGCGCAAAGCCGAGATGTGGACGTTGAGATTGGCTTCTTCAACGATCGTGTCAGGCCAGAGCGTCTTTATGAGTTCTTCACGGCTCACAACATGTCCATGATGTTCCACCAGGATCAGCAGCAGCTCGAACTCTTTGGGTGGCAGCAGTACCAGCTCCCCGTCGCGATAGAGGCAGTACTTGTCTACTTCGATCCGGTAGGCGCCGAACTCATAAGAGATTTTACGTTCACTTTTTGCAGGCGACATAAAGCCCTCTTTATATAAAACTTTATCTTTTCTTTACGAAATTTTGCTCTGCCTAAAGGACTTTCATCGCAGGTTCTCGCTAGCCTTCGATCGTGGCGCGATGAGTGCCACTTCTCAATAGATCAAAGAAATTCTAGAGACAATCGGACCCCGAACCGATCTATTGGATCTGTCAAAACCACTTATGTGAAGAGAAGCTTTGCCGGGCCATTCTACCCCGAGTTTGCTCCAAGAAGAAGGTGGTAATCGAATATTGAATTCTACTGATCTGCCGAAAACGAAAGCCTTTGCTTTTTATAATCTCGCTTTCATCTCTCGTGAGGCTGCCAAAAGCAGGAAAGTCGAGCAACGTTCGGGAAAAATGGTTGTGATAATGCCCGTGAGACTGCTGAACAAACGAATAAGTAAACCTTGCCGGATCTCGGCGAATCTTTTGCGAAAAAATTGCGAATAACTTTCGAACATTAAAGATAGCCAAGTGAATATAACAAAATAAGTATAAAAACACTACTCTTGTTTTCGTTGGTTCGGTTTTCTCTAAGTTAAGACCCCTCCGTATTACAACCACTTCCGGCTTTCTGTGTAATAAATAACCTTTTCCGAAACATTAAGAACAGAGATCGGGCCGGAATTTCAAATCTGAAACTGACATCGAGGCTGGTTGGGAAGGAAAAGAGAGCCATAGCTGTGGGGCGCAGCTAGGTAAAAACTCATCTTTTTTACGGGAGGAATGTCAATTGAAGCACAAGGTTAAGGGATTTCTCACGTCGCCGAATTTCTGGCTGCTGATCGCGGTTCTGATTTCGATGCAGGTTTTGGTCAGAGCCCAACAGTTCACGGGGACGATTCAGGGGAGCATTCAGGATTCGACCGGGGCCGTAGTCGCGGGCGCGGAGGTGTCGGTGATCAACATCAGCACCAACGAGACGCGCAGCCTCATGACCAATGCTGCCGGCACCTACCTGATCCCGCAGTTGAAACCGAGTCTCTATCGCGTGACCGTCAAGAAGGCGGGATTCAAGAGCGCGACTATTGATCAGATCAAGCTCGACGTCCAGCAGATTCGTGAGGTCAATGTGGTGCTTGAAGTGGGGCAGGCTTCAGAGTCGGTGACCGTCACCTCCTCGGGGTCGGGAGCCATCGAGACGAGCAGTTCGACCGTCAGCCAGACCATCGAGAATAAACGGATCGTGGATCTGCCGCTCAACGGACGCAATCCGTTCGCGCTGGCGACCATGAGCCCCGGGGTGATTCCGGCTCCCGGTTCCTCGCCCTTCATCAGCGGCGGCCGCAATGCGACGAGCGAGGTGACGATCGACGGGGTCTCGAACGTCAACGCCGAGAACAACGTCTCGATTCTGGACCTGAACTATACGCCCTCGGTCGACGCGGTCCAGGAGTTCAACGTCCAGACCAACGCCGTCAGCGCCGAGTTCGGACGGCTGGGCGGCGGCGTCATCAACCTGGTGACCAAGAGCGGGACCAGCCAGTATCACGTGACGGCGTTCGAGTTCATGCGCAACAGCGTCTTCGATGCCAATAACTTCTTCAGCAATCGCTCCGGGGTCAAGAAGGGCAGCTTCAAACGCAACCAGTTCGGCGGCAATCTCGGCGGGCCGGTCAGGCTGCCGGGGTACAATGGCCAGGAGCGCACTTTCTTCTTCTTCAATTACGAGGGTTTGCGGGAACGTGCCGCCAGGGTGACCACCGGCACCGTGCCCTTACCTGAATGGCGCAACGGTGATTTCTCGAACCTGAGGGATGCGCGGGGAAATCTCATTCCCATTTATGATCCGCTGACGACCCGCGCGAATCCGGCTTATAACCCGGCGCTGCCGACCAGCGCGGGCAATACGCCGTTGATTCGCGACCAATTCAGCTATAACGGAAGAGCCAACGTGATTGCGCCCAACCGGATCGATCCGGTGGCGCGCGCGCTCATGCAGTACTATCCGCTGCCCAATACCGCGCCCAGCAATTCGTTCACCCAGCAGAATAATTTTATCGCCGCTGGCACCTCGCCGGTCGACAGCAATCGGATCGACACGCGCGTGGACCACAATTTTAACAACAAGTGGCGGGCGTTCCTGCGGTTCTCATGGTCCGGGGATTCCAATCAGCCGGTCAATCTCTTCCAGAATGCGGCCAACTCCACCGGCGGCGGCGGCAACGGCGACGGGCCGACCTTCACCAGCACCAAGAGCGTGTCGATGGATCATACCTACACGGTCAGCCCGACCTTGGTCCTGGATCTGCGGTTGGGGCTCAATCGCCGCTACGTCGATCGCCGCCCGCTTTCGGCCGGTTTCGACCTGGCCTCGCTCGGTTTGGCGCCCAACGTCGTGGGGGTCGCGCAGCAAGCGGAGTTTCCGCGAATCGACGTGCAGAACTTCTCGTCGCTCGGGCAGAACACGTTCACCGACCTGGTCATCGCGCCGACGACCTATACCTTCAACGCGAACGCCACGAAGACCCTGCGGAACCATACCTTCAAGTTCGGGATGGACTATCGCAAGTTCATGCTCAACTTCCTTCAG
>DATEFT010000203.1:0-6739 GCA_035280505.1 Blastocatellia bacterium | reverse complement strand
CAGATACGGATTGCAATCCGCGCCGGGAATGCGGCATTCGATCCGCAGGCTCTGATCATGGCCGACGACGCGAAAACCGCCGGTCCGGTTGTCGTAGCTCCAGGCCAGGCGCGTCGGCGCCCACGACCCGTCCACATACCGCTTGTAAGAATTGACCGTCGGCGCATAGAAGACCATGACGTCGGGGACGTGCGCCATCCAGCCGCCCAGAAACCAGCGAAATGTGTCCGAGCATTTGATCCGGCCGAACTCCTTGTCGCCGGCGAAGATGTTCTTGCCGTTGCGCCAGAGGCTGAAATGGATGTGACAACTCGATCCCGCCCGATCCGTCACGAACTTGGCCATGAAGGTGACGCTGAGGCCCATCTTCTCGGCGACCTCTTTCAGACACTGTTTGTAGATGACGTGGCGGTCGGCCATCTCCAGCGCCTCCGCATAACGAACGTTCAGTTCGTGCTGCCCCAGGCCCCATTCCCCCTTCGAGGTCTCGACCGGGACGCCGGAATGTTTGAGATGGTGACGCACCGCCGCCGTGAACGGCTCGACGCGGGTGCCCTGCAGAATGTGATAATCCTCCAGATACCAGCCGGCCGGTTCCGGATGCCGATATTCGTCGGACGCCATCTCGCCATAGCTCTTCTGGAACAGGTAATATTCCAGTTCCGAGGCCGCCATGCTCCGAAAGCCCAGCGCTTGGGCCGCCGCCACCTGTTTGCGCAGGATCGAGCGCGGCGCGATCGAGACGAAATCGTGAGTCGCCTCGCTCTTCACATCGCAGAGCACCAGGGCCGTCTTATCCAACCAGTCGGCCACGCGCAGCGTCTTCAGATCCGGCGCCAGATGGAAATCTCCGTAGCCCTGATCCCAACTGGCAAATCGATAACCGGCCACCGGCTCCATCTCCATATCGGTGGTCAGCAGATAGTCGCAGCCATGCGTCCCGTGACTGAACGTGTCTTCAATGAACAGTTCCGCGTCATACCGCTTGCCCATGAGACGACCGTAATGATCGGTGAATCCCACGATCACCGTCTCGATCTGCTCCTGAGCCACCAGTTCACCCAATCGTTCAAGTCCCAGCATGCCTCTTACTCTGGCTTCATGATGATTATTCAATGTCATACTTCCTCAAAAAAGTTCTTAAGTTATGGATCTTTCGTCTATGTCGCGTGTTTCGCGTTCATCCCTCTCTTCTTTCAAAACGATCCATGATGGACCCCGAAAACGACGGCGCTCGCGCAGCCCATACCACAGGCCGAGCAGCACGATCAACGCCAGGAGCGAGATCCCGGCCAGCCCCCGATTATGCAGGCTCAGGATCACGCTCAGAAAGACGACCCAGAGGATCGCCGCCAGATTGACTATTTTGCCATATCGACCGAGGTGCCAGGGACCCCGTTCAATCCGCTCCGCGCCCTTGAGCCGCCAGTGCAGATAGACCGGAATGATGTAGGAGAGATACAACCCGATCGTGCTGATCGAAGTCACGACCTCGTAGGCTCGACCATAAGCCGCCACCAGCAGCGCGGCCACGGCGCAGAGCCAGATGGCGGGAGCCGGAGTCAGATACTTCGGACTGACCTGGCGCCAGACGCCGGACCCGGGCAGCCCTTCGTCGCGGGCGAAGGCCCAGATCACGCGCGAGCTCCAGGTCACCGCCGACAACCCGCAGAACCACATGGCCATGGCCACCAGCCCCGAAAAGAGCCCTCCGGCGCGCTCGCCCAGCGCTCCGGCCAGGATCACGATCACCGCCGGGACCGCGTTGCCATCCGCATCCGTGCCGTTGAGCACGGTCGGGATCGCGGGGATCGCCAGCGTCAGGGCCAGCAGCAACAGGTATCCGAAGATCCCGGAGACGACCACCGCCAGGACCATGCCCCAGGGCGCGCGGCGGCGCGGATCGACCGTCTCTTCCGAGACGCTCGCCGAGGCATCGTATCCGGTGAAGGTCCACATCGCCTGCAACAGCCCGATGATGAAGGCCCACCAGTAGGGCCAGCCCTCCTGATTGCCGGTGACGCGCTCGAAGAAGAAACTCGCCGGCTGTTTCGGCGCGAAGAGCAGCAGGGCCCCGACGATCACGACCACTCCGACGATATGGACCGTCACGCTGAAATCGTTGAGCCGGGCCACCACTCGGATCCCGAAATGATTGATCAGGGCATGCGAGATCAGGATCCCGGCATAGACCATCAACTGGTTGGGCCTCGTCGCCGCCAACCCCAGGAGTGGCGTGACGAACGTCGCGCAGCCGAAATCGATGGCGGCCACCGCCGCCACCTGGCCGATCAGATTGAGCCAGGCGGTGAACCAGCCCCACCCCTTCCCGCCGAGCCGGGAGGACCAGTGATACATCGCGCCCGAAGTCGGAAGCGCCGACGCCAGTTCGGCCATGCTCATGGCCACCATCAGAGTGAAGAAGGTGACCAGCGGCCAGCCGATCGACATCTCGGCCGGACCGCCCATCCGTAGCCCGTGATCGTAGAGGGTGACCGCGCCGGTCAAGATCGAGATGATCGAGAACGAGATGGCAAAATTCGAAAAGCCGCCCATGGCGCGGAACAACTCCTGGGCGTAGCCCAGCCGGCCCAATTCCTGCGCGTCTTCACGCGCCTCGCGATCCTGATGATGATGAGATTTGGTCATCTCTTGACACTCGTTGTAGACTGCTCGCGTCAGCTCAGGTTGTCGTTGTATCCGACTCGATTAAGTTTTACGTAATTTTACGACCGCTAATTAGAGGCCGTGAAATCTTGCGTCAATCAAAGCTCCCCCGAAAAGTCGGGCCGCATGAATTACAGATGCGAGTTTGACCGGATCGGAAAACGGCAGTTTAGACGCCGCGATGGAGGAACTTTAGATAATGAATCAATCTTTAAATAATAAGTTGAGTATCAGATACTCCCCCGGTCTTCTTCTTTTGACCATGATCCTGTCGGTGCCAGTCTGCCTGGCTCAAACAGATTCGACCACAAGTCGCGAAACAAAATCCAGCCTCAGCTCATATTCTTCAGCGGAGGTCGCCCGGGTGCTGGGCGTTCGTCCCACCCTAGCTACAATCTCGTCGGACGACCAGACCGGAACCGAGGCGGTTCTGAACAACGCGACCGGGAGCCCCATGACCGGCTCGACCGCGCAATTCGGTTCGGCCTTCGGCGGCCGCAGCCTGACGCGCGACCGCAACGCGCCTTCCCGCGAGAACCTGCAGGCCTTCAAAATCTACGGCAAACACGTCGCCGCGCTGCTCGGCGGATTCGAGCAGGGCGCCGGATACGGTTTCGGCGTGGAGTTGTCCACCGCCAACAAACTGCCGCTGGTCGAGTTGCGGACGCAGATGCTCTTCTCGCTCAAGTTCTATCGCCGCTTCGTCGGCGAGGCCTATTTCCGCTCGGTGGGCGACAGGAACACCCACGCCAGCCTCTGGTTCAACTATGTCCGCCGCACCGAGGACAATTTCTTCGGGCTCGGGCCCCGCACTTCGGAGAGCCAGGAGACCAACTTCGGCACCGAAGAACGGAGCTATAACGCCTCGATCTATCGGGATTTCTCGAAGGCCCTTCAGGCCGGCATCTACGGCCGCATCTCGAATACCGGGGCCTTTCGCGGCGACGACGACGAAGATCCGTCGATCGACTCCGCCTTCTCGGGCAACCCGGCGGGAGTCCCGGTCACGAACTTTCTTCCCGGACTCAACACCAACGCCAAGCTCGCCTCCCTGGGAACGTTCGCCGAGTTCGACGGCCGCAACAATTCGCGCGGCCTGACCAGAGGCCTCTATCTCTACGGCCGGGTCGCCACCTACGATGGATTGGACAACGGAATTGCCTTCTCGGACTACGGCTGGAACGAACTGGAGCTCGACGGGCGAACCTACGTCCCGCTCGGCGGCGATTTCACCTCGCTGGCGCTGCGCGCGGCCCTCGAGCTCAAAGACCCCAAGGGAGCCAGCCAGATTCCGTTCTATGACCAGTCTTTTCTCGGCGGCCGCCGGTACCTGCGCGGTTTCCGCAACTATCGTTTCCGCGGCAACAACTCCGTCCTCTTCTCCGTCGAACCGCGCCGCACGGTGTGGAAGCGAAATGAGACCAAGGGGATGGATATCTTCGGCTTCGGCGACGGCGGCCAGGTCTGGGGAGACAACCGTTCGCAGAGCAATCTTCAGATCCTGCTCAACGACCAATCGGCTTCGCAGAACTGGCGCTTCGGCATCGGCGGCGGCATGCAGTATCGCATGAACAAGAGCACCGCTTTCCGCGTCGACATCGGCCACAGCAACGAATCCAATATGGTCTATTTCTCGCTCTCCCGAGGATTCTAAAAGAAGTCTAGGAAAGTCCAGGAAAGTCGAAACCGATCCCGCTTCAGACTTTCCTGGACTTTCCTGTCTTCTTCCGACTTCTCTAGACTTCTTAATCGTTGATTTTCTCGACCAATTGAGCGAATCGCTCATCCCCTCGCGCCGAATCCAGCATGGGTTCGACCCTGATGAACGCCAGGAACCCCGCCCGCTCGTCGAAAGCCTTCTCCAGACATTCGAAGGTCCGATCCAGATCGCCCAGCCCGAGATGGACCATGGCGATGAAATAGGAGGACACGTACTGACGTTTCGAGAGCGATTCCAATTGCGCGAGCATCTGGCGGGCCTCGCGCCGCTTGCCCTTGCCAGCATAGGCGTGGCCGAGATAGGAGAGAAAGGTCGGAATGGCGCCGGTCAGATTGATCGCCTTGCGAAAAGCCTCGACCGCCTCATCGTATTTCCGCTGCTGGATGTAGTTCATGCCCGCGTGCCAGTAGGCGAAGCCGAAGTTCGGATCCATCTCCGTCACCTTGCGGCTCTGGGTCAAGGCCTCATCGTAGCGGCGGGCGAAGTAGTAGGCCCAGCCCAGGCTCAACTGAACGAAGAGCGACAGCGGATCGAGTTCGAGCGCCCGCTGGCAGGAACGGATCGACTCCGCGTGCTGCCCGGTGGCCTTGAGATAGAAACCGTAACCGTCGTGCGCGTTGGCGTAATTCGGGCTCAATTCCCGGGCTCGCTGGTACTCGCGTTCGGCGGCGGCATAGTCCCAATCGTAGAGCAGACGGAAGAATCCCAGGGAACAATGGGCCTCACCCAACGTCTCGTCCAGTTCCAGGGCCTTCTGGGCCGCGGCCTTGGCCTTCGGATAGGTTTCGCGCGGCGGCTGCCCGCCCGTGGAGGAGGCCAGGAAAGCGAAGGAATCGGCCAATCCGGCATAGGCCACCGCGTAGTTCGGATCCAGATCGATGGCCTGCTGAAAGTGCTCGATCCCTTTGCGGATCCAATCCGGCGTGCGTTTGTTGTTGTAGTATCGGCCTTTCAGATAGAGGTGATAGGCCTCGGTATTATCGGTGTAGCGTTTGACGAGCTTCTGCCGCTCCTCGCCGCTCAACCGCAGCCGCAGCTTGCTGCTGATCTCGGTGGAGATCTCCTCCTGCAGATCGAAGATGTCGGTGATTTGACGCCGGTACTGCTCGCCCCAGAGCTGGGATTGCCGAACCACGTCGATCAGTTCGGTCGTCACGATCAGGGTCTCGCCGAATTGCGAGACGCGGCCGGTCAGGACCGCGCGCACGCTCAGGTCGGCGCCGACCTGCTGCGGATCGACCTCCCGGCCTTTGTAGCGAAAGACCGTGCTGCGCGGGGCGACGCGCAGTTGCGGCAATTGCGCCAGACTGTTGATGATGCTCTCGGTGATCCCGTCGCTGAGATAGTCCATGCTCGCATCGCTGCTCGCATTGGCCAGCGGCAGAATGGCCAGCGAGTCGATGGCCTTGCCCGAGGCGCGCCGCAGCGACGCCGAGGTCACGGTCTCCTCGCCGGATTTGAGTTCGATGGTGAGCGCCTCGGAGGGCTCCTCGCCGATCCGCGGCGAGGACGGGGCCTGGCCGACCCGCGTCAATTCGGCGACGAAGTCCAGCCGGGTCTGCGCCAGTTTGAGATCCCCGCGGAAAGTCTCGATCATTTGATAGCGGTCCGCGCGGTCTTTACGCAGCGCCTGACTCAAACACCACTCCAGCTCCGGCGGAAAATCGGAGATGAACCGGCCGAGCGGCGCCGGTTCGGCGGTCAGGATGGCGGCGATCACATCGCTCGAGGTCGGGCCGTCGAACGGCGCCTGGCCCGTGATCATCTCGTAGAGCACGATCCCCAGGCTGAAAATGTCGCTGCGCGCGTCGACCTTCAGACCGCGGGCCTGTTCGGGCGACATATAGTTGACGGTCCCCATGACGGTGCCGGGATCGGTTCGGGCCTTGATGCGAGTGACGGCCTCGGTATCGACCGCGGGCTCGGACTTCTCGGTCAGCTTCGCCAACCCGAAGTCCAGAACTTTGATATAGCCGTCCGGCCGCAGCATGAGGTTCTCGGGCTTGATGTCGCGATGCGTAATGCCCGCGTCGTGAGCCGCCTGCAGGGCGCCCGCCACCTGGATCGTGATCTCCAGGGCTTCGCGCAACGCCACTCGCTTCCCGATCAGCCTTTCGCGCAGGGTGTGGCCTTCGACGAATTCGGTGGCGATAAAGTGAACGCCCTCGTTCTGGCCGATGTCGTAGATGGTGATGATATTGGGATGATTCAGCGCGCTGGCCGCCCGCGCCTCCTGTTCGAACCGGGCGATGCGCGCGGCATCCTGCGTGCATTCGAGCGGCAGAATCTTGAGCGCCAGCTTCCGCCCGAGGCGGCCGTCCTCGGCCAACCAGACCTCTCCCATCCCGCCCG
>DATEFT010000202.1:0-5759 GCA_035280505.1 Blastocatellia bacterium | reverse complement strand
GCGCGCGGCGCGTGAAGAGCTGATCAAAAAAGGCGCCCGCTGGATCACCCCGAGCGTCGAGGCGCTGGCTGCGCTGGCCGCGCTGCGCCGGTTGCTGGCCGACGCCCAGTCCGGTGACCTGGCCAACCGCGGTCGAACGGTGGAATTGAAGACCGTGCAGGAGTGGTTGTCGGCCAATCTCGCGACCGAATTGAAGGAGCTGCTCGAGGAGATTCTCCCGACCGGTCCCGGCGGGGAACCGATCGACGTTCATGATTGGCCCCTGTACGAAGACATGGCTGAACTGCTCCAGCGCCATCACGTGGTCTCGGTCGCCGATATCGCGGCCCGGTTGGAGCGCGGCGAGAAAGAGATTGCCGCGTGCGCCCAGCAACATAGTAATCACATCGGTATCTTCGGCGAGCCCCCGCTGGTCCTGTTCCGCATGGTCGGCAATAGTCCGGCCGACTAACTGAAGGAAGCTGTTTATGACCGTCACACTGCAAGTGAGCGATGTCCGCAAGAAGATCTATGAATTGGCGGGAGGTCCGCAGGGGGCTGGGCGCGGGGCGGCCTCGACGGCGCTGCTCGGACGTCTGTTCCACGAGGTCTTCGCCGAACTGGTTGGACCTCACGGGCGCAAGAATTGCCGCGCGGCGCTCGACGAAGCCGACGCCGGTCTGGATGAATGGTGCGTGGCCCTGATCAACCATACCTATCAGCGGTTGATCGGGCCGAGGCTCCGGCAGCATCAGGCCGAACTGAATCTGGCTCCGGAACAGGTCTTGACCTTCTGGGATGGAGTGCAGGAGTTATGTCGCTGGTTGGCGAAGTTGTTGTGGCAGGCGCATGAGCGAGGACTCCCCCACGGCCACACGCTGATCACCGCCGAACATCCGCTGCGTTGGGAGTTGCACGAAGAGGGCTGGACCGATACGGTGGTGTTGACGGGAGTGGCCGATGCGATCTGCCGGGTGCCTGAAAAGGCTGACTGGTGTTTGATCGAGCTGAAGACCGGCCGCACCGCGCCGGAGGCCGACCTGGCGCAGGCCTGTCTGTATCATCAGATGTTGACCTCTTCCGGGATCGAGGCCAACGGCGCCCTGGCGCTGATCAGTTTTCAACCGCAGAAGAGAGAGCAACTGTTCACCCCGAAGAAGCTGGCGGACGCACAGCGGCGCCTGCTCGCATTGATCGGCGAGATGGCCGGCGTGCTGCCTGGGAATGGCCGGACGCCGCCCGGACCTCCGGTCTCCGGCGAATACCTGGCGTTGGGCAAACAGTTGGAGGCGGCGTTCGCCGGCTACAAGGCCGAGATCAAAACCGGGGGGCCGGTCATCGGGCCGACCTTCCTGCGCTTTCCGATTGAACTCGGGCCGCGGGTGACGATCAACTCGCTGCGTCAGCGAGTGGAAGAGGTCCAGGTGCTGCTGGGGCTGGCCGCGCCGCCGCGAGTCAGTTTGGAGGGCGGCCGGCTGGCCATCGACATGCAGCGCCCGGATCGTCAGACCGTCTTCTTCTCGCAGATCCGGGCCGGGCTGCCGGAAAGAGACAAACTGTTCGGAAACGCCAAAGTGCCGGTCGGCATCGACCTCAACGAGCGATTGGTGATGGCCGACTTCGCCCAGGCGGAGAGCGCGCACCTGTTGGTCGCCGGCGCGACGGGCAGCGGTAAGAGCGAGTGGCTGCGGGCCGCCGTCGCCGGTCTGCTGCTGACGAATACGCCGGAGACGCTGCGATTCGCCTTTGCGGATCCCAAGCGTAACGCCTTTCAGTTGCTGCGCCACTCTCCATCGCTCTACCGTCCGATCGCTTACGACGAGGGAGAGGTCCTGGCGCTCCTGGGAGCCCTGGTTGAAGAGATGGAACTTCGTTATGAGCGCATGGCTCAGCTCAATGCGGACACTCTGACCGACCTGATTCGGCAGACGGGCCGGCCGATGCCCCGCATCTTCTTCATCTGTGACGAGTATGGTTATCTGATGACCGGGGAGGCGGAGACCAGGAAGAACCTGGAGATGCTGGTCAAGAAACTGGGTAATAAAGCGCGCGCGGCCGGCATTCACCTGATTCTGGCGACGCAGCAACCCAGCCGCAAGGTCGTCACCGGTCCGATTCAGACCAATCTCAATGCCCGGGTCGCGCTCCGCCTGCCCAAGATCGAATCGGGCATGATGCTGAGCGAGGAGGGCGCCGCCGCGCTGCTGGGCCGGGGCGACCTGCTCTACAAGTGTGTCGGAGATCCGGTGCGCTTGCAGTCGCCGTTCCTGCCGGAGGATGAGTTGAAACAGGTCTTTGGCGCGGGTTAAACGATCCTGGTCGCTACCAGCAGCCCCGAACTCCAGGCCAGGGAGCACGTCGTCAGATCGTGGCGTTGAGCCAACGTTTCGAGCAGCGCGGCGATCTTGGCCGCATGGTTCTCCGGCCAGTTGGGTTGCGGCAACAGGTCGTCGATCACATAGAATCCCCCGATCTTCAGCGCGGCCAGCGCCTGGTCGAGGTGATCGAATTTTCCGGGCCAGGCGTCGGCGAAGATCAGATCGAACTGCGCTCCTTGAAGATTGAGCAGGAACTCGGCTCCGTCGGCGATTCGGAAGGTAATTCTGGGATCGGCTCCGAGGTGCCGCCGGGCAATCTCCACACAGACCTCGTCGTCATCGACCGTGGTCAGATGAGATTCGGCATCCATGCCATCGAGCAGCCAGGCGGCGGAGATTCCGGTTCCCGTTCCGAGTTCGAGCAACTCGGCTTGACGTTTGGAGGCGGCCAACGTTCGCAGCATCGCCCCCACCGGCCGCTCGGAGGCCATGCCGAATCCCAGCGCCGCGGTCTCGGCCTCGATCAAGCTGAGAATCTGTGGAGTTTTTATCTCTACCAGCCCATTCATCAGATCTTTCCCTCCAGATATCGGCGTCGCTTCGGCTCCGGGAACTTCTCGATCGCATATCGCAGCATGGTCCGGGGCATCGTCTGATAATGCCTGCTCAAAAAGAGCTCTTCTTCGGCCAGGTTTCGTTTCCCGATCTCGCGTAACATCCAGCCCACGGCCTTGTGTACCAGGTCTTCCCGGTCCGAGAGCAGCATCTCCGAAATCCTCAGCGCCGCTTCGAATTCGTTCTTCTTGATGAAATAGGCCGTCGCCATAATGGCGATTCGACGTTCCCAGAGACTGGTCGATTTCGCGAGCCTGTACAAAGGTTTCTTGTCCTTGTCGATCAAGAAGGCTCCCACGATCTGGGGTGCGGAGCTATCCACCAGATCCCAATTGTTGATGTACGTCGTGTTCTCCAGGTATATTTCGTAGAGGCGTTCCTTTTCCGGTTCGGAGGCTTTTGAATAGGTCCGAACCATCAACAGGATCGCGAATAATCGCTCTTCGTGGACGGGGGATCTCAAGAGTCGCAACGCTTGTGGAATCGGTAATGCCTGGTAGATTCCAACCAGCCTTCTCAGGTCGGGAACGCGGATTCCCAGGAAGATATCCCCCTCACCATATTCGCCGGGCCCGGTTTTAAAGAACTTCTGCAGGGCCTGCGCTTTTTGTTGATCACCCAGTTGGGTGAGTCTGTCTCGAATTTCATTGACGGACATAGTCTGCGGTCTCTTCCGATGATGATCGATGATCGAGTCGGGATTATAAACCGCGCGACACGCGAAAGCCTTGAGAGGCGCGGAATATTTATCGGCTTGTTGCCGATCCTTCGCGGTTCCTCATTGGCGCCCGACACGGTATAATTTCCATAGATCATCCGGCGTTAAGTGGGGGAGACCATCGAATGAAATGCGAGAAATGCCAAACCATCAACTCCGTCGTCACCGAGACCTGTGCCGGTTGCGGCGCGGATCTGAAATCGAACCAATCGGAGAGCCTGCAGAGCCGGCCCCCATCTCAAATAATGCCCGAGACTGCGCGCGGTTATGCGCCCTACGTCCTGCTGGCCATGGCGATCATCTACACGATCTCGCCGGTGGACCTGATCCCGGATATCCCGATCGTCGGATGGATCGACGACCTCATCTTTCTGACGCTGGCCGGGACTCACTTCATGGAGAAGGGGACGGGCATTCAGAGTCAACACCTGAAGGAGACTCTGCGGCTGGTCAAATGGGTAGTGGCGATCGTTGGAGTGATCGCGATTGCCGTGCTGAGCCTGCTCGGCATCGTGATCTACAAGCTGGTGTGGGGGTAACTGATCCTATCTCGATTTCGATAATGGTCAGTGGCGTTTGGCCATCTGCCCCTCGCGAATCGCCAGGGCTTGAAATGTGAACTCCCTCAATTTCGAGAGTGCCGTCTCATTGATCGGCAGTTCGAAGTCCCCCAACTGCATCTTGACCCGCTGGGCCATGGTAATGCGTTCCAGGTAGTTCAACGGGATCTCCGCCGAGATCAAGGCTGAAAAAGAGCCTTTGGGTTGTAGAGGGGGGATTTGCAAGATAGTCGCTCGGCCACTCTCAAAGGGCTGATCGTCGGCCAGGAAATGTAGCTGTTTATCGCCCGACTGAAATTGCTTGACGCTCTTCCATTCGAACTCCATCCGTACCTTGTATGCCGATTTGTCTTCCTTATTCGATTTTTCCAGAATTGCGTCCCGTTCGTCCCAATCGCCGCGGAGAGCAGTGGTAAACAGGCTCTCTGAATCCTGCAGCAATATCAGCGGCGTGAGTCTGAGTGTGGTCTTATCCAAAGGCTGACCCTGGGTGACTTGAACTTTGGCCTCCTCAATCTTGGGTTCGGAAGGTGTCCCGCCCGGGCTTGGACTGCCCGGGCTTGGACTGCCCGAGGCTAAGCTGTTTGATAGATTGCTCTCGTTTGATGAGCACGAGCAGAGAACCAAGATTGTGAATAGTAGAGCTAGAGAGTTTCTGTTTTTCAAAATCGTTGCTCCAAGTGCTTCTCGATCAGTTTGGCGGCGGCGTCGTAGATCGCTTGCCGGAGGCGGTTTTCGAAGTTGATTCGCGTCACCTCGGCCGCGGCCGCGCGCGTGATGGTCTGGGCCTGGATCTGCGCGTCCATGCGGATCTGATTTGCCTGGAACTGTCGCTCATTGGACTGAAAAACACCGTCACGTTGAATGTTCGCGGATTGATTGATACCGCCAATGACTGCATTGGTCTGCTCTCTGCTGATCTGCATGCGTGTGTCGGCAAAGACTTGCTGGTTCGCTTGAACCCCCTTAAGGTTATCATCAAATGCGCGGAATTGACCTTCCATTGCGGTGAAAGAATTTTTATTGGTTCCAGTCGGATTGAATATCCCTTCGCCGTTGAATCCGTGCAGGGCATCGGTCGTGACTTGGCGCTGCCGATCATAGACGTCCGAGATGCCGTAACCCTGCACTCCGACTCCCGCCGCCGATCCGATCCGGCCGATTATTGAAGAATCCGGCAGCACCGCGCCGATCTTGCCTCCCGCGAGACTCCAGTACTGTCCGCGGGTCGAAGCATAGAGTTGCCGGAGGTTTTGGGAAGCGGAGATGCCTGTGGCCTCCGCATCTTTCTCCGCCCCGACGCTTGTTAGTAGCTTCGTGAGGTCCATGCCAATTGCCGCGTTCTTCTGACCGAATAACTTGTCGGCCTCGATTCCTTTGAGCGCTGCCGCCAACCCGGCGCGAGTGTCGATCAGTCCCTTAACCTGTGATGCCCTGATCCCGGCCAATGAGCTGATCTGTCCGGCTTGAACTCCCAAATCCTGGGCGCGGCGATCGGCCCGGGCCATGCTGGTTGAGGCATCGTATCCTGCTTGAATCTGGATGTTTTCTGCTTGTCGCGTAATGGCC
>DATEFT010000201.1:0-10150 GCA_035280505.1 Blastocatellia bacterium | reverse complement strand
TTTCATTGAAGACCTGATCGCCGATCCGTTCCGAGCCCGCAGCCTGAATCAATGGGAGCGCGAACCATTCACCGAGCACGGGGAGATGTCCTGCCCGAAATACGCGCAGCGCCATCTCAGTCATCGCCTGAACATTCTCTTCGATCAACCTGGGATCGTCGTCTGTTCCAGACCGATAGGGCCCCGCAATCAGAATCATCAAGGGGGTTATTTTTTTAGTCATGCTGATATAACTACCATCTATCTATCTTTTCTCCAATCCCTCTTAGATCTTCGATCTGCAGCCGGTGGAAAAAAACGGTTCTCAAAATTTACATACCTTACACACTCTTTTCCCCAGCTTTAACAAATCATGGTCGATGTTGGCCATAATCTATCCTGCGGGTGCGGGCGCCTTGGTGGCCGAGGCCATGAGAGCGATTGACCAGAGCACTGCAGGCCGGGGTGTCAGTGTCCCCCCACCCGGGCGATAGCTCGTGATGGCCGAAAACGTGGAACTCCGTGGACCGGTCAGGAGCACTCATGAGCGAGAGCAATTTTCTCAAAACAGCGTGAGCCGGTTCTGATCCGCGCTTTCGCTCCGAACAACTCACAGGTAAGGAGTAATACGTATGACAGGATCAAGAGAGAGGCTGGTAAAATTCTCTGCGGCATTGGCCTGCACCATTTTAGTCGTTACCACGATCGCCATGGCTCGGCAGCAGCCGCGGCCCGATCCGCTCGGATTTCTGAAACATGTGCTGGTTGAGGTCGGAGCGCCGGCCCTGACCTCCGATCAGGAGACGCAGTTGAAGACCCTGGTGACCAATCTGCATACCGCCCAATCGGACGAGACGTTGAAGACCGCCCGGACCGCTTACACCGACGCGATTCTGGCCGGCGATCTCGACGCGGCGGCGGCACAGGCCACCATCGTCTCGAACCGCATGGCGGAATTGTCCAAGACCCGGATGCAGACCATGGCTAAATTCCAGATCGATGTGATCGCCGTGCTCAAGAACGGCGGGCAACTGGAGCCGCTGAAATCGAAGTTCGGGAGCGAGCGGCTGGTGGAGATGATCGGTCATCTGGTGGGAGGCCCTCCCCTGGGCCCCGGTCGGCCTGGATTTGGACCGGGTGGATTCGGACCTGGCGGATTCGGACCGCCGCCTCCGGAAAAATTCGGCAAGGAATAGATCAAGAGCCGTTCAAATAGACGGAGCCAAAGAGGGAAAGGCTGCAATTCATGATGAATCACAGCCTTTCTTCTTTTTACAGGCACACTCGGAACGAACAGAACACTTTGCTGGGATGGAATAAACTGATGATCTATGAAAGATGCCTTCACTTCTTACACTGGGTGGTGTCGATCGGATTGATCCTGTCGATCTGGGTCGGAACCGCCTCGGCGGGCGGCGCCGGATCGCAGAGTCCGCCGCCCCAAACGGAGAGCCGGCCGAGCGACGTCGCGGGAGCGCCCGCGATCTACGAACGGGTCGCTCCGGCCGTGGTCCTGATCCACGCCACCTCGATCAACCCTTATCGATTCACTGAACGGGTCGAGCGCTCGATCGGCTCCGGCTTCATCATCGATTCCGAAGGGTTGGTGCTCACCAATTCCCACGTCGCCTTCGGCCGCCAATCGCTGATCGTGAAGCTGCACGACGGCACGAGCCTGAATGCGCAACTCGTCGGCGCCGACCCGATCTTCGATATCGCGGTCCTACGGATTCCGAAACTGGAGCAAGGGACGCTGCCGGTCGTCAAACTGGGTGACTCTGACTGTGTCCGGGTCGGAGAGGACGTGCTGGCGCTGGGCAGCCCCTTCGGGCTGGATCAGAGCCTGACGCGCGGGATTGTCTCGGCAATCAATCGGACGCTGCCGCCCGTCTCCTTTGCGCTGCATGAACCATTGATTCAGGTCGACACGCCGATCAATCCGGGCAACTCCGGCGGCCCCTTGATCAATTTCCGCGGCGAGGTCGTCGGCATCGCGACGGCGATGGTCCCCAACGCCCAGAACATCGGACTGGCCATCCCGATCAACCTGGTCAAAGACGTCTTGCCTTCACTCGTCGCTAACGGCCGCCTCGTTCGCCCCTGGCTGGGATTCCACGGGCAATTTGTCGACGGCGCCCTTCAATCGTTGCTCCGCGTGCCGCTGGTCGTCGGTTTCATGATCGAGGTGGTGGAACCGGGAAGCCCCGCTGAACAGGCCGACCTGCGCGGCGGCGCCCTGGAATTGACGATCGCCAACGCCGATTATCTGATCGGTGGCGACATCATCACCAAACTCAACGGGATTCCGCTGACCACGCCGGAGAACATTACCGCCGCGCTTAAAGCGCTGACAGTCGGGGCGACCGTCAGCCTGACGGTCTTTCGTGAGGATCGTTATCTCGACCTGACCTACATTCTGCCGGAGCGGCCGCTATTGCCGGGAGATACCTCGAATCAGCCCACCGCGACCCTGGTCTCCCGCAAGAGTCCCCGGGTAGCATCGCGATCCAGGTTCTGAGGCCGCCCTTCGGAGACCTCCGGCTCTCGACCGACGAGCCGGTTGAGAGTCGATCGATTTGAGTCCGGGCCCTGTTTTGATTAACATTGGTCTCCGATCCGGGAAGCATCCCGGCGGCAATCGAAACTAAGGTCGAGAAATTCATGGTTAATGAGGCTGCAGCGAATGCCGGGCACGGGCTGGATCCGTTGGTCCTGGCCGGCATGGCCGCCATTCTGGTTGCCGCCAAGCTCGGCGGAGAACTCTTCGAAAGATTCAAACAACCGGCAGTGCTGGGCGAACTCCTGGCTGGGGTTGTCATCGGCAATCTGTCGCTCTTCGGTCTCACGATTGCGGAACCGTTAAAGACTCATGGCGTCATCGGCGCGCTGGCTGAGCTCGGCGTGATCATTCTGCTCTTTGAGGTCGGATTGGAGTCTAATCTGAGCCAGATGGCTGAAGTGGGATGGTCCTCGCTGCTGGTCGCGATCTCGGGCGTGATCGCTCCTTTTTTCCTCGGGTGGGGTGTGGCGGCCTACTACCTGCCCGATGAGTCCGGGCTGGGCCATCTCTTCATCGGGGCGACCCTTTGTGCGACGAGCGTCGGGATTACGGCTCGCGTGTTGAAGGACCTGGGACGATTACAGACGCGAGAATCACGGATTATTCTCGGGGCCGCCGTGATCGATGACGTGCTGGGATTGTTGATTCTGGCGGTGGTGGCCGGCGCCATCAAAGCGACTTCGAACGGGACCACGCTCTCTCTGCTCAACATCACGGTCATTGCCGCCAAGGCCCTGATCTTTCTCGCCGGCGCGATTGCGGCCGGGCGCTATCTGGTGCCCTCGCTATTTCGTCACGCCGGCCGATTGGAGAGCCGCGGAGTGCTGCTGGCCCTGGCCCTGGCCTTCTGTTTTCTTCTCGCCTGGATCTCATCGCTGGTGGGGCTCGCGCCGATCGTCGGCGCGTTCGCGGCGGGACTGGTGTTGGATGAAGCCCATTTCAAATCGTTCCACGATCGTGGGGAACATCGGTTGGAAGAGTTGCTGCAACCGGTCAGTATGCTGCTGGTTCCCGTCTTCTTCGTGCTGATGGGGCTCAAAGTCGACCTCCGCGCCTTCGCCAGACCGGAACTGCTGGGCTTTGCCGCAGTCTTGACCCTGGCCGCGATCATCGGCAAACAGATCTGTTCATTGGCCGTTCTGGAGCGCGGCCTTGATCGTCTGGCGGTCGGATTGGGCATGATTCCACGCGGTGAGGTCGGATTGATCTTTGCCGGAATCGGCGCCTCCCTGACTCTACCCAATGCCAGCGGTGTCAGCGAGCCGGTCATCGGCACGGCCACTTTCGGCGCGATCGTGATCATGGTGATCCTGACCACGCTCGTCACGCCTCCCGTGCTCAAATGGGCCCTGCAACGGTCCGCTCCCCAGGCTTCCGGGCCGCGCTAGCTCCGGCCTCCGGCCTCAGAAGAGATGAGCCAGTCTCATTCCCAACCAGACGGCGGTCAGTCCGAGGATGACGCTGCCGCCGGCATTTAAGAGTCCCAACCAGGCCTGGCCATTCCGCAAGAGAGAGAAGGTCTCCAGCGAAAAAGCGGAAAAAGTGGTATAGCCTCCCAGAATACCGGTGAAGACTGCGGCCCGAAGGGTAGGGGAGACGAGAATCCGGGTCTCGAAGAGTTCAGCTAGCAGTCCGATGATCAAACTACCCGAGACGTTGATGATCAGATTGGCGTAGGGAAAAGTCGGCTGCTGGAGCCAGGAATTGACGACATTCGAGAGTCCGAATCTGCACCCGGTTCCGAGCGCTCCACCCAGAAGGACCAGCATAATTTTCGTCATCAGCGTTTATCTTCCTTGCGCTTGCTCGCCTCTCAAGATCAGGCAAGTGCTGGATACACGCGCCACCAGGCTCCCCTGCTCGTCGGTGACATCGCATTCGATCAGTCCGACGGTGCGCCCGTGCTTGACGACCCGGCCGGTCGCGGTCAGTTTGGCCTTCCAGATCGGCTTCAGAAAGTTGATTTTGAGCTCCAGCGTCGTGAAGGACTCTCCCTCTCCGAGCGCGGCGGCAAAAGCTATCCCCATGGCCGCATCGGCGATGTCGCAGAGGACTCCGCCGTGAAGCGTGCCCATCGGATTGGCATGGGTCTTGCCGGCTTCAAACTCGACGACGGCATGGCCCGGAGTGGCCGAGGCGATGCGGAAACCGATTAATTGCGCGATCGGCGGCTGCGGAATCTCACCATCCACCATCCGTTTGACCTGGTCGAACATCTTAGCCATTGATAATTCCCTCCATCTTCGCTCTCTCTTTCTTCAATCGCGAAAGACGCGGAATCCGCGGAATCAATGATCCTTCGCGCGTTCCGCGGTTTGTATACCGATTTTGTTAATGAAGTTTTCAGTCAGGTAGTCTGCATCACTTTGCCGATCGCCAGGACGAACCGTTGCCAGTTGGCCTCTTCGACCTGAAGTTGTTTGCGACCGAGACGGGTGAGCCGATAGAAACGCGCGCGGCGGTTATTCTCCGAAGTGCCCCATTCGGATTCGATCCAGGTGCGCTCTTCCAGCCGGTAGAGCGCCGGATAGAGCGAGCCTTCTTCGACTCTCAACAGGTCTTCGGCCATCTGCATAATCCGCTGGCCGACTCCGTAGCCGTGCATCGGGCCCAGCGAAAGAGCTTTCAGGATCAGCATATCGAGGGTCCCTTGCAACAGGTCGGCCTTGTCTTTAGCTGCCATAGTGTTTCTCCTAGCATGCCGAATGAGGGATGATGCCATGCTCTTTCCTAGGGTGTCAAAGAGAGCGGGGCAGCAGCTTCACGCGTGATCAATCCAGGGCTCGCTGTTCGGCGGCCAGGCGATTGATGTAACCGGTCGCCTCGTCGTAATGAGCGAACCGCTGTTCGTCGGCGCGGAAGACCGCGCTGTGCACGCGGCGCCGGCCGTTGACGGCGCGCACGCCGTGCTTCTTGTGGAGCAGCTCGTGGTACATCACGAAATCGATCACATAGGCGGGCACCCTGGGGGTGTCCAGCGTGATCGAGACCATGAGGGTATCCCGAGCCGGTTGATAATGTCCGAACTTGCGCGTGGTGAGGGTCCGATTCCAGACCAGGTTTGGTCTGGGCATTTGGCCGGCGAAATACGAGCCGTTGACCCGATCGAAGCTCTCTTCCAGATTATGAGCCCGACCCTGGGTCGAGAGCGAAGTCGGTGAGGCGAACGCCTCGATCTCAAAGAGCAGTTCGCTGAACTCGTCCGATTCCGCATACTCGCGGATCAGACGATCCCGCTCCGGATCCCGCTCCGAGACGGCGTTGTGGATCAACGCCCGCCAGACGTTCTGATCGGCGCCCAGGAAGGCCTCGTTGACCTTGAGCAGCGTTGCCGACTGATATTGGCGTTTGCGCCAGAGCGCGCCGAGTCCGGTCAGATGAAGGTGGATGGGGCTGGCGGGGCGCAGACCCTGGGCCTCGACCGCGGACTTCGCGCGCTGCAGAGCCTCCAGGTGTAACGCCAGATTGCCCTCACCCGATAGAAATTTCAGCCAGCAGTAGATCTGTTTCGAGGGGCCCTCCATCGCCGACGGGGTCGCCGCCTGCTGTTGACAGACTCTTTCGATTGCGGCGACGTGATGATCGATCTCCCGTTTGAGCTGGTCGCGTTCGTCGGGCGAGGTGTTCAACAAGTTGAATCTCTGCCAGCATCTCTCGGCGAGAACCTCGCCGATCTTCACCACATTCTTGATTTTGAGGCCGGTGAGCGCCTCGACCTTTTCACCGGGGCGGGTGACGGGCAGGTGGTCGAGATCGAGTTCCTTCAAGAAGGCGTAGGCCATTCGCGAGGGAGTCGGCAGGTGATCCGGCTTGCTCCCATGCTGGCGGCAGATCTCTTCCACATTCTGAACGAGGGTCTTCACCTTCAGCCGGAAACTCTCAACCTCCTCCGGCTTCAAGCCTGTCTGCAATTGTGATCGGGTGTGGTTGAAGGCTCGGACCAATCCTTTGATTTTCACCCTACACCTCCTCCTGAACTCGGGTTGTCTATTCATTGCCGAACCGGCTCCATGATGGCCGACTGCGGAACGCGCAAACATGCCACTTCGCGCGGCTTCGGTGCAAGGCTTCTACCAGCCCATTGGATGGGATCTTGGGCTAAATTAACCTTAGTCCGGGCTTAGATCGAACGCGACGCGTCGGTGCGAACTGCTGCCCGGCATAATTGAAGATTGAATTGCGATGGAAGCGGGAAGAATGTTTGCGCGGTCGATGACGTCTATGACGTCTGGCTGAATGATTTGGCTCCTCAGGTAGGACTCGAACCTACAACCCTCCGGTTAACAGCCGGATGCTCTGCCATTGAGCTACTGAGGAGCAAGCAGTAAAGACCGCCTCAAATTGTAAATAGACCTGAAAGAGACCGATTCATGAATCTCTTTCTCGCAACCGTCCAAGAGCGCATCTTTACAAACTTGATTAGTCCTGTCAAGACCTTATTGCTCAGCGGTCGGTAATAAAAATCGAATGGCGCGGGAAAGGCGCAAAACAGAACGGCAAGCCGTGAAGCTTGCCGTAAGTCGTCGAATTTAGGATGGACGTGAAGGGGATCGAACCCTTGACCTCCGCATTGCGAACGCGGCGCTCTCCCAGCTGAGCTACACGCCCTAAAAACGAAGCAGAATCTTACTTAGTCCGTCTCCTCGTGTCAAGATAGCGAAGGGCCAAAAGTGAATCCCCGGCCGAATCGGGCGCAGGAAGTTTTCAAGCCCGGATCTGTCTCCTCGCCATCGCCCGGCCGGTCTGATATCCTTGGAAGTATCTTGAATCAAGGCAATCTTTTGGAGTTATAGCTGAAGTGCGGAAGCGTAGTGATCCACAATCTGAACCTCAAGGCGGTGGCCTCTTCGGCGACCTCTCCCCAATCGAATCATTAGTTCATTCCGAATCCATTCAGATCCCGCCCGATGATTCGCTGGCGAAGATCGAGGCGGAACTGAAGCTGAGCCATGCCTGCGGGGCCTGCAAACCGGGCATGCCGGTGGTCTTCGGGATGGGACCGGAAAGATCCGATTTGATGCTGATCGGTGAGGGGCCCGGCGTCGATGACATCAAGACCGAGCAGCCCTTTCAAGGGCAGGCCGGGGTCCTGTTGACCAAGATGCTGGCGGCGATCAACGTCGCTCGAGCGGAATGTTACATCTGCAATGTCATCAAATGCGTGCCCCCCGGAGAGCGGATCTTTTCGCCGGAAGAGATTGAAGACTGCCGGCCGTTCCTGTTGCGTCAGATTTGGGCGGTCGGGCCGCGCCTGATTATCGCTTTCGGCGCGCTGGCGGCCCAGACCCTGCTGCGTTCCAAGAAGACGATCTCGGATCTGCGCGGCCAGCGATACACCCTGCAGCTCAACGATCGGGAGATCGCGCTGATTCCGACCTTCAATCCGGCCTATCTGTTGCGCGTGGGGGAGAAGAAGCGGGAGGCTTGGGAGGATCTGAAGTTGGCGCGAGAGATTCTAGCGAACTGAATGCGCCGCCCGCTGGAGGAGAGAGGATCAACTGTTGATGCGGATTAGGAACCTTAATCCCTTCACGTTCGAACGATAGTTTGATGCGCCGGCGCAGTTCGCGCCCGATCTCGACGTGCTTCGTCGGAGTGGTCTTGACCATCAGCCGCAGCGTGACGGCCGTCGGCCCCATCTTGTCGATCCCCTGCATCGTGGGATCCTCGATGATCTCTCGCGGGTATTCGTTCTTCATCTCCTGCGCGATCTCGAGCAGGATCCCCATGGCCCGATCCACGTCCTCTTCGTAACTGACCTCGACATCCAGCACCACGCGCGACCAGTCTTTCGACATATTCGAGACGACCGTGATGCTGCCGTTCGGGATCGTGGTCAGCGAACCGTCAATGCCGCGGATCCGGGTGACCCGCAGGGTCAGTTGTTCGACGGTGCCCGCGGCCTCGCCGATCTTGACCGTATCGCCGATGTTATATTGATCTTCGAGCAGGATCAGAAAGCCGGCGAAGAGGTCTTTGATCAGGCTCTGGGCGCCGAAGCCCACGGCAATGCCGACCACGCCCGCGCTGGCCAGAATCGGCGCAATCGGGACGTCCAGTTTGGCCAGGAGCGTCATCATCCCGATGAAGACGATGATCGCCTGCAGCACGCCCCGCAGGATCGCGGCCAGGGTCTGCAGACGCCTGGTGGCCACGGTGTGGTCCAGGGCCGCGGCGCTCCGCTCGTAGAGTTTGAAGACGGTCTTGATCAGCGCGGTGACGAAACGCATCAGGAAGATCGTCACCACGATGATGACCACGGCGCTGAGCCCATGGTCGCGAACCTGTTTCAACGCGGGTTTCAGCCGATCCCAGACCTGACTGTGGATATTCTTGAACTCGGTCTGAGTCTCCGGCAGCACCAGATTGAGGGCGTAGACCGCGTAGAGAGACCAGACCGTGATCCGCAACGCCTTGAGCGCCCAGTCGAAGAACAGTTTCTGGAGCGAGAGCGAACCGTTGCCGTTCTCCTGGGCGGCCGACGCAAAACGGCGGCCGATGGCCCGCTGGGCGATGCCGATCAGGCCATGCAAAGTGGCGCTGATCACTCCTCCGGCCAGCAGATAGAGCGAAATTGTAATTATCTCAGAGTTCAATTTTCAGGGCAGAGGGAGGGGGGCACCTCAAAAATTTGGTTGTTGTTCGGTGATCACTTGGCCGGCTGAAACAGATTGGCTTCGTAGCTCACGCCGAACGTGATCCCAGTGCTGGCGCTGTTGCGATAGAGCCCTTTGATGCCCGCGACGTCCCAGGTCAACCCGCCCGCGCGGATGCGGGCGCCCAATCGCGCTCCACCGTCCGATTCCGTGCCGATCGGGGGATTCTTGCGTGTGCTGTGGCGGCCGTTGGCCTCGCTGACCAGGGTCAACCGGTCGTTGACCCGGTAGGTCGCGGCCAATCCGTAGAGCAGCACGTCGTTCTGGGTGAAGTTGGCGAGGGGAGCGGAGAGAATGCCGATTCCCAGATTGCTGAAGAGGTGGAGCCGGCCGAAGTTCTTGCCGGCGATGGTGGTCGCGAAGAAGTTGGTCTGATTGGTGCCGATTCCTTTGGCCTGGTTCGAATTGGGCAGCTCCGCGCCGAACCGGAAGCCGAGGGCCGGTCCCCGGCGGCTCTCCGAACGCAGTTTGATCTTGGTCGCCAGGTAGAAGTCTCCGAAGTCGTTGGTCGAGTTGCTGGAGTTCATGGCCAGGGAGAGCTGAAGAGGGATGCTGCTCGCCTGATACTGCCGGTTGACGCTCAGATAATTTTGGAGGACTCCACCGGCTTCGACCTCGACGTTCGAGGCCAGGCCGAACCTCATCGCAATCACTCCGAGCCGCGTCAGATCGCCGTTCAGGCCCGAGAGTGGAAAATCTTTATCCTGGAGCAAGTCGAATCCAAACTCGAAACGGGCGGACCCCGGCTTGACGACCTCCACATCTTCCGTAATCAAGGGCCGTTGTTGAGCGGAGGCCGGTACGATGGTCAAGACCGCGATGACTAACAGGGCGGAGCAGAAGCTTAAAAGGATAGATTTCATTTTTTTCTCTTTACGGATCGTAAACGGTCTATTGAGTGATTTCGCGGACCACGCGAAACCCGATATCGGAACGCGACAGCTCGGGGAAGAAA